>NZ_AP024235.1:4252840-4561647 GCF_016756315.1 Alteromonas sp. KC3
AACAGACACAGGAATGACTTACTTCTAATTTTTGGTGCAATAACGACAACAGACTGAAAAAAGTCGAGGGTATGGGTGTGACAGCGCGCTGCTGCTCATTACTGCGGGCTTATCCCAGACAGTAGACAAGAAAATTAGCCGATACTTTATCCAAGTTTCAGAGACTTAGCGCAGTTTGTGGTTTTTTTAATGCTGTCACCTAAAGGTTTGCTTTTCACTACTTATCAACCGCGACACTTTACACTTAGTTATAAGTTTTAAGACCTATAACATTTTATGAGTATTTAACTGTAACGGTGCGATTGGTTTCATTTGTCATACTGCGAATGACAGGATCACACACCGTGCGAAATTTTCTCAGCCTTTTTTCCCCGTTACCCAATTTTTTATATTCCGCTTGGCCATCAGGTTCGTTAAGGCCTCGTGCTTTACAGTTCGGTATCAAACACACCCTTTGGGGGTTAGGGCTTTCTGCCGCACTTTCTACTGTATTTTGCGCTAATGCAAACGCAGGCGCGCGAGAACAAGCTGCACGTATGCACGAACGCCTTGTAGGCGTGCCTGCTTCTGAAACTGTGCTTAATACTATGCAAAGCTATATCGAAGCTGGGGATGCCCGAAGTGCAGCATACCTAGCGATGGAAAATCCCGCTTTTTACAACGTGACGGTGAAAACGTGGGTAGCGCCCTGGACCAATGAAGCGTTCGATAAATTTGAGCCTCTCAATGATTACATGGCAACGGTAATCGGCATGGTGAGGGACGATGTTGATTTTCGCGAAGTATTGAGCGGCGACATTTTATACGTCGGCTCACCCACATTGGGCTTACCACCCTATAGCACGAGCAATAACGATCATTATTTGGCTATGGAAGACGCCGTAACCGATTTACATGCACACCTTGTGAGCACCACACAATCGGCAACAACCGGCCTACCCGCAGAGGCTACTGCAGGTGTTATGACTACCCGTGCAGCCGCCAAAGCCTTTTTCAAAGACGGAACTAATCGTGCCATGTTTCGTTTTACTCTAATGAACCATATGTGCACCGACTTAGAAGGGGTTGCCGATATAACCCGTGCACCAGATCGCATTAGGCAAGACGTAAGCAGAAGCCCGGGTGGCGATAGTAGGTTATTCCACAACAACTGCGTAAGTTGTCACTCTGGTATGGATCCTCTTGCCCAAGCGTTTGCTTACTACAACTATCAATACGATGTAGACAACGACCCAGACGGCGAACGCGGCGCGCTGCAGTACAACGCTCAAGGTCAAACAGATCCTGTCACGGGTACTCGTGTTCAAGAGAAGTATCGCATTAACAGCAACAACTTTATTCACGGCTTTGTGACACTTGATGACGGTTGGGACAACTACTGGCGGGAAGGCCCCAACTTTAATCTTGGTTGGTCAAACGCCCTGCCGGGTTCTGGGAACGGTGCTAAATCGATGGGACAAGAACTGGCGAATAGCCAGCAATTCGCAAAATGCCAAGTTACAAAAGTGTTTGAAGAAGTGTGCCTTCGCAAACCTCAAGACAGCGACGATCGCACTCAGATTAGCGCTATGCAATCTCAATTTGCAGCGTCTGGCTATCAAATGAAGTCTGTGTTTGCTGATGCGGCAAACTACTGCAAAGGAGAATAATTGTGGCGCACTTTCTCTTCAACCATAACGGTCTTCGCGCCGTTGCTATAGGAACGTTGGTAACAGCATTAAGTGCATGTGGAGGCAGCGATGTAGAGGTACAATCTACACCGTTACCGCCCCCTACCGAGCAGCCAGTTGTGAATTACACAGGACCTGCAGCGAGTACCGATGACGTCGCCAATTTCAAACGCGCATTATGGGATAACATTGCCACGGCCGACCGCTGCGGCGCGTGTCATACCCAAGGTGTACAAACGCCCACTTTCGCGCGTAACGATGATATTAATTTAGCCTATGCCGATACAGGCGCCTTGGTAGATTTAGCACAACCAAGTGAGTCACGGCTTGTCACCAAAGTTGCTGGCGGCCACAACTGCTGGCTCACCAGCGACAGCGCTTGCGCCGACATCATGACGACATGGATTAGCGATTGGGCTAGTGACTCTGATGCGCAAAACCAAGCCACCGAAATAGAGCTACAAGCCCCTGTTGCTAGAGCACCGGGCTCGACCAAAAACTTTCCAGAGAGCCCTGCGCTTTTTGAGAATACGGTGTATCCCATATTGCAAACGCATTGCGCCAGCTGTCACACCAATAGTGCCACCATTCCTATTTCGCCTTTCTTCTCATCGAGCGATATTGATGAAGCCTATGAAGCCGCAAAAGACCGAATGAACCTTGACGTACCGGACGATTCGCGTTTTGTGGTGCGTTTGCGCGATGAGTTTCACAATTGCTGGAGTGACTGCCAGCAAGATGGCAATGCCGTTAGCGCGGCGATTGCACAGATGTCAGACAATATTGAACTCACTGAGCTTGATGGAAACCTTGTTAACTCTGATGCTCTATCGTTATTTGACGGAACCCTAGCCAGTGGTGGCGGACGATTCGAGCAATATGTCATTGCAAAATGGGAATTTAAAACCGGTAGCGGGAACACGGCATTTGACACGTCAGGCGTAGATCCGGCACTCGATTTGACACTCTCGGGCAGCTACAACTGGGTAGGCGGTTACGGCGTGCAGTTTGCCAATGGTAAAGCCCAAGGCAGCACCACCAACAGCCGAAAACTGTATGATCTCATTCTAGGTAGTGGCGAATTTGCGATTGAAGCTTGGGTAGCACCAGCGAATGTTACTCAAGAAGGCCCAGCGCGTATTGTGAGCTACTCGGGAGGGCGCGACCGCCGCAACTTCACACTAGGGCAAACGCTATACAATTATGATGTGCTGCTACGCAATGAAAACACCGATGTAAATGGCGAACCCGCCTTATCAACTGCCGATGCCGATGAAGATTTACAAGCGGCCTTACAACATGTTGTGGTAAATATTGACGCCAATAACCGTCGTAGAATTTACGTTAACGGCGCGTTTACTGACGATATAGATGATGTTGAGGGTGGCAACTTCCTTGACTGGGATGACAGCTTTGCTTTTGTACTGGGCAGCGAAGTATCAGGCGACTTTCCATGGGCAGGTACACTGCGTATGGTTGCGGTTCACAACCGTACATTAACCGATGATGAAATTACGAAAAACTTCGATGCGGGTGTTGGCCAGCAATACTTCTTGCTGTTTGGCATTAGTGACCTTATTGACGTACCACAAAGCTATATTGTTTTTGAGGTAAGCCAGTTTGATAGCTACAGCTACCTTTTTGCTGAGCCGTTCTTTATTTCCCTTGATAGTAATGCGCAGATTCCAGACGTTGCCATAGAAGGTATTCGCATAGGCATAAATGGCAGAGAGTCTTTCGCGGGACAAGTGTTTTCAACGCTTAGTACTTCGATTAACGCAGCGTCTTATTCGGCACAGTCAGGCCAACTGTTGTCACGACAAGGTACCATTATTCCTTTAGAGAAAGGGCCAGAACTAGACGAGTTCTTTTTGACCTTTGAAGTACTAGGTGACAATACTGATGTTCGAGTTGAGGCTACACCACCGGCCCCTGCAGAAGCGGCAGACCTCGAAGCACAACCTGATATTGGCACCAAGCACTTCGCTGAGATTAACGCCAGCATGTCAGCAATGACTACCGTGCCGATGAGTACACCCTCTGTTAACCAGACCTTTAGTCAGTTGAAACAACAACTGCCGTCTGTCACCGACATCACCAGCTTCTTAGCGGCGAATCAAATGGCCGTTACTCAGCTTGCAATTAAATACTGCGATACCTTGGTTGAAAGTGACAGCTTACGCCAAGCCTACTTTCCGCAATTTGACTTCTCTCAACCTGCAAGTACGGCGTTTAACGGCGCGGCTCGCGATGGCGTCATCAACCCCATTATTACGACAATGCTCGGCACTGATATTGGTACTCAAGCCGATGCCGCTCTAGTACGCAGTGAAGTTGAGCAGCTCATTGACCGCTTAACGCAATGCGCAAACGCTAACAGCTGCGACGTGCAGTATACGCGCACCGTGACTAAAGCAAGTTGTGCCGCCGTGCTTGGCAGCGCCACTATGCTGATACAGTAGGACAACAATTATGGCAAAACTTACATCACACTTTTTTAAGAAACGCCCTAAGCAAGCAGCAAGTGCAGATGCTCCTTTGTATCACCTTGATCACGGCCGCCCGATGAGTCGCCGCGAGTTCATCGCACAAGGTTTTTGTACGGGGGCAGCCACGGTTATGGGGGGCTCTGTAATGAGCCTATTTGCCAACCCTAAAATGGCACACGCCACGCTATCAGCCGATTTGGAAGCCTTAAAAGCAACCTGTGGTATTGCGTCACAAGGCGCGGGAAAAATACCCTTTATCGTTTTTGATCTCGCAGGCGGTGCGAATATAGCAGGCTCGAATGTACTGGTAGGTGGTCGCGGCGGCCAACTCGACTTTTTGAGCACCGCTGGCTATTCTCGCCAAGGCCTGCCGGGTGATATGGTGCCGTCCATTGCTAATCCTGATACTGGGCTATCTGATTTTGTAAATAACGAATTGGGCCTTGCGTTTCACAGCGACAGTGCTTTTTTGCACGGTATTCTCGATAAAGTCAGCGTAACTAATCGCGCCAACATTGATGGCGCTGTCATTCCCGCACGCTCAGAAAACGATACGGGTAACAACCCGCACAACCCCATGTACGGTATTAATCGCGCAGGTGCCGATGGGTCTCTACTTACCCTGATAGGCAGCCGCAACAGTGACTCTGGCGGTAACTCAATGGCACCGGCAGCCATGATTGATGCTGCCGTAAGGCCCACCAAAATTGACAGACCGTCTGATGTAACTGGGCTTGTAAACACTGGCGATTTAGTTGGCTTATTAAGCCAGCAAGACTCGGTGGCTGTAATGGAGTCGATTCAGCGTATTAGCGATATGAAGCTAAATAACGTCAACACACAAATTACTGCTGACGAAGTCGTCAAAGACATGGTGCGCTGTGGCTATGTGAAAAGCGCTGACATTGCCGACCGATTTGGCGATCCTTCAACACTAGACCCTGCACTCGACCCCGTTATTGTGGGCAGCGATGGCATATTCAGTGAAGAAGAATTCAGCGGTGACGGTGAGTTTAGAAAAACCGCGTCTGTTATGAAGTTGGTAATTAATGGCTTTGCCGGTGCTGGCACAATTACAATGGGCGGATATGATTATCACGACGGTAGTCGCGCCACCGGTGAGGTGCGCGACCGCCGAGCGGGACGCTGCATGGGTGCATGTTTAGAATACGCAGCACGAGTGGGCATGCCGCTTATGATGTATGTCTGCAGTGATGGCTCGGTATTCAGTAACGGCATGGTGGATGATTCAGAGAACGGCCGTGGCAAAGGTGTGTGGACGGGTGATAACTCATCAACGTCGGCCTCATTCTTCTTGGTATACAACCCCGGCGGCGCACCGCAACTCATTGGCGCAACGCCAGATATGCAGGCGCAGCATCAGCAGCTTGGCTTTATGCGCAGCGACGGTTCAGTAGAAACAGCGTCAACACCAGCAGCAAACAATGTTAACTTGCTGGTTGAAACCATTATTCTAAATTATTTAGCGCTGCATGGAGAACAAGGTCAATTTGCGTCGATGTTTCCTAATCACGGATTGGGTAACAGTGCGTTAATGGACAGTCTAACTGCCTTTGAGCCTATCGTCAGTGGCACTATTTAATCTGCCTTTATAGTATGAAGGGGCTTTAAGTGTGTAAGCCCCTTCTTTCCACTCTCAATTCTCTCTATTCCCTAGGTCACATTCTGTAACACCACCTGGATTACTTGGCGTAAAAGTATGTTTGAACTAACCTTTAAACATACGCGTTTGCATTCCTTGCATTAGCATTTAAGCCACGCGCGCTAGTGTGTACATCATATAGCTCCTGCATAAGGCGGTACTTATGGGAAGAAGTCGAAACGATAATATTCTATACAAAGTACAACAGGAGTTATCACTAATACTCACACACGCAGGAGAAGGTATTTACGGTCTGGACTTAGATGGAAAAACCACCTTTGTTAATAATGCGGCAGCGCGTATGGTTGGATTAGAACTCGGGCACCTGAAGGGAAAGTGCAATCACACATTGGTGCATTATAAGCATGAAGACGGTTCTGAATATCCTAAAGACCAATGCCCAATATACGCCACGTTACAAGACGGGCAGCCTCGTCATGGCGATGACGAATATTTTGTGAGAGCCGATGGTACACTCTTCCCAATAGAGTATTTTGCAAACCCAATTTTGTCTGACGGAGAAGTAACGGGCGTTGTCGTTACCTTTATCGATATTACTGAACGCAAAGAAAAAGAGGCGCTACTTTATAAATATCAGCACCAGCTTGAAAAAATTGTAGAAGAGAAAACGCAAAAATTGGTTCAAGCAAACGAAAAGCTGAAGAAACTAACACTAACCGACGGGCTAACAGGGGTAGCTAACCGGCGCTCCTTTGACAAAGCATTAAGTAAAGAAATTCGCAGATCAAAACGTTCAAATAAACCCATAACGCTTATACTCGGCGATATCGATTTTTTCAAAAAATACAATGACACCTATGGCCATATTGAAGGTGACAGTTGCCTGCAGCAGGTTGGCCAGACACTGAAGACGGTGTTTCAACGTGCAGGCGATTTTGTCGCGCGTTATGGTGGTGAAGAGTTTGCAGTTATATTGACAGACACAGATGCAAGCGGTGCCGAACACGCAGCACAAAAGCTTCTCAATCATATTCAATCACTCAAAATAGCGCATTCTCGCTCTGAAGTTAGCCAGTATGTGAGCATGAGTTTAGGTATAGTGCATACCATCCCCCGAAGTACGAAAAGTGAGTCACTTATTGAATTGGCCGACAAAGCCCTATACAACGCTAAAGCTACGGGAAGAAATAAATACGTTATGGTTTAGCGCGTACGAACTCTTACGCTGCATTCTTACTGCGTTAATCCCGCAGAGTAATGTAGCTTTCGCTCATTATCTAAAATGATAGCTTCGTAGTCAGAAAAGGTATTAATCAGATTAATACCATCGACCACGCCCAACACAAATACAGTGGTAGAAAGAGCATCGTTGATCGTACTTGATGGACCAATAATCGACACTGACTGCACTTCATACACTGACTTGCCTGTTTTAGGTGACAGAATATGATGGTATCGGTTGCCATCTTCTTCGAAATAACGCTCATAATCGCCAGATGTCGAAATGGCGATACTCTCAAGGGGTAACCTTACTGCTTGCTTATCTTCGTTTCGCGGGTCGCGAATACCGACCACCCAAGGTCTGCCGCGTCTATCTCCTAGAAGGCGGGTATCGCCTCCTGCAGTAACCAGTGCATGCTCTATTCCCATCGCAATCAGTGCTTCTATCGACTTATCAACTGCGTAGCCTTTTCCTATACCACCAAGGTCAATTTTAACGTCGGGATGATTAAAGAAAACGGTGTTTTCTTCATTATCTAGCGAAATATGGCGATAATTTACGGCGTTAAGCTGCTTATTAATACGGTCTTGATCGGGTTTTGCGTGGTTGCGATAGTCGTACATAAAGCCAACGCTAGCAAAGGTAATATCAAAGGCACCATGGCTCATCGCGCTAAAGGTGTTGGCTTTTTCGATAAGTTCAAACAAAGCGGTATCGACTTTTACAGGGTACTGGGCTGCCTCGCGATTAAGCATGGCAAGCTGACTCGTTTCAATATAAGGGCTCATAAGTTGGTTAACCGCCTCCATTTGAGTGAAGACGGATTTTATAGCGGCATCACCTTGGGCTTTGTTATCAGCCCACACTTGCACCTCGATATTGGTACCCATAATGCTAGCATTGCCCCAAAACCAATCTGCTAATAGTGTGTTGGGTGAACATACTCCCCAAAATGCCAATAGTGCTAGCCACTTTTTCATACTGTCAGTTCGCATTGCTCTGAAAAAAATTGCATATAACAATGGCACTACCATAGCACACCCCTTTTAAATTGCGGGTGTTAGCATTTATATCTGAGTATCTTTTATATTTAGGCACTTCTACTGGGCATTTTTAATAAGTATTTTTAAAGGGCCTTGGGTGAGCCCTGCTACTGATTTGCCAATTCGCGCTCGCTTTTAAGCCCTAAGACCTTTTTAAAGAAAAGCGTGGCTGGGCAAAACCCTGTAAAGCTTTGCTGGAACAAATTGGCACCGATAAACACGGTAAACCACATGAAGTTAGGGTGCACAAAGTGGGTAAGCGCCACCGACAGTAACACCATAAAACCTGCAAATGCGGTAAGGGCTTTTTCTTGAGACATGATAATTCCTCTTCACTTTACTCATGTAGTGGCTGTCAGAAACACAAACGATTGACCTGACAGTCTTTTCAAACTGACGTTAATAAAAATAGCGATACGCTACGTACGCATTGCTGGCATCTTCAAACTGCCCCCAAAATGTAAATGGATTGTCACCACCAAACAGGTTAATGCCACTTCGAATTTGCCATTTGTCGGTAGGCGAATAAGTGACGGTTGCCTTTAGGTAAGCGTCATTATCGCTGGGGGAATAAAAAATAAAACCATTTACGTTAAGTGTTTGACGAAGGGCCATCCATGTCAGGCGCGCCGTAGCCCAATGACGATATTTTTCTTGTAGAGTTTCCAATGTGCCCATGGTGCGATCTAGCCTTGCAGCATCATGGGTATACTCGGTATACCACTGCACACCCGCGGTAACATTGGCCACAAGTTCTTGGCTGTAACCTAAAAGAAAACGGCTTTGATCATTAGGTATAAACGGGTTGCTACCATCGGTATCTTCTGTGCTGTTGTAAAATACGTATTCGGCGTTGGCTATTCCGCTACCAATGGGAGCCACTGCACTCACGCCATACGCGTTCATTTTGCTATAGCGAGGGCGACCGCTCACATCAAACGCGGTAGGTTGTTTGCTGTAACCCACATAGCCATATGCCGCTAACTCTATGCTTGATACAGTTTTATAAACGCGCAGTGCAATTTCTCGATTGGTAGGGCGATTTTCATCAACAACACTAAATGCTGGGGCAATATTTTGCTGAGCCTGTGGGCTGTAAAATGAAAACACCTCGCCGGTTATACCGATATCGGGCTCAAACTGTGGCATATAAACCACATCCATGTTGGCCAGTTCAAAATAGCCCGATAGCTTTAACGCTGTGCTGGGCGCTTTCAGGTATTCGTCATCGCGACCGGAAAAAAACGATTGGTAGTCTTTAGGAAAGAGATCGTTTAGAAAAACATAATCGCCTGTGCCCCAAGTGAGTACCTGTCGGCCAATTTTCATATCAAAGGCATTAGCCCATGCAGCATTGCCTCCCATACTCTGTGGTAATAACTCACGTAAGTTACCCTGCCACGCAAGTTCTCTCACTTGGCTTTGCCAGCGCTTTTTAACCCCATCGTAAAAAACATCCACTTTTGATGAAAGCGACGACGCACTTAGTGCATAGTCTGCACGAAGCTGTAGCCGTGCATCACGCAATGTACTTTGCGTATCAAGGGCCATGTCGCGCTGCATTCTGTTACCAATGGCGAGTTCGCCAAAGCCGCTGAAGGTAAGCGTGTTTGACTCAGTTACTGCCCAATCATTCTCATCCCATACATCGTTTTCCCAGCCGTCGCTTTGCCATTCGCTTTGTTCATCTGCAGGCACAGCATCTTGAGCAGAACCTTGAGCAGCAGCTTGGACCGCACGTTGGGCAGTATTTGGTGGCGTGCTTTGAGTTTGTTGTGAAAACGCAATCTGGCTATGCATTACCGGTAACAATGCAAGCAAAATAAAAGGCATTTTCTTGGCATGTTTAATTCGCATCGTCGATCAGCTCACATACTAGTTCATGTATGCCTGTGGCGGCACACGCAGACTGCGCTCGCTAAAGATACTATCGGGTAAGTCAACGTCGTACTGCACACCTTTAAACTCCATTAAGGTATACCCTCCTGAGGCTAAATCTGACACCTTGCTGCGCACCACTGTAGGGTGGCCTTGAATAATTTCCACACTTACCGCTTCAACACGACGATAATTGTTATCACCTTTATAAAAATTAATGGTGGTTGGTAAGAAAGTACGCTTGTCGATTTCAACCAGATAGTGGGTAAACTCAACGCTTTGAGGCATTTTAGGGGTAGCCTTAAGCACATAATGTGTATCAGATTGAGAAACCAAGGTGAAATCATCCTGCGCGATTGCGCGCCCCGACACATCTTCATAGAAAAAATGAGAGCCTACGAACGACGTCCGCTTATCTCCTGCGGCAATACGCTTCACTAAATCAAGCGCCGGAAGATATAACCAACGGTCGTCATCAGTATTGAGGTCAGCATGCTTTTCAACACGAAAAACCGTGCCTTGTACTTCTGTAGGACGGCTAAAAAACACCAGCATGCGTTGGTCGCCAGTATCTGCGCCTTCATCAGTGGTTACGTCTTTGCGCAAAATAGTGAACTGACGCATTTGTTTACGGCCTTGTTCGTCCACAATGAGCATGCGCGCCATAGACTTACCGTCTTTGCCAGAGTAGTACGCCACCTGCTCGGCTTTTTTAACAATTGTATCGACATCGAGTGCCATGTCTGTATTAGCTTGCTGCTCTGATGGCTGTGCAGCGAGCGTAGTGGCTGATACAAGCAGTGCTATCACCCATACCGTGAATAACTTTATATTTTCAGAAAGAACAGTTGTAACGCGCATTTTAGGCCTCCTTGAAAACCCAACGTTTAAACATGATCATGGCCGCGGGTAACACCAACAAGGTGACCAGCGCCGAAATAAACATAATACTGGCGAGGAAAACGCCCACCGTGATGTAAGGTACCAGTGGCGCCAGTAGTAGTGGCGTGAATCCAAGCGCAATAACCAACGCATTTCGAGTAATCGCACTTGCCGGCTCGTCGAACATAGCGTTTAAGGTGGCGTTTACATTGCCCGTTTCTTTGTATATTTCTTTTGCCCTTGCCAAAAAGTGGATAGCGAAGTCTACCGACAACCCCAGTGTCAGTGCAGACAGCACGGCAATTGGCATATCGTAATCTTTGCCAACAATGCCAATTGCGCCATAGATAAACGTGATGGTGATGGTCAATGGCAACATAGCGAGTACGCCAAACACCAGTGAGCGGAACAGTACGACCATCATCAAGAACACAATAATGAATGCGCTTAGCAAGCTTTCGAGCATGCCTGCCACCATATTTTCTTGCCATACCACGTTGAGATAGGCTTTGCCTGCCCACTGATAGCGCAAGCCTTCAGGTAACGGATTTTGCGCAAAGTAATCATCTACCAGCTTGATTACTTGGGTCATATCTTGGTTGTCACCACTGGTTAGTTGCAGCCATACCAGCGTTTTCTGATAGTCAGGCGTTACAAAATGCCATAAGTTTTGCGGACGGTGTGAAGACTGGTATTGCAATAGGGTTTGTGCAATTGCCGCTTGTGTTGTGGGTAGTACGTAGTCTTTGTCTTGCCCTGAGCGAAGCTCTCGGTTGACCACTTTAACAATATCGCTTAGCGATTGAGATTTACCGACCAACGCTTGCTCATTAAGATAGGCCTGTAATTTAGCTAGCAGCGCTACGTTCTCTGGCTGTTGAAATATTTTACTTTCTCGCTTAATGGTTTCTACGCGTTTAGAGAATGCTTCCAAGGCTGTTATTGCGCTATCGTCAGTGACGTCAAAAAGTGCATCATCTATGCGTAAGGAAAGCTGGCTAAGTCGATTATCTTCAGTTTCTTGTTGCAGCAGTGTCAGCGTTTGTTGTTTCCATTGGTTAAGCGAATCTGGCAATTGCGAAGTTGCTAAAATACGCTCTGCGCTCTCGGCCTCGCGGCTACTCTCAATCACGATATAGGCGTTATAAGTACCCGCAAACGCTTGATTTAGTGCCTGGTCTGCCACACGAATTTCATGGTCAGATTTAAACCAACGCACGGGATTATCGTTTATTTGAATTTGCGTAATACCCCACACAGACACAGCAGATACTATGGTAAACGTTATTAACAGCGCACTTTTATAGTTGAGTGCGACATAACGAACACGGTCTATGCCGCGCTGCAGCAAAGTTTCACTTCTACCTTCGTGAAGTGATTGCTGAAGTTTTTGTAGTGATGCATCTGACATGTGCGAGATGTATGCCGGTATAAACGTGAGGGTAATCACAAACGCTAATAAAATACCAAAGCCAATGTAAGCACCAAATATCTGCACTGGTGGAATGGGCGTTAGCATGAGAGAGAAGAAACCCGCCGACGATGTCAGTGACGTAAACAGCATGGGTTTAAATAGATGCTCAACAACGGTAGTAATGACCTCATTTGCCTTTTGACTAGGCTTATAGCGGTCTGAAAATTCAGAAAGAATGTGTACAGAATCTACGACGGCTATGGGCATAAGAAAAATCGCAATCATTGATGACATGATATGCACCGTAAACCCCATACCAATTAGCGCGCCCATGGTTATGATGACAGTTGCCATCGCCACTACCATAGGGGCACTAATCAAGGTGAGATTGCGGAAAAACACAAACAGAAGAACAAAAATCATCAAGCCCGCCGCAGGCGCTGCAATGCCCATCTGTACGAACATTTCAACACCAAATTGGTCTTCGGCCACCGGAAGGCCAGTAATGTGCCACTGCAATGTGCTGTTAGAATCTCGACTATCTGCATTACTTTTACCACTGTTCTCTAAGAACAGGCGAATATCTTGTGCAATGCGATAACTTTCGTTTTTATCTTTTATTGGTACATAAATAGCCGCCGCGTTGCCTGACGACGACGCTAGCGTGCCATCTAGCATAGGCAGTCGCGAAATTGCAGAGGCAATATCTTTAGCCTGAACATCTGATGCGGGAGGTGCTGACATCATCCAAGAAAAGACCAACTCGCCCTGATCACCTTGTGTAATGTTATCCACCGTGGAAAACGACATCACATCCCGTTCGACAACACCGTCTATAGATAAAATATGCTGGGTAAGACTATCGATAGCCACTAGGTTTTCTTGTGTGAAGATGTCGCCCGTCGGGGCAATCACGCCAACAACAATGGCATCAAACATGGCGAAGGTTTGTTTTGTCTCATTGTGAAAAGTACGCGCAGGATGAGTGCGTTCGAGCATGTTCTCCGGATCGGTGTCAATCGCGATAAGACGCATTTGGAATGCACAAAATAACACTATCGCAAGCAATGCGGCATATACCCATTTCCCTTTATGCGTAGATATCCACAATAACTTTTCGACGATGCGAGTACTTAGTGCTGTCATAAAAACTCCAAAGAACCAACTTAACTCAAGACAAATCAAAATAAGATAAATCTTATATATAAATAATCTTATATTAATACACTAAGATCAAGCTATTTTTTAAACAGTACCGAGCCAGCACATTTTGTTGTTTGTAAAACGCGACACACACTTTGAAAAAACTACATATCGTTTTTTCAAAGTGCGTGTAGTAGCTTTTTACTCTACTTACAGAAGAACAAATAAACCCATAAAAATCAAAGATATAAACATGTTACTTTCGAAAATAAATTTATGGCACAGATAAAGCATAGATTAGACTAACGGATAAAGACAGAATGCAATGTGTAGCCAGGAAGGCTTTAGTAACGGAGAGACCAGATTGCATGGGTGATTGATATTGACGTTGACGACATTGGATGTAAATGGACTTGGTCAACAAGGAAACCGGAGTGTTTTGATATCGATGCTAAGGACAAGGTGTTTTGTATTCGTTAAGCGCTGGACGATGATGAGGTTAGGTAAAAGACAACCTAAATAAACTCGCAGGATGCAACGAACTTGTTTCAAAAGGAATGCAAACAAGTACAAGAGTACCTACATCGAAAGCTTTGACAGTGATGTCTCGTGCAGCAAGGGATTGTTGACCCTATTTGGATTCGTTGAATGACTTTGTGTGTTCCTTCAGCGAAACCATTGTGAGGACACTGGTAATGTCGTCGATGTTATTAGTGAGTTGTCATCAGGCGACTACCCTCTCCCCTCAAAGGCCCATCCCGGCCTTTACATACCTCTGATTTTGGCCCGCCTTTGGCGGGCATTTTTTTAGCGTCGCTATGATATACTGCTTGCCGTCTAATTTGCCTAGTGTTTAAGGGCTTTAATAAGTGTTACCGGCTTCCTCTACACCCATTGTTTTTCGTGTCTTGTTCTGCGCACTACTTGCTACCTCAGTTGGCCAAAGCGTCATGCTTACGACGTTGCCATCTATGGGAAGAGAAGCTGAGCTGACGGAATTTCATATTGCCACTATCATGTCGAGCTCTGCATTTATCTTCGCCCTCGGCACTAACGTATGGAGCAAAGTTGCTAAACGAGCTGGCTTTAAACGAATATTGATGGTTGGTTTGACCGGGTATAGCTTGGGAACGTTTGCCTTTGCAAGCGCCTGGATGGCGGGATTTTCAGGGTTCATAAGCGGAACCAATTTGTTTTTAGCCTTGCTGCTAAGTCGAAGCTTACAATCAACAATAATGTCAGCCACACCACCGTCAGCAGTGGGTTATGCTGTTGCCATCAGCTCTGTGCAAGGGCGGGTTAGTGCAATTAGTAAAGTAACATCGGCTAGTAATGTAGGCCAGATTATCGGGCCTGCGTACGCTGGGCTATTAGTTGGGTTCGGCTTACTCGCACCACTTTACAGTATTGTTTTGCTCACACTGCTGGCACTATTACTCGTTTATGTAAAACTTCCTGTACTGGCACCGGTTTCACAGCAAAACATTCAGACTTCTGCTAACTCATCAGAAATAGCTAGCTCGCGTGTACCTTATGTATTTGTTGCCGCCTGTATTTGCGTATTTTGTGCTATGGCGATGATGCAGCAATCACTAGGCTTTTTCTTTATCGATTTTTACCATCTTTCCCCTGTTGATGCGGCCCGCCAAGTTGGCTTTGCCATGATGTGCAGCGCAGCTGCTTCACTAACCATCCAATTTACAGTGGTACAAAAAGCTAGAATTAGCAAAGAGGCGATGATATCACTGGCACTTCCACTACTTGCACTCGCGTATTTACTCTTATTTTTGCAAAGTACGTTTGAAGTTCTATATCTTGCCATGGCAATTATGGGCCTTGGTATGGGTATGGCATACCCAGCGCTAGCGGCAGCAGCAACCACTTACTGCGCTCCCCAACAACAATCATCTATTACCGGGCTTATTACCGCAACAACAGCCATGGGATATATAGTAGGCCCACCTCTGGCAGCCTTAATCTATCAACAAAATATTGCACTGCCTTTCGCGGTAGCATCTACGCTAATTGCGATTACTGCGTGCATTAGTTTTATAACGCTTCGCCATGTAAAACAGCAGAGCCAGGCCGAAACACCGGCGATGAATTAGGTATTTATATTTTTACCTATTTATTTCAATAAACGCGGAACCTTTTTGGAATTGCGCTATCTTAATTTATACATGAAGTCGTTGAGTGTGCGATTTTGTGGTGTGTAAACGTGTTTTCCAAGTTATGTTGTGATTTTTTAAGGGGCTTTTAGCCCCTTTTCTTTTGCCTTTTCCTTTATACCCCGATTACATTTACGCTTTCCTGTAGGCTTTGCAAGCGCTTGTAAATTCTGCATATAAATTATTTTACTCACACAATATCCTACAAAAAAACACATTACTTTCATACACCTACGCCATGGAACACCATTTGCTAGTTCTATGGTAACTGGACAATTTTTTGAGCCAGTTTTTGAACCAATTGTTTGGATAAGGAGAGCAAGTTATGAACAGTGATCGTATTGAAGGTAATTGGAAAGAGATGAAAGGTAAGGTGCAGCAAAAATGGGGCAAACTTACCGATGACGACTTGGATGTAATTGACGGTCGACGTGAAGAATTGGTCGGTAAGATTCAACAAGCGTACGGCAAAAGTCGTGACGAAGCCGAAAAAGAAGTAGACGGTTACCTTAACTAGTTTTCATGCAACCGTAGATGTACTTAATTCATAAAAAAAGGCCGTGTTAATTAACACGGCCTTTCACAAAGTAAGATGATTGAGATACTCATTTTTCTGCAGCAGTCATGCTCTTTTCCCACCAAGGAACAGAGAAGTCGATATTACCTTCATCGTAGGTATTTGCGTACTTCATACGCACAGAGTTCCAAAACGCTGCTTTAAACACAGGATCATAAATTACAAATTCACCCTGCTCGCGATATTGCTCAAATAGCTTCTGATAAGCACCAACCGGCGTTAGCGGATTGTCTTGTTGAAACACAACATCGCCACCATAAGCCTCATATAATGCTTTTGATACTTTCCAACTTTTTGCCATACCTTCAGCCATGGCTAGCCGATAGCGCTCTAGCTCATCTTCCTGATAACTTGAGTTTTCATCCAAGTCGACAGTCCATAATTTAATAACGGCATAGGCCGACTGTATTTCACCTGCATTTGGCTCAATGGCATTTCTGCTAGCAAAATCAGCCAACACCGATTCAGTAATTTTAGTGCCGAGTGCACGCTGAGCAAGAAGCGTTTTTACTTCTTTTTCTGATTTATCGGTAAGAATAGATTGGAAACGATCAACATCCGCCTTTGACGGTTGAAGTTCGCTTTGAGAAATCGATTTATTGAACAAACGAGCAATAATCTCATTCGCTGCTTGAGGTGTGTTAATTCCCAGCGACACGACAATGGCCGCAAAGAGCACCATAGGAATAACGTCTGACCGAGTCACTTAAATGCTTCCCTAAGTTCCAATATTGAGCACAAACACAAGACACATTCGTTTATTATTTTAAGAATTTTCCGTTGTCTTGAGAAATGACATTCTAAATAGGGTTATACTTTAGGCTATTTGTGGCTAAAATTCCACTTTCTTGCGTAGTGTTTTTTTCGCACTTTGTTGTTTTTTTACTTCACCTCGGCGCACTTTTACCGATTTACTTACCTTTGTCGCTCTGCGCGGCTTCTGTTCAATCGTCGCTGCCTTTATCCATGCTATTAGCCGCTCAACAGCATCTTCTCTGTTTTGTTCCTGTGTTCTAAAACTCTGTGCTTTTAGTACAAATATGCCGTCATTAGTTACACGGCTATCTTTTAAGCTTAACAGCTTTTCTTTAAGCTCTTGCGGTAGCGATGAAGTACCAATAGCAAACCGCAAATGAATTGCACTACTTACCTTATTGACGTTTTGCCCACCACTGCCTTGTGCTCGAATGGCTTGCATCTCGAGTTCGCTATCATCAATTGAGATTGACGATGTAATACGTATTTCCATTGTTCAGGACCTGTAATTCAGTACGACGTTCTTTAGCAGGGTCTTTACCACTGCATTTATAACAAGTGTATCAGCTATGCTGGCTCACCTTAATACTTAAAGAAAAGCGACGCACTAAAGCGTGTATTGAGATCTATCATTAAGAGTTTGTTGATCTTCAAAACCGAAATGGATAGCTTAAAAACTACACATTCATCTGGAACTTTTCATGTTCATACTGCTTATTGTTATTGCTCTGCTTATTATTGCTGGTGTGCTCTTTACCAATAAAGTCGATAAAGGTATTGAGAAGAACTTTTCGCCTAGCGGAAAACTTACTACTGTCAATGGTGGTATTATTCACTGGCAAGTACAAGGCAATGGTCCCAGTTTAATTCTGATACACGGCTTACTTGGCAACAGTAGGAATTTCGCTGCATTAGCCAGTTTACTTGCAGAGAAGTACACCGTTTATTGTGTGGATAGACCTGGTAGTGGCTTTTCATCTCGATTTCGTCACACATCAGCTACGTTCGAAACGCAAAGTGCGATGTTGTTAGAATGGATGGAAAAAGAAAATATCCATTCAGCGTCCCTCGTGGGCCACTCGATGGGTGGAGGAATTGCCTTAAGAATGGCACTCGACGCTCCTGACACAATTTCGTCTGTCACCTTACTTTGCCCACTCACAACCCCCCTTACAGGTGGTGCAGGCCCGCTATCAATGCTTTATATCCCCCATGAACCCGTAAGAAAGACGGTATCATCGACAATTGCCAGCCCACTTCGCGTGCAGTTTGGAAAGAAGCAAGTCGGACAAATTTTTTACCCAGAAGCTGTCCCTCATGACTTCGCGGTAAACGGAGGAGGCATACTTGCATTACACTCTAGAAGTTTTTACGAAGGGAGCCGCGATACAGTATCTGCACAAGGAAGCTTGCACCGTCAGAAAGACCGGTATCGTGATATCACATGCCCAGTGGGCGTATTGTACGGTGAAAAAGATGCTATTTTAGATCCGAACACACACATGTCAGCGGTTTTGAGCGAACTACCAGATGCACAATCCCAGCTATTATCTGAAGCCGGTCACATGGTCCCTATCACACAGCCAGAAGCTTGCGCAGCATTTATCGAAAGCGTTACATCATCGGATGCAGTATCGCCAAAGGCTGCGGAATAACGCTAATGAAAGGCACTACTTTGAGAAACTTTGCTTCGTAAAGTATGTGACTCTAGTGTATCCATGAGGCCGTATCCTAGCGCTTGCTGCTGTTTAACGCTGCGCAGATGCTCTGTGACCTGTTCAATACCATCAGAGGACTTACAAACAGAAAAAGGCGACGCAGCCAAGTCGATATTGTATCGAGTGAACCACACTTGCATTTGCTCACTGTCCCCTTCTGACATAGTGATGAGTAAATGATACATACGAATGAAAGCAAGCTGCGTTCGATATTCCCTCGTGCCACTCTCAAACCCTAACAGGGTAGTTTGCGCAAGTGATGAAGGTGAAATACCCAATATTTCAGAGGCTTGTTTAATATTTAGGCCAAGCTCTTGGTAAGCCCAGGTAAATGCTTTTGTAACCACACTGGTGGGAAATAGCGTTCTATTCATAATTCTATCTCTATGTTTTGCATTGCTGTTAGTCCATATTGATAGTTAGAATGCTATTTACATACCATTCATGCTCGACATAACGCTAAGGCCAATTGTCGCTGTAACTTAATTCGGATTTGTAGGGGATTTGAGATAGTGAGTTAAAAGTGCTGTTTTATCGATTAAATAGCCTTCACTTTCTAACCAGTGCACGGCCTGATCATTAGTTTCAACAAAAACGTGGGCAATCCCGAGACTATTGTATATTTTTTCTAATTGCGTTTTAGTGGATGAGCGCACTGTAGAGTTACCTAACACCACTGCAATATGACTTAAGCCCAGTTTCATAACACTCTTCACTAGAGACTTGAGTACGTCGGCAGCATCCGGAACGAAAAGCGATTCGCCCGTCACGAAAACGATATCTCCCCATCGGTTTCCAGCTAGGCCTTCTCTTTCTGACCGGTAATCTTCAGCAAATTTAACTACGCACTCACGATTCCATGGTCCTTGTGCCTGAACAGCCATTATCGCTCCACAACGGCTTACTACGTACTCACCATGAGCGTACTTCATAACTTCGCCTCAACTTCATTTCTTATTGCATTCACCAAGCTTTTTCAGACATTGACTAAGATAACAAAGAACATCGAAGTTGACGTAAGGCCACACTTCGAATGCAGATAATGTCACTGCATTCAAAGTATGGTTCACTTCAAAAAAATAGCCAATTAGGCAGCGAGAATAGTAATGAGCTCAGCAAATGTTGGGCGCCCTTGTATATCGAGCGGTAACTTAAGCTCTCTGGCTATATCACTAACGCTGATAACACCTCGCACTTCATGGGATTCTCTATCCATTACCAAACAATGATGCTGCCCATAGTCTTTGAGCGTCTCAATGACATCACCGACTGAGGAACGGGCAAGTTCAACAAAATCAAACGACATCAGCGACGTTTTGGGGCGCATGAAATCATTTACAGAAAGCTCTTCTCGCTTTAGATTGAGCTCAGTCATACGCTTTATCAGCTGCTGCTCGCCTACATCATGACTTGTCACAATACCCATGAAGCGATTCTCACTGTTGACTACCAACATCATTCTTACGTGTGACTGACGCATTATCGCCTCCACTTTCGTGGCGGGCGTTCTACCATCTATGACATGGGGTAGGTGTTGTTTAAAATCGGTAAACACAGCCATTGCGGGGGAATTAACGGTGATCGTATTTTCAACCACTGGCCATGCTAACGTATCGATAGTTTCGGTTTTATATAAATTTAAGGCGTGCATACCTACATCTCCTAATCAAAATAATAAAAAAGGGGGCTTTGATTAAGAAAACGAAGGAGGTCCTCGGATAGTGATTTCGCGATAAATGCGAAAATGAATGGGTCGTGTTGCAGAACTTGTTAGGTCACCACTATGCTCACTCTCAAGCAAAGCGTAAAGCGAAAGCCCATCATCATCAACATCATCTTCTGGTACATCGGACGCACTTAACTCCCATTGCGCCACAACAAATGATATTGAACTGTCAGCTTTATCTTTATTGGAATGCGTAATCGCGCGTTTTTCTTCTCCAATAGAAGAGAATGTTAGTAGCGAAGAAAACAGTACAGGCATAATCAAAGCCAGTACTACAAACGATACACGCACGATGTAAAACCTTGTTCAGTTAATTGATGTCGTGAGCAAGACCGCCAATTCGCATTGAATATTTTGCCCACTGATTAAACTATAGGCTCATTTTAGCCGTTTAACAGTTCAGCTAAGCGCAATTTTTCTTCCACTGGACGATAAGGTCACCATTAGGTGTTGCTTTCAAATTCGAAAAAGACGAATAGTTTCACAAAAAAAATGCAATGTTTAATTCGTAACTTAAGACATACACTCACTGGTACTAGATAACACCAAGGGATATTGATGAAAGCTAAATGGCCACTGACAATAAGGCTACTACACTGGCTAACTGCGATTGTCGTTATTGGCATGTTCGCTTCAGGCCTGTGGATGGTCGACTTGACCTATTACAGCGATTGGTACAAAACCGCTCCGCATTGGCACAAAAGCGTAGGTTTAATCCTGTTTGCGTTAACACTTTACCGCGTACTTATGCGGATGATTTCAACGCGTCCTCCTACCTATGGAAATCAGGTGGAAAAAGCACTGAGCAAAATAGGACATGGCCTTTTGTACTTGCTGCTGTTTGGTCTATTTATATCGGGCTACCTCATCTCAACAGCTGACGGACGCGCTATTGATATCTTTAATTGGATTTCAGTACCCGCCTTTGGTGAGCTGATAGAAAATCAGGAAGACGTGGCAGGTGACATCCATTTCTATTTGGCTTGGACAGTAATTATTGTTGCTGCACTGCATGCGCTTGCGGCATTGAAACACCACTTTATTAATAAAGACGACACAATGAAGCAGATGTTACGGCTTCGATAGATACACTTAAGGAGAAATAATGAAGAAGTTAACACTTGCCTTGGCAGCTGCGCTGTCTTTAAGCACTGCTCACGCAGCGGATTATGTTATTGATAGCAAAGGTGCACATGCCTCTATTAACTTTAAGATTCAACATCTTGGCTACTCGTGGTTAACCGGTCGTTTCAACGACTTTGAAGGTACATTCAGCTACGATGACAGTATGCCAAGCAAAGCGAAAATCATGGTAACTATCGATACTGACAGTATCGATTCGAACCATGCTGAGCGCGATAAGCACCTAAAAAGCGACGATTTCCTCAATGTTGACGATTTTCCTGAAGCTAAATTCGTTAGCACAAAAATTGTCGATAAAGGCGATGGTATGATGGACGTAATGGGTGATTTCACGCTTCACGGCGTAACTAAACCTATTACGATCGAAGCCAAAAAAATCGGTGAAGGTAAAGACCCATGGGGTGGTTACCGCGCAGGCTTTGCGGGAACTACAACCATTGCTCTTAAAGACTTCGGTATTGACTACGACTTGGGTCCAGCATCACAAACCGTTGAACTCGAGCTTCATGTAGAAGGTGTTAAGCAGTAATTCACTGCATACCGCACACTTTTTCCAAAATAAATACAAAAGCCCCTAAGTAGGGGCTTTTTCATGCTAACCATTCAACAGTGTAGTCAGTGAAGTTTTAACTTTGGGCTAATGGCATGGCTAAGCTTTTTAACGAGTAATTTAAGTGCACCCTTAATTTTTCCATGTACCGCAAACTGATGCATATTATACAAAGACACATAAACCAATTTAGCTAAACGCCCTTCGATAAACATGCTGCTGTTTGATAAAGAGCCCATTAGGCTACCAACAGTACTGTATTTACTTAGGTGAACCAGCGACCCATAATCCTGATAGACAAAGGGTTTCACTTCTTTTTGGTTAAACAACGCCTTTATATTGTATGCCACAATATCAGCCATCTGATGTGCCGATTGTGCTCTTGGTGGCACCCATTTACCGTTGTCTTGTTGAAAACCACAACAATCGCCTAACACCCAAATATTTTTATGCGTAGAGCTTCTCAATTGCTTATCGACTAAAATTTGATTGGCGCGATTGGTTTCAAACAACCCCATTTTAGTAATAAAGTCAGGCGCTTTAACGCCTGCCGCCCATACCATTAAGTCCGCATCAATTCGGCTACCGTCTTTGGTGATCAGTCCATTTTCATCGGCCTCGGCCACCATGGTCTGTTCTTTTATATCGACGCCCAATTTATGTAATGCTTTTCTCGCTGAATTTGCTATACGCTCAGGAAGTGCAGGCAAAATACGTTCTCCCGCTTCCACGATAGTAATTTTCAAGCGCGAAGCTGACATGTCTGGCATACCGTAGGCCTTTGATAAATTAGCCACGTGATGAAGCTGAGCGGCGAGCTCAGTGCCTGTTGCGCCAGCCCCAACAATAGCAACATTAATACGAGCATCTTTATCTTCTTGCTGGTTGATACGGATAAGTTGGTTTAGCAGAGCGCGGTGAAAACGTTCAGCTTGCAAAAGTGAATCGAGAAAATAGCAGTTATCAGCAACACCGGGGGTGCCGAAATCATTGCTAACACTACCAATGGCAAGAATCAGTTGATCATAATGGATATGACGTTCAGGCAATACTTGGGCACCTTCTTCGTCAATTAGAGGGTTCAGTGTGATGGTTTGCGATTCAGCATCCAGTGCGCACATTTCGCCTAATTGAAAGCGATAATGGTGAGCCGCAGCGTGAATGGCATAATCCACACCGTCTGAATGTTTATCGATAACACCGGCGGCAACTTCGTGCAGAAGTGGCTTCCAGATATGGGTTCGACTGCGGTCGACAAGGGTTATTTCGGCTTGTTTCTTTCTCCCGAGGGTGCGGCTTAAGCGACTGGCTAGTTCTAGACCACCAGCACCGCCACCAACAATAACTATTTTTTGCATGGGTTTTACCTATTTACAATCATTCCACCTATGACTACTGCTTTTGCAATAGCAATACGTGGCATGACTGCAACCCATGTCTTTTACGTTAGGTATGCGTTGCTCGCTAACTTTTGTCAGCGATGATTAATACCTAAGAGTACGCCTGTATACACTTGGGCACAAGCGTATACAGGCGCTTTTTAAATATAGTGCTATAGCGCTAGTGATGCGCTAAGCATGAAATTGCGCGGTCTACCCGGAAAATAACGAGGACCACTAAAGGTTGTGAAATCAGCACGGTCGGCATAATCAGCGTCAAGCAGATTGTTTATTCTTGCGCTAACTGTGATGTCGCTGGTAATCCCGTAACTCACTCTGGCGTGCAGCAAGTCGTGCCCTTCATATTCATTGGCATTTTCAGCATCTGTAAAATAATCATCAACATGCTGCCATTCTAATTGAGCTCGAATGGTATCGGTAACATCGTAACTTAGCCGCGCATTAAGCTGTAGCTTAGGTGCGGTATCGATATCGTTACCTTTAATATCGACTTCACCTTGAAGTTGACTGTGTTCATAAGTGTGTCGTGCATAGCTCGCTGCCACATCAAACGTCCAGTTCGGTAAAATAGCCTGGCTTAGTTCTACTTCAATGCCTCGGTGCCATGTTTCACCGTTATTGATATTAAAAAAATCACTGTCACGGTAAATCACGTTGTTTTTACGTAAACTGTACAATGACAATGTATAGCGCCCATTATCCATAAGCCCTTTAAGACCTACTTCATAGTTTGTCGCCGTTACCGAGTCTAGGTCGGCGACTTGCTGAGCGCGCTGCAAGCGATACAATTCTGTCGCTTGCGGAGCGCGGAAACCACGAGATAGCCCCATGTACACATAGGTTTGACCATCTAATCGATAACTCGCGCTTAGCGATGGGCTAAAATTATCAAAATCATTTTTGCCACTTTCAGGTCGAGAATAACGACAACCACCGAAACCACATTCAGTGCCATCTTCGCGTAGACGCCCTGCGTTCATGTTATTTGTGTAATCATACTCCATACTTTCAAATCGCCCACCTACCGATACATTCCAACGGGCTTGTTGCCAGTTAAGCGCAAAGAAAGGCGCGATGAGAGTGGCGTCAACATCGTAATCGTAGTGCTTGCCCTGTGGCACAGTAGCAACTAAAAAAGCCGACCCTTGCGTTGGCGCATCTTGTGACTGAACAAGTTCCCCTTCGGTGTATTCAACGTCAATACCCACATCAATATTTAATGCTGGACTCATTACATAGTTCAGTTGCGACAGTACTCCTAACCCATGTTGCGCATTTTTCTCTAGCGGTTTTCCTGGCAAAAAGTGCATCAAAAAGTCCATGCTTTGGTCGCGTAAGTAAGGCGTTATCGACAGTGTATGGCCGCCGTCAAAAGAGGTTTCGACTTTACTCCAAAACCTTGTGCTTTGTGCCTTGCGAAATGCTTCTGGATTGGGGTTAGCTTGCGCTACGCTGTCGTTCTTATAACTCTCAAAGCCCGTAATATATCCTGCTGTATCTTGATCAAGGTTAGTGTAGGTAAACCCGGAAGTAATGACAGTGTCGGCTAAGTTTAGTCGATGCCGCAGGTTCACTTTCTCTTGGTCAACACCTTCTTTGTCACGATAGCCATTGTCTCGCGTGATACTGGCATTAATGCCAACACCACTTTGCCCAAAATCCTTTCCCTGTCTTAGCTTTATGCGATTAAAGCCAAATGAGCCATAGTCGTAGGCCAATAAGCCCTCACTAACAGTGGTATCAGGCGTAACAACATTTATCACACCATGAATAGCGTTTGATCCATAAAGTGGTGACGCGGGACCCTTTAGCACATCAATACGCTCAGCCATTTCGCCATGAGCTTCAAACAATTCGTTAATATTACAAAAACCTGCGGCTCGAAGTGCAATGCCGTCTTCTGCCGCTAATATACCACCACAGGCACCTGCCCCCGTTAGTACAGGTGAACGAAGTGCAGGTAGATATTCTTGACCATTGCCACGCTGCACCCCAGCACCCGCGACGTAGTTGAGCGCTTCTTGAATATGCTGAAGTGAAAGTAGCGAAAGATCGTCGCTGTTGATTGAAGAAACGACATAACCATTTGCTTTGGCTTTGCCTGTTATACGACTTGATGTTGTTTCGATACGTTCTATGTAGTTAGCCTCGTCCCCCATAGCCGTGGCAGAAAGTGCTGCTAGCACTGAAGTGGTGGTAAAAAGAGACAAGAGAAACAACGGCTTCACAGTCATGTTTTATCCTTTAAGGTGTAAATCAACGGCACTATAAAACATTGTACCCTGTAAGCCTCTGAACATAAGCTAAAAACCAATATTTTAAAGATAAGTATCAAAAAAGGCAGTACATCAATTTTTCTCGTGGCATAGTGTTTGCTCTGGCACGTTATTACGGTCCTAGACGAACTACACTTGGAGGATACTATTGGACACCCTAATTCCCAGTCTTTCGCAGCTCATCGAATTCGCTGTTGCCCCTGTATTTTTGCTTACCGGTATTGCTGGCTTTCTCAATGTAATGTCTTCTCGATTAGGTCGTATCTCAGATAGAGTGAGGGTGGCAGAACGCCAAATTCACACACTTTCTGACCCTCATATTGTTGACCGTTCAAAAGCGGAAATTAAGGTGCTATGGCGCAGAGTACAAGTGATCAACTGGGCAATAGGATTGTGTGTCGCAGCTGGGTTAATGGTATGTACCGTCATTGTGGCGTTGTTCTCTGGCTCACTGTGGGTAGTAGATTTGAAAACGCCCGTTATCGTACTTTTCATTTTAGCAATGATGTTTCTCATCAGTGCATTGGTGGTATTTCTTATAGAAGTAAAATTAGCAACCAATACGATAAAGCTGGTTCGCACTATTCGTTAGGTGAAAGGAACCAAGGGTGAACAGTGCGTTTTCGTGCATTCACCAATGCACAGATAGCATATAGGCGAATTTTGGGGTGTGAGTGTTGGCCAGTATTCAGCCAACACTCACACGTGACATCTTTATTTTTCAGCCAATGTGTCTAATACAGAAAACAGTACATTGGCCCCAATGCGCGATACTTCTTTATCAAACTTATTCTCCACGTTCACACCTTCTTGCCCACCAGCTAAGTCGCTGATAGCGCGCACAATCACCCAGTCTACATTGTTAATCGTGCACACTTGACCAATTGCAGCTGATTCCATTTCAGTTACTTCAGCGTTAAAAACGTCTCGTGTCCATTTACGGTACTCTCGGTTATCCATAAATACCGACCCCGTTATGCCATTACCGCCCACAAATAACTTAGCGTCCCGCTCATCTAATACACGTTGTACGGGCATTTCTGCCATGGCCTGTTTCGCTGCCTCAAGCAAGCGCTCAGATGCACTAAAGTAAGCAGTGTCTTTCGGTTTATCCATACCGTCTTTCACGATTAACACTTCGTCGGGATGAATAAAGTGGAAAGGCTTATAGTGTGGTATGTGCGGGTCTTGGGCGCGGCGAGATTCTTGCTCTTCCATAAACGCCGCATAGTATTCTGGCAGGATATATTGGCCGGGGTTATTCGGGTCTTCGTTGGTGTAGACACTTTCATCATGATAGTACCAACGCGCTGGCACAATAACATCGCCAGGTTGCCACTTGGGATTTACTGCACCTGCAATCCCCATGTATACCACCTGCTTGACAGGAAAGTAATCTAAGGCCATTTGCATTGTCATGGCTGCGTTGGCAATACTCATTCCGGTAGCGAATACCAGAATCGGTTCGTCGTGGTAGGTACCTAAGCGGTAAGTTACACCTTTAATGGTCTTAGTAGTATGAATAGAAGCGTTAGGATCTTGCGCTATTCTGTTAAGAATGCCCTCCATCTCTGGTGCATAGGCTACTGTTATTGCGGTAAAACCGGGCTGTGTAAATGTCGCTGGACCAAAATCAATCGAAGCGCTTTTTTCAACCGAAGCACACCCTCCAAGCCACACAGAGGTAAAGAGGATGAGTAAAAGAACGCGGTACTTTTTCATTTTTATTCTCGCTAGGAACGGTTAGTTTTTTAGAGCGTGTTGTTTTTTACCGTACGTTTTTGCAGCAAAGCTCAACACGCTTTAATAAGCTACCACTTTATTGTCACATTAAAAGAGTGAATAAACAGGTTTTACTTTCTTAAAACAAAACATCTACAAAATGGATACAAATTCACCAAAATCGTGCATATTAATATTTAATATGCAGCTAAATAGAATAAATTTTCACCAGTAAAGATTTGGTAAAGAAAGCCAGAAAAGCGCTAATTGGCGATAAAATACGGCAGACTTCGCTATTTCATTGCAAAAATTTAATACTATTACCATGCTAGCGAAATAAGCGCACAAGCAATTAAAAATAATAATAACAAGCGAAAATTGAACATTACGGCCATAAAAGGATGACTAAGGCGCCATGAATTCAAAACTTTTACGATCACTACAGGTGTTTGTTGCAGTCACCGATAGTGGCAGCATGAGTGTAGCCGCAAGAGAGTTACACATGACGGTTTCTGCAATAAGCCAACAGCTAAGAAAGCTAGAGCAAGATATCGGTCTAAGCTTGTTTAATCGCAATACCAGAAGCTTGAGTCTGACAGAAGCTGGGCGAATTTACTACGATACTAGCAAGCGAATGCTTGAAACGGCACACGTCGCACAACAGCAGATTGAAAGTCTGCAAGACAATCCATCTGGTAAAATCAATATTATTGCGCCAGAAGGGTTTGGCGGCGGGTTGCTAAGTGAGCCTTTGCGCACTTTATGCGAAGCATTTCCCAAACTTTCTCTGTCGTTAACGCTTACCGACGAACCCAAGGATATCATCGCATCGTGCGCCGATTTGGTACTGTGTTTTGCACCTGTTTCAGACACTAATTTTAGTAGTCTAGAGCTAGCAACATGGCAACGCATTTTATGTGTATCGTCATCACATCCGTTGGCTAGTAAAACACTCATAACGCCCGAACAACTTAACGAGTATACGTACATTTCGCACCGTCATATCGATACCTATACCATGGAGCACAAACAACACGAAAGTTACGAACTCGATGCACAGCGTATTGATGTCAACTCCATGCAAACCCTAATTCAACTAACGAAAGACGGGGTGGGTTATGCGGTGTTACCAGAACCAGAGATCCGTCACCTTCTTAAATCAGGTGAAATGAAACAACTGTTTTGTGACTGGCAATTGCCGGATTACACCGTGTATGCCGTTACACCAAAAAGAGACCTTGTCCCTAAAAAGATAAGCGCAGCAATTACCTGCTTACAAGAGTTGTTTGAGCAGATATAAAAAAGGCAGCCAGTGGCTGCCTTTTTATTAGCTTGTGCATGAAAATTAGAAGCGTGTATTTAGCTGTACGCTAAGAATATGAGCAGTTGCTGACTGAGTACCAGAAAAGTTAGTCGTAAAGTCAGTGCCTGGTAGAACGTTACTTAAAATCGTTCTGTCTTTGTCGATTTTCGCTTCGCGGCCATCAATAAACACGTACGCTACATCAATTGAAGTGTCGTCACTCATCGTATACGTCAAACCACCAGAGAACCACTGGCGGTCAGTATCAGGAATACTTAAAGAGCGATTCTCTACTGACACCACACCATCGTCATACGCATAGCCAGCACGAAGTGTAATCTCGTCATTCAAGGCATAAGTCACACCGATAGCCGCACGCCAAGAGTCGTCGAAGTTCTCTTCTTTAATAAGGAAGTCAACGCCATCTTCTAGGTTAGCTTCAAGCTTTTCAAATGTGCTCCAATCTGTGAACACCACGCTTGCTTGTACAGACCACTGGCTATCAATTTTTTGATCAATAGCTAATTCAGTCGTTGCCGCAAGGTTTAAATCTAGGCTACCAGGCTGATTAAGGTTAATAGGGAAAATAGGTGTTTGTGATGACACCGCACCTTCCAGCTCAAGCTTAGTTTCTGCGCGGTATGAAAGCGCAATATTTGTCATATCAGTTGGCTGCCAGAAAATACCTGCATTCCAGCCGTAGCCCCAATCATCCCCTTCCATGCTAAATAGTGAAGCACCTGGGGTAAGTGTTGGTAGGGTAATGCCTAATGCTTCTGCTGTCGGCGCTAAGCCAGCAACTGTGCCTGCTAGTGTATTGGATACGCCAGAGCCAATCTCAGCTTCTGCATAGGTAATGTTTAAACCAAAGCCAACCATAAGCTGCTTGTTTACTTTGTAAGAAACAGCAGGGTTTAACGTTACCGTTTTTACTTCTGCCGTGTCAGCGAAATGAAGCGCTCCAAAATCATCTGAGTAGTCTGAACGAAGACCGTAGGTTGTAAATACGCCTACACCAGCAGAGAGCTTGTCATTAATAGGAGAAACATAGAAAAAGCTTGGCACAATTGCTGTATCAGCGATGTTGTCTTCCGCTGCTGGGCTTGCGCTTACTACTGTGTCACCTAGGTTGTATGTTACTGCACCATCGATATCTACATTTGGGTCAATAAAGCTTGCAGATGCACTGAATTCAGCTTCTTTAAATACACCAATAGCAGCGGGGTTAGTTGCAAGAATAGAGGCATTCTCTGGCTTAGCCGCTTGGCCGGCCATAGCGCGACCAAGGCCATTTGCACTGTGTTCATTAACTTGAAAACCAGCAGCTAGCGCAGATGAAGAGGCTAAAGTAGCTAGCGCTAAGCATACTGAGGCACGTAAAGAAAACTGTTGCTTCATAAAATACTCATAGTAATAGGGGAAAAATTGCAGCTGGGCATTCTACGGATATGAGTACTTTTGTTCAATGCAAGTAAACGACATTTACGGACTTTTATCGCATTTTTTACAATTATAGCAACAACTTCGACGCATTTATAAGCAAAGTTGATAATAAAGAGTTAACACGAGATCACAACATTGTTAACCAGACATTAAACGACAAAGATACAGGCATTTTCTTAAGACTATCTCTCATACGTCACTAATTCTGTACATGCTTTACCCTTTTCTTTAGCAGCATAGAGAGCCTGATCGGCCTTATCGATGAGTTTGTCTATAGTAATATCACGTAAGTCAGAAGCGACTACCGCGCCTATAGAGCAGCTCATCGTCGGATGTTTCGCATTATCTGCATGTACAACCTTTTTTTGCTTCCACTTATCAAGTAGCGCATCGCAGTGCACTGCCACTTGCTGCTTAGTGATATCACTTAACACAACAATGAATTCCTCTCCGCCATAGCGACCTAAAATATCCGTGTCTCGCTTAAATACGCTACGCATAATATCGGCTTGCAATTTTATCGCGTCATCACCTTGCTGATGCCCAAAGCTATCGTTGTATTTCTTAAAATCATCAAGGTCGAGCATCAATACTGCCATAGACACCTTGTGACGCTTGCTTAGTGCGAGCAATTTCACGCTTAGCTCGCGTAGTGCTCGCCGATTGAGTAGGTCTGATAATGGGTCGTACTTGCTTAATTTTAGTAACCTGTCGTTACTCTCTTTAAGCATACTTACGCTGCGATCAAGACGATACTTAGCATAGGCACAGATGAATAGAGAACCGCACACAAATGCAATAGAAATAGCGACTCTGTCACCATACACTGGCGCAAACCACATTAGCGTCAAAAAACCCAATATATTGATGGTATTCGCAGCAACGGCCAGTTTGAAAGGAATGCCTAACGCGAATACACAAAAGAAAGCATACAAAATGGTGCCTTCATATGGGAAAACGAATTGAAATTCATGCCAGCACGACCAAATAAGCCAATAATTGCTGTAGGTCAGTGCCACTAACAGTCCGGTAAAAAGAAACTGTTTACATTGCGCAAAACGGTGCCAAAAAGAAAAAACGACGACCACAGCAATGATGGGTAGTTGCAGGAGAAGACGGTCAAAAAAGTAAAGCGAGTACATACTACTAGGTAAAAGCAGAACATCTGCCACCATAAAACCTAAAACAAGGCAGGCACCTATGATAAGTGCAATGCGCAGGCGAATTAATTCGGTAGCTTTGTTTAGCTTCACGTTTTACCTATGAAAACATCAACGCTCTTGATTGAGTATAACGCGAACCCACACTCTGTGCTTGCGAGTTTTAATGTGATGGCCACACCAACTCAACCTTGGCGCCTCCATTTGCGCCGTTTAAGAGAGATAGCTTTCCATCGTGTTTGCTGACAACTGATTCAACAAACGCTAAGCCAATACCTGCCCCGTGTTCTTTGGTGGTAAAAAGCGGCGTTTTCGCGTTTTCTATATTTGAGAACCCCGTACCGTTATCTGTAACAATAAGGTGTTGTTGTGAATCACTTAAATAGAATTGCACGTCGATAATGGCATCGTTCTCTTCGACCGCTTCTAATGCATTTTTAACAAGGTTTATAAGTACGTGAGCTAATAACTGTGGGTCGCCATAACAGGTGTGTTGACCTGAAAAACGCAATTGGTCCTTTTCGCCTAATAGCGTCTTGGTTTGCTCAACAACAGTCGTTAAATCGAAACGCTCATATTGTGGCTCGGGTATTTTTGCCACTTCTGCGAATCGCTCTACAAAGCTAAGTAGCCCATCAGAGCGACTTTTTACTCTGCTCAGCACTTTGCGCACTTGCTCAAGATCCCAATTAGACATCGATAACAATGTATCCGCCATAGACGACATAGGTGTAAGCGTATTTCGCAGCTCATGGCTTAGCACTCTAACGATGTTATTCTGTACGGCCTGCTCACTTTGTTTAAGTTCTGAGTCAATATTGATGGCAGTGAAAAGGTAAGCTGACTGCTGCATATAATTAAGTGCACTCGACTGACAGCGCCAACTTCGCGTCAGTGCTGGATGATGGATTTGGTCTTTACTAACTGTAAAGCCCAGTTGTTGAGCATGCATGCCCTGCAATAAGCTCACCTCGCGCATGGCATACGCTTCTCGATTAGCATAAATTAATGTGAAGTTGTCGTCGAAAGCGATAATGACAATAGGGATATCTTCAAACAACTGCGACAGCAGAATAGGGAGTAGTTGGGTCGATGTGCTTCCTATTGCACTTTTTGATTGTAACAGTTCAATTTCTCTAACGAGATCATCAATGAGTACTGACGAGCCTCGCCTTGCTAAGCTCGTACTAGATTCCCCCATATTGACGCTTTGCACATAGGTACTTACGCGCATAATGGATGAACACCAAAAATCCCAAACTCGCCATGCTGCCCAGCAAAGCGGGTATGATAAAAAGAATAGCATGGTGCAGATTGCCAACAACGACCATTCAAACGCAACGCCGATGATACCCGCCATGACAAGGAACATAAGCACAGTAAAGACAAGCGCAACTTTGATTTTGAACTCCACGGAGCGCCGCGTTTTAATCAACTTCGAAATCCTCTTTGCTTAACTGGTATTTTTCCAATCTGCGATACAGCGCGTTACGAGAAATACCTAATGCAGAAGCGGCTTTACTAACATGGCCTTGGTACTTTTTGAGGGCGTGGGTAATCATGTCATATTCCACATCATCTAAAGAGCGTAACACGTTTGAATTGCTCTCATCCTTAGACTGAGTGTCGTCAGGTAACATAATGTGAGCAGGCAAAATCTCTGTCTCTCGACACAAAATGACGGCACGTTCAATTACGTGGCTAAGCTCGCGCACATTGCCCGGCCAAGAGTAGTTATTAAGTAAAATGGCTACATCATCGCTCAGCGTTAATTTTGCTTTTTGGTACTTAGCTGAAAACGATTCAATGAAATGCGTGGCGAGTAAGGTTATATCCTCTTTTCTTTCTCGTAAGGGCGGTAAGGAGAGTACAAAAGTATTTAAACGAAACATCAGATCTCGCCTAAAATTACCACTCTCCACCATGTCGTTAAGATTGGCATTTGTCGCGCTAATTATTCTGACATCAGCACTGTGCGTTGTACTTGAACCCACCGGCTCAAACTCATTACTTTCTAATACGCGTAGCAATTTTGGCTGCACGGCATTTGGCAAGGCACCAATTTCATCCATAAATAGCGTGCCGTTTTGCGCCAACTCAAATCGTCCTTTGCGTGCGTCTTTGGCATCAGTAAAGGCACCTTTAACGTGTCCAAATAGTTCGCTTTCAAAGAGGTTTTCAGGAATAGCGCCCATATTTACTGAGACAAACGGTGCACTATTTCGGTTTGAAAGTAGGTGTAAGCGCTCAGCCAATAGTGATTTACCCGTTCCATTTTCACCTAAAATAAGTACGCTTGCTTGCGTGTTGGCCACCTGTTCAATCATCTCTTCTAACTGGCGCATTGCAGGCGATTGGGCAACCCATGCATTGGCCCGTTTAGCGGGTTTTGTGGTTGCTCTGCGATGTGCGTTACTGCCTGATTCTGTAGACGAATAAATATGTTTGTCCACGACATCGAGAAGTTTTTGATTATCCCACGGCTTCTCAAAGAAATCCGCAGCACCAAGCTGCATCCCTTTAACGGCAAGCTCAATGTTTCCCCATGCGGTCATCAATACCGTACGAATATTTTGCTGTGTGAGCTGAGAAAGCACTTCAAGGCCTTCGCCACCACTTGTTGTATCGCGGCTGAAGTTCATATCTAGTAATACTAGTTGAGGTAGTTGCTGCGCCACAATACGCGCCAACTGTTTAGGACTACTCGCCTCTAGTACTTGATAACCATGGTTTGACAGCAGCATCGACAGCGCTAAACGAATATCTTCGTCATCATCAACGACAACTATCATTCCTTTTGAAACTTGCATGTGACTCCTTAAGTGAAAGCCCCAGTCTTTGGGGACAGGGGCTTTGTGTAGTTTATGCGCTCACTACTATCTATAGCTCTCGCAAGGTCCGCATTGGATCTTTGCGTATAATTCGCCATCCGGGAATAGCAACCGATGCCAGCATGGCGAATGTAAGAAGCACATTGATACCTATTGTCGCACTCCAATCCAGAGACGGTGCATTTTCAAATAAGCCTAACATATATTGATAAGCTAACACTCCAGCAATTGCGCCTAGACTTAAACCAATGATTAACATCCACAGTGACTCTTTCATCAGCAACTGTAATAAGCGCGCTTGTTTTGCACCTGTAGCCATTCTGACTGCCAGTTCATAACTGCGTTGACCTGCCGTCATTTGGCTCAGGCCAGACACACCGATGACCGCCAGTACCAGTGTTAACAAGGCCAAACCTGCCACAACTAACATGTTAAGGCGAGTTGCTTGCGTTACTGACTCCCAACGCTCGCTCATTGAATCGACACGTAACTCGCCTAATCGTGGGTCAAGACCGTTGACAAGGTTTGCAACGCTTTCGAGGTTCAACGATTCTCCATCAGGCATGATAATCACTGCCGATAGCGTATTGAAGTTCATTCTTGTCGGGCTACTAAAGTACACCTCTGGCGCATCAACATTAAGCGTACCTGACGGCATTGGGTCAATATCATGTACGATGCCAACTACCTTAAAAATGTCATCGGCAGTGTCACCCATTTTTATTTCTTTACCCACCATAGACATCCAGTTGGCTTCACCTGCACGTTCAATAGCAAATGATTGAGAAATAAGAATATTAGGCAGGCCAACATCATCAAGGTTTAAATCACGCCCTGCAATTACCGGGATTTCAAATGCATCAAATACACCAGGGGCCCACATCATAGGACGGATCATGACGGAGTCGCCAGAATCTGGATCAGGATAGGCACTCATTGACACATTACCCGTCAGCGGAAGTGCATTAATGTCAAACACCTCACCGTCTAAAGCAGATAGACGCTCAGTTAACGCTTGGCGCAGTTGCTGCCATTCGCTGCCCTGGTAGTTATCAAACTCTTCAAGTGATGTACGCCATGTATCATCCGCTACAGCCATACTAACTTCATATGCATTGGGCATGCTGTAACCTAAGTTTCTGTATGCATTGTTGTAGCTATCTTTAACTGACACACTTGCAGCAGTGAGTAATACGCACGCAAATGACAGCTGCACGACCATCAGTGCCTTGCTTATGGTTTGATTCTGCTGAGCTGGCGTGCCCTTACCACTTGAATTGAGACTGTCCGTTAAGGTCATCTTATCGACATACAACAATGCGATAGTGGCAAACGCTACGTTAATAAAAACGATAAAAATAAGGGCGAGTATTACGCTACTGACATCCACTGAAATTTGGTCCAACAGTGGTAAATTGTCGCCCGCAAGAACGGGGAGTACTTCAATTAACCAGCCTGCCGCTAGTAAGCCAAGTAATGTGGCCATCAAAAACATGGGCAGATTCTCAACAAAGATAAGTCGACGAAGCTTGCCAACTGAAGACCCCATGCACATTTGAATTGCAAATTCTTTACTGCGACTTTGATAGTGGGCAATAAACATATTGAGTAAGTTAAGGCATGCCATAATAAGCAGACTCACCATGGCGATAATTAAGACAAACACGAGTTGCTCACTGTCACCGATAAACGCATCTCGGTAACTTGACACTTCACCCACGGTTTTCTTACTTAGTAAAAACTCTCTGGCGCGGTCGATGGTAATTTCGTTGTTGGCATAATCGACAAACCAGTTTTCTAGGTCACTGGGTTGCGGCAGGTCACTTTTAGGCCCGCGAACAACGGTGATGGGACCAATATTCAACGTAATGGTATCTGGCTGCGCCAAACTCTGCTCTAGCTTTTGAAAGCGCCAAACCTGCTCGGCTGTATCGCCAGTTAAGCTTGCGGTATTTAAACTCGTGTAATTATCAAATACGCCGAATATGGGATAGTCGTTGCCTTCAAGACGCAATGTCATATGGGTCATATCCGTCGCGCTACTATACGCTGATTCCCACAAGCTTTTTGAAATCCACACGCCTTCCTCGGCATTTTCAATATTACTACCCTGGCCATTGAGTAGAGCTAATCCAAGCACCTCTGGCGATCCTGTTGATGCATTAAAGGTAGTTACATTGATATCGCTGTTAGCCACATCAATAGTGGTGTTCCCTGGCGAAATATAGGCCCATTCAAGATCATTACCCCAGTAATTTTTAGCCGACGCCACGCGGCGCAAATCGCTAAAAAACGGAACAATTAACCCTTCGTTGAATTCTAATTGCAACTCAACCTGATGTAAGTCTGTTTCGTTGACATCCGGCAAGGGCTTAAACAGCAATGTATTCGCTACCGCCACCACGGTAAGTACCGCTGCAAGCGTTAATCCCAGTGTCGATATTAATGGTAAGCTCAAGCGAGGCAGCGTAAATACTCTTGCTATACCTTGCTTAAATGCATTGATATACAACCTCATGCGACCCCCTGCTCACGAACGAAGTTGACTTGTTTTTCACCCACGATCTTGCCATCGAGCAGTTGTATTTGTCTGTGTACCAAACCACTGTACCGACTATCGTGAGTCACCATCACTATGGTAGAACCTTGCTGATTCAGCTCCATGAGCAGCTTCATTACGGCATCACCATTTTTGGTATCTAGGTTACCTGTAGGCTCATCAACAAGGATTAAATCTGGTTTGCCTACTAGCGCTCTGGCAATCGCTACACGTTGCTGTTGACCACCTGACAATTGGTTGGGCTTGTAGTTAATTCGGTGTTGCATACCCACCTTATCAAGCGCTTCAACCACTGCATCCTTAATGGCTTCGGGCTTTTCTCCCCTATGCTCCAAAGGAAGCGCCACATTCTCAAACACCGTCATGCTGTCGATAAGATTAAACGATTGAAATACATAGCCAATATGCTGATTTCTAACCTGCGTTCTCTGATCTACGCTTAGCCCTTTGGTGTCAATATCACTAATTTGGTAGGTGCCTTCTGTTGCGCTATCTAATAACCCCATAATAGTAAGTAATGTAGATTTCCCGCAGCCCGATGGTCCGGTAATAGCAACAAATTCTCCACTATAGATATCAAGAGAAATTCCTTGTAATGCATGTGTCTCAATTTCTGAACCAATGTACTTTTTGTGAATACTATCCATACTGACGACGATATTATTTCCCATCATTTATCCCTCTTGTCTAATTGTCATTTTGTTATGTGCAGTCCAAGCGTCCTGCATTTGTGATACGAAGCGATCATTCACGTCTACACCAGACTGAATAATGAGCTTACCTTTGGTTAAATCACCTAATTGAATGTGTTTTTTAGTCGCCTGACTCTCACCCTCTTTCATCACAAATCGCTCTAGTTGCGATAGAGGGCGTAGTCCGGCCAGTTGCGGCACATACAGTGCGTTATGTTGAGTTTTCATAAATATTTGCCCAGTTACGGGGGCTAACGGTCTAGCATCGGCGGGTAAGTCACTGGTAAGGCGGACCTCGGCAATAACAACCCCGTTATTTACGACAGACTCAATCAAATTAATTTCGCCAGTGATCAGGCCTTTTCTGGTCGTCAGTTCAACGGGCGCACCTACGGTGATTTGGTCAGCTTGATGTTGCGGTATACGAAGGCGTGCCAGCAGTTTATCTACTGAGCCTACACGCCCTAATACAGACCCTTGAGGTAAAGTTTCACCAATCTCAACATCAAGGCTTTGTAATGTGCCGTGTATACCTGCTTTTACTTGCATATCGTCGAGCTGATGCTGAAGTAAAACCACTTGCTGGTGAAGTTGTTCCAACTCTATTTGACGTTGCTTTAATTGAAAGGCCTGTACTTTGAGAAAGTGCTGATATTTTTCACGTTCGAACGCGAGTTTCTTAGCTTCTTGTTTTACAACAAGCTCTGCGCGCTGTATTTCAAGCTTTGCTGACACGCCACGTTCTGAAAGCTGCTTATTAACGTCTAGTTCAAGTCTGGCGCGCTCTAGCGCAGCTTCAATATCGGCAATACGGCTTTGATAGTCTAAGCGCTCATTTTGCTGTTCTAAATCAAAAGATTCCAACTGCACTATTTGTGCATTGTAGTCACCAAGTGCAGACTGATGTGCACGGTCTAACTCTGGGTTTGCCAGCGACAATATTACGGTATCGGGCTCGACCTGCGCCCCTGGCCGCAAGTAGATTTCGGCTACTTTTCCAGATGCCTGAGAAGTGAGTAAACGCTCTTGTTCGGAAAACAGCTCTCCAAAGGCCTGACTATACAAATCAACGTTGCCTTGCTCGACCTGTAGTACATCAATCTCATTTGCTGACACCACAAGTGTTTCTTCCTGATTAAAAACAAAGGCCAGACTAAGAAAAGTAACCACTACAAGACCAAGTGCATACCACCGGCGATTAGACTTTTTTTGCGAGATTTCAATTTTCATGGTGCTCTACCATTTTCTATTTTCAATAAACGTAAGAAAAAGGCGTGCCAATCATAAAAAGCAATAAATTACATACGCTTACGAATTTTCAGTTTGGGGCTTTTTAATTCAACAGTTCGAAATCGAACAAAGTTGTTCGTTTTTAACGTGTAAAGTCAGGGATGGCCTGAGAGGGGACGAACGCGGTGAGGACGATGAGTATGAATCTTTGTACGCTGGGTACATTTTCTGATCTTAATGCCAGTAACATTTGCATTGCTTAGAGAGTAGCGTTGTATTTGTGCGTTCAACAGTGTCCTCTGTTACCCGCAAGTTCGCTTCTTTCAATGCGATTGAGTACTAAGAAAGATCCACTGAATTCCGTCTTTCTTGGTGTTTTTTGTGAGCTACTAGCGCTAAAAACACAGTGTTTGATAACGAGTTCCTACTATCAGGTATTGTGTTTGTTAGTTGTTTTGCAATCTCAATTTAGCTCTTACTGGCGCAATTCTCGTGTATTGCGTTTTTCCCGATAGTAGTGCTACAGCTGCTATCGGGCTTTTTTATCGCTATCAATTTTAGCCGTGCCTTTGGTACATTTCAGGCGCTAAACGAGGTGAAATACGTTCGCGTCTAATCGGCTGGGTTTGTGCACGTGATAGCCTTGAAAATAGTCAATACCTATTTCAGAAAGCTTATTGAGCGTTGCTTCATCTTCTACAAACTCAGCTATGGTTTCTATGCCAATGGCCTTTGCAACTTCACTTATCGACTTCACCATCGCAAGGCTTATTTCGTCGTCGCAAATATTGTTTACAAACACACCATCAATTTTCAGATAGTCCACCTGCAAGTCTTTAAGATAGGCGTAAGATGAAAAGCCTGTACCGAAGTCGTCGAGCGCAAACCGGCACCCTAGCTCCCTAAATCGCTCAATGAATGCCTGAGTATTGTCGAGATGAATAATTGCCATGCCTTCTGTTATTTCAAAACATATTTTTTCAGCTGGAATGGCGTATCGTTCAAACGCGTCTATGAGATAATTGGCAAAAAACTTATCGCCAATACTGTGTGTACTTAAATTGATACTTGCACAATCTAGCTGTGCCAAATGCTCAGGGTTTTCACTTAGCCAAGAGAAATAGGCTTTAATTACCCAGCGATCGATATTGGGCATTAAATTGTAACGCTCGGCAGCGGGAAGAAATTGTCCCGGTGAGCACAGATTCCCATTCGTGTTCATTAACCTAAGCAATATTTCGTAATGATGTTGATGTGGACCTGGGGCTTTGCTTTGAATGTTTTGCGCTACCAAGAAAAACTGGTCTTTTTCCAGCGCTTCTTTAATGGTATTGACCCATTGCATTTCTAACTGACGAAATTGCATGTCCTGATCGCTTTCTACAAATACATGAACGCGATTTCGCCCACGATCTTTTGCCATGTAACATGCAGTGTCAGCCATCACGAGGACTTGCTCTACCGAAAGGTGATATGGCAATAGTTCCACCAAGCCGATACTAACGCCTACGGTATAGCGCTTGCCTTCCCACAAAAATAAGAATTGCTCCACCGACTGGCGAATTTTCTCTGCGGCGCGCTGCCCTGTTCGCAGACTCGAATTACTCAGCAAAATACCAAATTCATCTCCCCCTAGCCTTGCAATAAATTGGTCATCACCAAGTTTTCGCACCTCTTCCTGTAGGCGCTTGCTTAACTTTTGCAGCAGAAGATCACCGGCAGTATGCCCACAAAGGTCGTTAACTATTTTAAACTGGTCTAAGTCAAGATAGAGCACGCACGCTTTGTCTTCGTTGTGCTTTACCCGATTTAGCAAATCTGAAGTTTTAGTTTCAAATGCACGACGATTATAGAAACCGGTAAGGGGATCATGTTCAGCAAGGTGCTGTAGTTGCTGTTCAAAGGCCTTTCTCTCGCTAATATCAATGAGCGTACCTTCAATTTTATTGTCACCTTTTTCGCTCACCAAGCGCGCTGAAATTGTCACCCAAATATAGGCACCTTGTTTATTCGTCATTTTTGTCTCGTGATCGAGCACTTGACCTTTCGTTTTAATGGCTTCAATCAAGGCAATATAATCCTTAAACTCCATTACGTAGCCATCTAACGTCAACCAGTTGCCGTCATAACCTTCAACGCTGTCCAACCCAACAATATCTAAGAAGGCTGGATTTGCCCCTAGCAAATCACCTCGCTCTGACAACGTAAAGATCCCCTCAAGGGCATTTTCATAAAGGGTTTCAAAACGCCTTAAATTATCAATAGACTCTTGCTGCGCTTTCTCTCGTTTTCGCTTCTCAGTATTGATGCGATCGGCCAGCGCCAAAGCGATAATGACAATGCCAACAAGCGCGCCAATATTCCCGCCGTATTCCGTAATAAATGTTGAAGGTAAAACGCCCATTTTGGTCAGTGATTTTGCAATGATTCCCGCAAAATAAGCAGACCACGCCCAGCAGAAAAACTGCGCAATACGTGGGCTATACTTCAGCATTGCAATGCAAGTAATAAACACGCTAGACATCACAACTACGGTCATACCCGCATTGAGTGGTGCTGCTAAATGGTAAGGTAAGAACAACGTGGCTATGGCTGAAACGCAGGCGATTAGACCAATAGTTTTGGTAAAACCGTTGAGTAAACTCGTCTTGGGAGGTTGCAGCAATGCACGGGTAAAGAAAATAGTAACGGTAATACCAACAGAGATAAAGGCCAGCGACGACACTTGATGCCACTGTGTGGCAAACGGCCAAAACCACTTATAGGTATAGCCATCTAGCGAACCATGAACACCTGCCATACACGTTATATAGATACTGTATAGCAGGTACGTTTTGTCTTTGACTATTACCGACAAACACAAGTAATAGGCGCTCATAATGAGCAAAGCACCTAAGAAGTACCCATAAAGAAACGCCACGTCTTTTGAATGCTGTAAAAACGCTTCGCGCTGCCAAATAGAAATAGGCGTTTGTAATGTACCTTGCGTCGCTATCCGCAGATAGATATCTTTTGACTCGTAAGGTGCTAAGCCAAACGGCATGACAAATGTAGGATGGTCAACAGGGCGCTCGGCAAACGGCTTAAGGTCACCTAATGCGTAATAATCACTGGGCGTATTTGTCTCTTTCTGCTCGGTGGAATAAGCAAAGAACTCGATATTATCCAGTAATGCATAGTCAATATGTAAGTATAAAGGCAGTGGCTTGTCGCTGCTATTTACCGCTCGTAAACTCAGCCATATCGTATTATCAGTAAAGCCAAAATTTGGGTTGCCATCGGGAATTTCAGACCATTGACCTGCACTTAGGGCCTTTACATCGTTAACAGAAAGTGTTCCCGCCTCATCTGCATAAAACAGGATGTCTCGGGTTGGATCAATAGATTCAATTGAAGGGGTTAAGACGATATGGTGATTATGGGCATGGCTTTGCTGTGAAAGCCCTAACGAACTTAGCACTAGTAAAAAAAACAAAACCAATCGATATAGCATCAGCTTCCTAAATGTGTACTGCAAAACGATGCGAGCAGTTACTACTGCTCTTTCTTACAAAAGCTTAAACAGGTTAGCGCGACCTTGCTTTTCACCGAGGTACTGTAAAGATTTTACGCGCTTGCCACTCTACTCAGTATATTGATTGCACACGTGCATTTTGTAAACGTTTTACTGGTAATGCCACTTGTTGCACATTACCACGGTACACAATAATGCTGTATGCCTCTTTAGTCTGAAAGGCGCGGCACACAAAGCTTTTGATAGTTAAGAATGATGAAAAAAGCGAGATTCGTGTTTTGCACTATAATTAAGGCAAACCGTTAGTTTGAATGTTGGAGCACAACAGACATTCACCTAACACTCGAAGGAAATCGTAAAAGGAGTGTTTGACAGCTATAGAAGTATGAGAGTGCAATGCCGAAAGTTATTTGGTTAGTAAAGTTCGTAATACTGGGAGCGCTCGCTACACATAGCCTTGCCAAGGCTACCTCTCAAGAAAACACACTACCGCAAACCATTACGTATTTTTATACAAACCAGCCGCCCTTTGAATTTGTATCAAAAGATGGCGTTGCCAGCGGCATTGCCGTTGAAAAAGCGCAGCACTTATTTGCCAATACACCATACTCGCTAGCGTTTGCTTTTGATTCATTAAATAGGGGCATCGATAACCTGCATGCCGGACGTTATGACATTAGTACCGCGGTAAGTCCCACAAAGGCTTTACATAAAACATTTTATGTCAGCAACAAGCCTCTGTATTTCATAAACTTAAGTGCTATACGCAAGCACGATACAACGCCCGTCACGCAAATCGAACAAATTAGCACCGTGGCCTACGCCGCTTTATCTGAAAATAGTTTTACTTTTATTGAGCGCTACTTACAGGCCCAACACCCGCTTTCAAAACGCTATGACGTAAAGACATTTTCTCAAGGAGTACGCCTAGTTGAATTAGATAAGCTGCCCTATTTTTTAACCTACTTAACCGACCAGCAAACAGATTACGGCGATGCGTTAACCACTGATTTACTGATGCAGTTACCTGTGTACATCATCGTGTCGAAGCACCACCCACACGCCAGTGAAATAATCGAGACGGTTAATACACACCTGTAGCAAGGTGAGCACACGTAATGACTTAAACTCGCTTTGTAGAAAATAATTTTCATAGACTTAATACAATAACTGAGCTTTACTCTGCGTTTTTTAAAGCACGATAACGGAATGACTATGTACACCTTTCGTTAAATCAAAAATGAATGTGAAACAATCTGTAGTGAGCTAGTGTTAGTTTTAAATGGTTATGTTTATTTTGAGGACTTTTAATGTCTATTTTAACCAGTAGCGTGTTCAATCAAGTTGATAACTCTATTTACTCAAATGCAATGACATTTTTGCGCGCGCCATTAACGCAAGATCCAACTAAGGGAGCTGCCGATGTCGTGATTTTAGGATTGCCATTTGATATGGCAACCTCGGGTCGTTCAGGTGCTCGCATGGGGCCAGATGCAATTCGTCAAGCGTCAATCAACTTAGCGTGGGAAGGTCAACGGTTTCCGTGGGATTTTAAGTTAGCAGAACAGTGTCACGTTTGTGATGCCGGTGATTTAGTCTTCTCTGCCGGAGATAGCGAAGAGTTTTGCGCCCGCGTTGAAATGGCGGCTGACGAGATTTTAGCATCCGGCAAAACCCTGCTTTGTTTTGGCGGCGATCACTTTGTTACTTTGCCATTGCTGCGTTCACACGCGAAAAAATTTGGCAAAATGGCGCTAGTTCATTTCGATGCCCATACCGATACGTATAGCAATGGCAGTCGATTCGACCATGGCACTATGTTTTATCACGCCCCAAATGAAGGGTTAATTGACAAAGAAAAATCTATACAAATTGGTATTCGCACAAACTATACACAGGAGAATCACGGCTTCACGGTAATCAATGCCATGCAAGCCAATGATATGGCACCACACGATATTGTTGAACAGATTAAACATACTATTGGTGACTTGCCGGTTTACTTAACGTTTGACATCGACTGCCTCGACCCCGCGTTTGCACCGGGTACTGGCACGCCAGTGTGTGGTGGTTTATCGACAGACAAGGTACTTCGAATTCTTCAGGGGTTACGGGGCATTAACTTGGTGGGTATGGACGTGGTGGAAGTTGCACCCTCATACGATCAAAGTGATATCACTGCGTTAGCAGCGGCTACTATCGGCGTTGACTTACTACACTTATGGGTTTCTAGAGAAAAGTAAAAACTTAGAGTGTGTTGAAAGATTAAAAAAAACGGGGCATTTCACTGCCCCGTTTTTTATTTACTTTTTAACATTATTGACGGTCTGCAAACCAAAAAACACTTACTCAACCGTTACCGATTTTGCCAGGTTACGCGGTTGGTCTACATCGGTGCCTTTAATCAAAGCAACATAGTAAGACAATAGCTGTAGTGGCAATGTGTAAATAATTGGCGCAATAGGCTCTTCACAATGCGGCACATCAATAACACGCATAGTTTCATCACCCGCAAAGGCAGCGTCTTTATCTGCAAATACATACATGATGCCGCCACGAGCGCGTACTTCTTCAACGTTAGATTTAAGCTTTTCAAGTAGCTCGTTGTTAGGCGCCACTACGATAACTGGCATCTCATCATCAATAAGTGCAAGTGGACCGTGCTTTAACTCACCAGACGCGTAGGCTTCAGCGTGAATGTAAGAGATCTCTTTAAGCTTAAGCGCGCCTTCCATTGCAATAGGATACTGGTCACCACGACCTAAGAATAAACTATGGTTTTTGTCAGCAAACTCTTCGGCTAGGTCTTCAATACCACCTGTGATAGCCAAGGTTTCTTCTAGCTTTGCAGGTAGGCTATGAAGCGCAGAAACAATACCTTTAGCATCAGATTCGGCCATGCCGTTCTCTTTGCCAAGTGCTAAGGTTAGCATCAAGAATGCCGTTAACTGCGTAGTGAAGGCTTTGGTTGAAGCTACACCAATTTCAGCGCCAGCGCGTGTCATAAAGGCAAGGTCAGATTCGCGTACAAGCGATGAGCCAGGTACGTTACAAATGGTCAGGCTCGACATGTAGCCCAATTCTTTTGCAAGACGTAGTGCTGCCAATGTATCTGCCGTTTCACCTGACTGAGATATGGTAATAAGCAAACTGTTTGGGTGAACCACAGACTTGCGGTAGCGAAACTCAGACGCAATTTCTACGTTACACGATACATTCGCGTATTGCTCAAGCCAGTAACGCGCAGTCATGCCCGCATGATAACTTGTACCACAAGCAATAATTTGAACGTGTTTTACTTTGCTAAAGATATCTGCCGCGCCTTCACCAAATACGCCAGGCATTAGGCCGTTCTCGTCTATACGATTTTGAAGTGCATTGCGTACAACGGTAGGTTGTTCGTGAATTTCTTTAAGCATGTAGTGACGGTAGCCCGCTTTATCACCCGCATCGTGCTCAATATTCGATTCAATAACTTCACGCTCTACAGGTGCGCCATCTTTATCAAAGATACTTACGTCGCGACGCGTGATTTCAGCTACATCGCCCTCTTCTAAAAAGATAAAGCGGCGAGTTACTGGCAATAATGCCATTTGGTCAGATGCGATAAAGTTCTCACCTAGGCCCAAACCAATGACTAATGGGCTGCCAGAGCGCGCCACTACCACGCGACTTGGATCTTCTTTGTCCATTATCACTGTGCCATAAGCACCGTGAAAGGTTTTAACTGCGCTTTGTACCGCGTTTAAAAGTGTTTTACCTGATTTCAATTCTTCGTGAACGGTGTGCGCAATGGTTTCTGTATCTGTGTCACTGGTAAAGGTGTACCCTTTATCAGCAAGCTGCGCTTTTAGTGTTACGTAGTTTTCAATGATACCGTTGTGCACTACTGCCACGCGGTCAGTTGAGAAATGAGGGTGAGCATTCGCTTCAGTAACACCACCGTGTGTTGCCCAGCGTGTATGCGCGATACCCGTACCACCTAGCGCGTCTTCTTGTGCTACGGCGTCAGCCAGTTCTTGTACTTTGCCTGTACGACGAATGCGTTTTAGCGTGCCATCTTGCTGCAACAATGCCACACCAGCCGAGTCATACCCACGGTACTCAAGGCGTTTAAGTCCTTCTAGTAGAATTTCTACTACATTACGTTCGGCAACAGCGCCTACAATTCCACACATAATTATTCTCCATTAAGCGCAGCAATCATTACCGCAACGCCCTGTTCTTCAATGTTTTGTTTATCTTGAGCACTGATACCCTCGTCAGTGATCAAAACTGAAATAGTGTCCCAACCTAGTTCGAGATTGGGCATTTTATGAGTTAGTTTCTTCGAACTTGCCATTACAACGACCTTACTGGCGGCTTGAGCCATGGCACGAGTTACACCTGTTAGTTCGTTAAACGTGGTTGTCCCGCGATTGACATCAATACCTGCAGCGCCAATAAAAGCAATATCAAAACTATAGGCGTTAACCAATTGTTCAGCCATGGCGCCTTGAAATGACTGCGATTGTGCATCCCACGTACCGCCTGTCATCAGCACAGTAGGCTCTTTCTCACATTGTGTAAGGTAGTTCGCTGTCGACAGTGCATTGGTCATCACTACCAAACCACCAATCTGTGATAAAAAAGGAAGGATTGTTGAAGTTGTTGAGCCGCAATCGATAACAAGTTTGCTACCAGGCTTAACCAGCGATGCTGCACACTCACCGATATGAGAAAGCGATGATATGACATTGCCTGTTTTTGGGGATAACGCGTCGGGTACATTGTGCTTTGCAACTGCCGGTACCGCACCACCGAACTGTCTAATTATTAACCCCTGCGCGTCAAGGGCCGCTAAGTCTTTTCTTATAGTAACTTCAGATGTATTAAATTGTGCCGCTAAGGCCTCCACCTGCGTGTGGCCGTGCTGGTTTATCCACGTCACTATTGCCTGACGTCGCACATCAACTGACTTACTACTTCTCAATTGTTCTCGTTCCGCTCGGTTAATAGTTATATTCACAGTAGGTGGCAAACACGCATAACTTTCAAAACGAAAGCTATGAATTATATTTCGAAAGCATGCTATGTTATTACGAAACTTTGATCAAGCGTTTTGTTTATTTATACATCAATTTTGCCTGTGCAGCATTTGCTTCAATGGCCAGCTCTATTGTTCGAATTACAGCAACCACACTGTTTGCATCTGCTGGCAAAGAAGCATTGCCTGCAACGGCCTTCGCAAGTTCTTTGAAGAAAGTGAGATACTGACCATCAAGAGTGGGGACTTTCTTCTGAGTTGCCTCATTACCCAGCTCACCGTGTTCTTCATGTGGTGTCACGGCCCATTTTTCATCTGTGAACGGCAACGCAGCCCTTAACTGGTCTTCTTGTGGATCTAAATAGAATTTACGATAGCTAGCTTTTGTTCCCTGCACATCAAAGCGCAATGTAGCGCCGCCTTGAAAGGCAGAACTGCCGAGTTTTATCATCTTATCTTCGTAGTGAAGCGTAATATCAAAACAGTCATCTGATTGACCACCCTCGCGAAGTGTAACGATATCAGCTGATACTGCTTTAGGCTCACCAAATAGCTGTAGAGCCTGGTCTATAAGATGAGGGCCAAGATCCCAGAAAATACCGCTGCCCGGCCCGGCATTCTCTCGCCAACGATTACGCGGTGTAGGACGAAAGCGGTCGAATCGACTTTCAAATCGCTTAACATCTCCCAAGGTTCCTGCTGCCATAAGCTTCTTAAGCGTAAGAAAGTCGCCATCAAAGCGTCTATTGTGGTAAACACAAAGCTTGCGATTTTTAGACTTTGCCAGACTAACAAGCGCTTCTGCGTCGGCTGTGCTTAAGGTAAATGGCTTCTCGACTAATACATGACAGTTATATTCAAGAGCAAGTTTAGCTTGAGGTGCATGAAGGTGATTTGGCGTTGTGATCACCACCAAGTCAAAAGTGTGCTTTTCCAGCGCTTCTTCTAAGGATGTATACACAGTAGCGTCAGGCAGCGCTGCATTTACCAAGTCAGGTTTTGAAGATACCACCCCATCAACAACGAAGTCTGGTAGATAGTTGAGAAATGGCAGATGAAAGGTCTGGGCTGAAAAACCAAATCCAACAAGTAAGGTAGAAAGCATTTGTGCTCCTTGGTGGGAAATTGAAACTTGCGTGTTGTACCTACTACTATAACAAGCATAAAAAAACGGAGCGTCTTTATTAAAAAACTCGCTCCGCTTTTTTATTAGCTAAGGCTGATTTGCGCCTTGTTACGACTTTTTGGTCGGTCTCGGCCAGTTCGCAATATTGCGCTGTTTACCGCGCGCGACAGCCAATGCTTTATCTTCCACTGCACTGGTGATAACTGAGCCCGCTCCAACCGTTGCGCCATCACCAATAGACACAGGCGCAACCAATGAAGAGTTAGAACCAATAAATGCATTCTCTCCAATAATGGTTTTTGATTTATTCACGCCATCGTAATTACATGTGATGGTACCCGCGCCAATGTTGGCATTCGGGCCGACCTGTGCGTCACCTAAATAAGTAAGGTGATTGGCTTTTGCACCCTCACCCAAAACCGCTTTTTTCATTTCAACAAAGTTACCCACTTTGGCATTTTTGTGCATAACTGCGCCAGGACGAAGTCGGGCATAAGGGCCGACTACGCACGCTTCACCCACTTGAGCATCTTCGATAATTGAATTGGCTTCAATCACTGCATTATCTGCAATCGTGCAGTTTCGCAAAATACAGTTAGCACCAATTGTAACGTTGCTGCCAATTTTGACTTCACCTTCAACAATAACGTTTACGTCAATAACAATGTCATTGCCAATATCCATTGAACCACGTAAATCGAAGCGTGATGGGTCAAGTAGCGTTACACCATTGGTCATCAGTTCATTAGCTTGACGATGTTGTAAAGCGCGCTCTAGGTTAGCGAGTTGCAAACGGTTATTGACACCTTCAACTTCTACCGCTGATTGCGGTTGCGCAGATTGAATTCGCTTACCTTCAGCGGCCGCCATCGCAATCACATCAGTAAGGTAGTACTCGCCTTGCGCGTTATCGTTGCTTAAATCACCCAACCAGCGTTTTAGGTCTGCGCCTGACATCATCATCATGCCAGTATTAATTTCTTTTATTGCACGCTGAGCGTCTGTCGCGTCTTTATGTTCTACAATCGCAGTTATATTGTCGTTTTCACGAACGATGCGCCCCATACCTGTAGGGTCATCTAGCTCTACCGTTAGTAACGCAAGGTCACACTGTGCTTTTACCGCTTTAAGCGCGCTTAACGTTTCTTCTCGTATTAGCGGCGCATCACCGACTAAAATGAGCACATCTTCATCGTCTTTAACATGAGGAACTGCCTGCTGAACGGCATGACCTGTACCCAATTGCTCAGCTTGCAAACACCAGTTTAGGTTGTCTTCGATAATCGTTGCTTTAAGTTGGTCACCACCGTGGCCGTAAACAAGATGTATATTGTCAGCGCCCAGCGATTTAACGGTATTAATAATGCGTTGAACCATTGGCACACCGCCAACTTTGTGCAGTACTTTTGGCAAAGATGACTTCATGCGGGTACCTTTACCCGCGGCTAAAACAACGACTGAGAAAGCCATAGTATTCCTTTAATTTGCTAATACGTATAAACAGTAAATATCAATGATTGAGGCTAGTGTAACTAAGGTAGATGAAGATGTCAGTGCTTCATTACATCAAAAAGCGTCATATCCACTAGTCAAATAGGCTTTTGTCATTTAGTCTAAATTTACAGCAAACTACCTAGTAGTTCATAAGTGCAGCGGTTATAATTGCACTAACGATATAACGTTCAGTCAGGCAAGGGAGCATGCGTAGTCTGTGAACACATTTAGAACACTGCATCGAAGCATACTGGTGTTATTCGCCGTGGTAGTCATCGCCATTGTGACACTGGTTCATTTTAGTATTTCCAAAATTGTTGCCGAGCAAAGTCGCGCGCAACAACAATCCTTATCACCCGCCATTTCGCTAATTGTCGAGCAATTGCTTAAACCACTTCATATTTCTGAAGCGTTGGGGCACTCCACTGAGCTTGTCGATTTAATGCGCGGAGAGAACATTGATGAGACTGCCGTTTTCAAGACATTGGATCGTCTTGAAGATGAATTTGGCTTATCGTTTTTTATCGCCTCAGAAAGTGACAGAAAGCAATACAATTCTGACGGTTCGATAATTGATCTTGTAGAGGGTGAGGTAAGTTGGTACTTCAAGTATCGAGACCACCCAGCTGATGCCGTTGCAGACATCGGCAAATGGGAAGATACCCATTTTTACATTGATATTAAAATTCATGACGAATCTGGAAAATTCTTAGGCTTTTTTGGGGTAGGTAAAAGCCTTAGAAGCTTTATCGAAGTTTTTGATACCTACAAGCAAGAGTATGGCTACGACTTTCTCTTTGTCGATGGACAAGGCGACATAATGCTGTCATCTGATCCAGAACTTATAGCGTCATATTCTGAATTTACGAACCTCTCAGAATTGCCGTGGTATGCCAGTCTGCCCATCGCCATACAAGACGAGCAAGCGCTTAACAATAAGCTTGTCACCATTGATCAGAAAGATTTTCTTATTGCTGAAGTTAAACTTAATCAGTTTGGCTGGACCGTATTTTTATTAAGTCCTCTTGAAGACCGACAAGCGGAGATTTCTCAGGCGTTTATTTTCAGTGTTGTAACGCTGCTTGTTGTTGTGTTTTCTCTGTTTCTGCTTATATACAACCTGCTGTACTACTTTAGAAAAGATATGCAGCCAGACTTAGTTGTACGACATTCTACTCGCTTGCCTGAAAAAGATAACTTACAGCTTATCTATAAAACACTGTTGGCTGAACACAATTCACTGAGTTTGATGCTGATTAATGTAGATGGTTTTAGCGACATAGTGGATGCTCACGGTAGAAATACAGGTGACGACATTCTAGATAAAGTGGTGGGTTATTTAGCGGATCACTTACGAGAAAGCGACGTACTAGGACGATGGAGTAGTGAAGAGTTTATTGTCCTGTTGCCTAATACTGGCCCACATGTAGCGTTTGATCTTGCTCAGAATATTCGTCATGGTATTGCCACATTACCGCCGTTACCAGAATTACCTGACCTACAAATAACGGCGTCGATTGGTATTTCCTATACCGCATCAAGCCGCGCTATGCATGAAGTCACTGCACATGCAGAAGACGCGCTTTATCAAGCAAAGCGCGATGGAAGCAATTTAGTGAGGATGCAGCTTATTGAGTAGCGGTCTGTGCTTTAGACCGTCTCCTTGTGAGCACACCTGTTGTCAGCGCAACACCGAACAGAATCATTAGACCACCGATGATGGTTTGTGCTGACAAGTGCTCTTGCAAAAACAACACTCCCCAAACGATGCCAAATAGCGGTACAAGGTATGCCACCGTTATCGCCTTTGCTGGGCCTATATTGGCAATTAACTTAAAATAAAGAATGTACGCAATACCGGTACCTGCAATGGCCAGTGCCACAGCGTTTGCCCAAGCATGGGTGCTTGGCATAGTAGCGGGTAAGGTCGCCAGTGCAAACGGTGCTAACATTACACTTGCCATCGCTTGGCTACCCGTAGCGACGACCAATGGCTTTACTCCCTGCAACCACTTTTTCATCATACTTGCGGCAATACCATACCCCAATGTAGCCAGTAACGCTGTAAGGATAGGTAGAAAACTTATTTCTCCTTCGCCTAGCTTTTGCTGGCTAATTACCGCCACACCGATAAAACCAATAAACAGCCCCGCTATCGCAGATTTGGTTAATTTGTCACCCAGCCAAGCCCACGCAACTATTGCGCCGAACATAGGCGCTGTGGCGTTTAAAATTGCGTTTACGCCCGCTTCCAAATGCAAACTGCTGTAGTTAAACAGTACGAAAGGCACTGCGGTGTTGGCAAGCCCGACTAACGCAATGGCTAACCAATGTTGCCGTATATCTTTAATCGAGCCTCGCAACATGAGCAAAGGAAGTAAAACCGCTGTGGCAAGTAACGTACGAATTGCAACGAGCACATAGATACCAAACTCAGGGGCAGCAACTCGCATAAATATAAATGAGCCTCCCCAAATACCTGCTAGCACTAACAGTGATAGAAGATCTTTTATTGCCATAATACGCCCTGCGCTCCTTCTAAATTCAACAAAAACTGCTTTCGATGCAAACCGCCAGCATAGCCGGTGAGGGTTTTGTTACTGCCAATAATACGATGGCAAGGCACGACTATCGCAATAGGATTCCGACCATTAGCCATACCAACGGCGCGCACACCTTTAGGGTTTCCTATAGCGTTTGCTATATCTAGGTAGCTGGCCGTTTCACCATAAGGGATCTGTACAAGCGCTTCCCATACCCGGCGCTGAAATTGCGTACCGCCAGCAGCTAAAGGCAAGTCAAATTGGGTAAGTTTTCTGGCAAAATAAGCATTAAGTTGTGCACACGCTTCTTGTGTTAACGCATTACTTATTGCGGTTTTCTCGGGTACATCCACAAACCCAATCGCAGTAATACCCTGTGTGTTGGCATGCACTTGCACGTAGCCTTCAGGCGTCTCAATATGCTGTGTGTATTCCATAAAAGCCCTTTTCTTGTTGCACTCTCAATACGTGCTTGTAACACGCACTTTCAACTAATTAGTGTGTTTATGCATTGTGCTCACTCAACTGCCACATCTGAAGCGTAAGATAACTACGCCAAGGCGCTGCGTCTTCTGAACGCACGACAAATTTCTCTGCGGTTTTACGTACTATTAAATCGCCAGAGAGATACACGTCGGGATTTCGTTCGCCGCGCATTTTTAAGTAATCCAGTGTCCATTGCCCAATGCCTTTTATCGATAAAATATCATCGTGCGATGGCATTTTACTTTGCGCGAATAAACTGGCGAACTGACGAATAGCATTTTTTCTAGCCTGCGGCATACGCAAAAACCCAAGGTCACTCGACGCTACATTGTCAGGTGCTGGGAAATAAACGTGCGACTGTGCTGGTGCTTTTTCATCATGAGCATCCAAGTTATCTTGTAAGTGTATCGCCTGCCTTCCTAAATGGTGTACCAGTAACGATACTTGCCCAATAGCGGCTTTAACACTCACTTGTTGCCCTACAATAGCGCGACATCCGCTTTCAAACACGCTCCATGCGCTAGGAAGTCGTAAACCACAGGTAAGCTGTTGCGGCGCAAGCCCCGCTTTGGTTAAGCTCTCTTCAATCAATATGGGGTCTGCATTAAGGTCGAGCATAGCTTTAATGTTTTCGATTACGCGATGCAAATGCATTAAATTTGAAAGCGTAAGTGCTACTGAAAACCCACTGCGTTTAGGGTCGTGTTTAACACTGAAATAGCCATCAGCCCCTTCCCATTCAAACCAACGCTCGTAAGTATCTTCTGTCACCCGCTCCATCCTTGGGATAGCGCGATGTGCCAAAAACTGGCGCACATAAGGCCAGTTATAAGGTGGTCTATAAGACAAAAATAACGTAATTTGTTGTTCAGTATGACTCTGGTGTTTGCGAAGCTGTGACGGTGTAGTATCGCAATACTGGGCCATGGCGCGCTGTAATTGTCGTAATGACTGATACCCAGCCGTAAATGCCACATCAGTTATCGACAGTGAAGACTGCTGAATAAGCTGCTTGGCGAATAAAGCACGATGCATATTTTGAAATGACTTAGGAGACAAACCTAATGCATTTACCATCAACTTATTGAGATAACGCTCACTTATCCCTAACCGTGCTGCGACACCAGACACTGATTCTGAAGGAATAACCGATAGTAACGCAATTGCACGATTTACCGTTGCACCCACGCCACTCCACGCTGGCGAGTGAGGTGCACTATCTGGGCGACATCGAAAGCAAGGTCTAAAACCATGTGCCATGGCAGTGGTCGCATGCTGATAGTAAGTTACATTTTCTTCATTCGGTAACTTGGCGGGGCAAATCGGGCGGCAAAAGATCCCCGTTGTTTTAACCGCCACAAAGAAAGTGCCGTCAAAACGTGGGTCCCGACTTAGCCGAGCTTTAGTTAAGGTCTCGGAATCAACACTAGTACTGTTTTTAAGTTGAAGCTCTGACATAAAGAATTTACAGCGCCTTATTGAATGAACAGTGCTAGTCTATAGCGCATTGATACATAGTGCGCGACAAAATCGGAACTCACAATTGTTTTTATGTGAGCATACAAAGAAGACGTGAATTTGATCATTAGCCGCGCTATCCGCATAATATCGAAACAATAAAAACGACCGCCACTCATTTTTTAGTTGAGCAACGCGGCCTACAGAGCGACTTATATGCTGAATTCATTGCGCAAATTGATGTCGCGCAAATCCCTAACATGGCTGTTACTCATACTGATTACGCATACTTTTCCAGTACATGCAGACTGGTTGGATGATTATGCAAAGTATGTTCAAAGTGAAGCTGATAAGTTTAATGTACCCGGCTACGCGTTTGTTTTTTACGAGCAAGGCAAAGCTCCTCGCGTATACGTTTATGGTAAAACGGCTAAGCGCAATGGCAAGAAGATAACCGAAAACACTGTTTTTCGATTAGCGTCAGTATCCAAAACGTTCACCGCACTATTATCTGCAAAACTGGTAGAACAAAATCAGCTATCGTGGAATACGCCTATTAGCACATTGCTGCCTGATATTCCGTTTAAAGGCAATGGTATGCAATCACTTCAGTTGCAACATATTGTGGGGCAATCTAGCGGCTTCATGCCCAATGCCTACGACAACCTAATAGAAGCAGACTACTCATTAGAACGCGTATTAAAGTCGCTTGGCGAATTAGAGCCCTTATGTAAACCTGGCGAATGTTATACCTATCAAAACGCCCTATTTGGTGCCTTAGAGTATTACTTTAGTAATCACAACACGTCATATTCGGCGCAAATGCATACGCAACTTTTTGCGCCATTAGGAATGAAAACCGCAAGTGTAGGTAAAGGTGGCCTACTTTCATCTTCATCTTGGGCTCACCCTCATATTGCCATTGCCCGTAATAAATGGCGTGAAGGGAATGTCGAGAGTAACTATTACCGCTTTTCTCCCGCGGCAGGTGTGAATGCGAGCATCAGTGATATGACTATTTACTTGCAAGCACTCTTAGGTGAGTTTCCCACGGTTATGTCGCCAGAAATGGTAGAGTATGTCACGACCGAACGGGTCAAAACTAAGCGAGAAACCTACAGACGCGGTTGGCGAGGCATGATTGACGATGCCCACTATGGGTTGGGCTGGCGTATTTACGATATTGATGGCGTTAAGCTGAATTATCATGGTGGCTGGGTGAAAGGTTATCGTGCCGATGTGGCGTTTTCACCAGAGCACAAGGTGGGATATGTCATGCTCATGAACGCAGAGTCGAATATGATCAATTCGACCACTGCGCAGTTGTGGAAGCGTTTTTTCGAAAAAGCCGACGCTAACAAATCGTAGTGCCGGCTATTTACATATTATTGCTTAAGGTAAGTATAGCCGCTTAAGCAACTTTCATAGAAGTCAGTCCAACGCACACCTTCACGCGGATTAAGCTTGCCATCCCACACTTGTTTGTCGATAAGACGTTTAACGTCTGATGCCATGGCGCGGGGGTTGTATTGCATGACATTAAGCACGTCTTCAACTGATGACCCTTTCACAACTTCTTCAATATAGAAGTCTTCAGGATCGTCATCATAGCTGTAGATGTGTACTTCGTTTAAACGACCAAACAAATTATGCATATCGCCCATAACGTCTTGATACGCGCCCGTTAAGAATAGACCAACGTAGTACGGCTCACCTTTTTTCAGCGGATGCATAGGCAGTACATCGGTAATTTCACGGCCAATAGTAAACTGGTCAATTTTACCGTCACTGTCACACGTAATATCTACCAGTGAACAATAAACTGTTGGCTTTTCGTTCATACGCGTAAGCGGCACGACTGGCAACAATTGATCAATTGCCCACGTGTCTGCAGCAGACTGGAAGATAGAGAAATTACACAGATACTGTGATGACAAGCTGTAATCTAGTTCTTGAAGCTCCTCAGGCACATATTCCTCGTTGCGGTAGTGCTTTTGTAAGCGCTCCATTATCTGCCAATACAATGTTTCAATCTTGCCAAGTTCTTCTAGTGGCAATACGCGAAGCTTAAACGCATCAAGGGCCTGCTCTTTGTATTGCGAAGCGTCATTGTAGATTTCATGCATGTTGGTCTGCTCATCAAAGGTGTCAGCAAGCTCGCGCATGTTTTTAAGGAAAACATGTTCGTCTTCTTTTGCTGACGTATCCATTTGAGACGCGTTTGATTTAATTTCACCCACAATTTCGGTAATAACACAGCTATGATGCGCCGTAATTGCGCGACCACTTTCACTGACCAAGTTCGGATGAGGAACGCCTTCCAAGTCACACATTTCCTTCATGCCATACACAACATCTGCAACGTATTCTTGCATGCTATAGTTGCGCGAAGACTCATTGGTCGAGTTACTGCCGTCATAGTCGATGCCAAGACCACCACCTACGTCAACGTAGTCCAGTTCAAAGCCCATTTTGTGCAAGTCTGCATATATACGCGCACCTTCGGTGATGGCTTCTTTCACCGCTCGAATATCCGTTAATTGGCTTCCAATATGGAAGTGCAGAAGTTTCAAGCAGTGCGCCATACCTTGCTCTTCTAGGTAACGTGCAGCATTGATAATCTCTGTGATAGTTAGACCGAATTTGGCGCGTTCACCACCGGAGCTTTCCCACTTCCCACGACCTTTTACCGTCATTTTGGAGCGCACACCAATGATGGGCTCGATATTAAGTTCTTTTGCAATCTTAACCAGCAATAGCAGCTCGGTGTATTTTTCAACCACCACCACTACGCGACGGCCTAGCTTTCTACCTAATAAAGCAAGACGCATCACTTCATCGTCTTTATAGCCATTTAGGATAGTGAGTGAGTCTTCATTTGTGTTCATCGCCAACACGGTCAGTAACTCAGCTTTCGAGCCTGCTTCTAAGCCATAGTTAAACGGTTTTCCCGCGTCAACAATCTCTTCAACGACTTCGCGCATCTGGTTAACTTTAACCGGATAAACACCTTGGTATTCACCTTTATAATCGGCTTCTTCGATTGTGCTTCGAAATGCTTTATTTAGACCGGCAACTTGCGATCGCAGAATGTCATGAAAGCGCACAACAACAGGAAACTGCACACCCTCTTTGCGAATGTCTTCAATGACCGAATTAAAGTCGATTTGGATACTTGGATCCTCTGGCACTGGGGTAATATGTACGTTGCCATTTTCACCCACTTTGAAATAGCCACCACCCCACTGAGACACGCCATAGACGCGCTCTGCTTCTTCGATACTCCAATCTGTCAATGTATTCACCTATATCTAATGAGCTAAGCGCATGCCTAGCATGGTAAGTGCAAAATTAAGCAGCGTATTATAGACAACACAACTATTGTTGCGATGTAAAATATCTATGGTCGCGACTAATTTTGTTTATCGAACTTGTCGAATCAACTGTTTTGGGCAACCCAAGACTTTATGTACTCTACAACCAAAGGCTCTGCCTTAGTTTCACAAAGCGAGAAAAACTCTGTGAGACTTTGTGTTCTGTCGAGGGGAAACGAAACGTCAGCAAAAAAGTTCTCTACAATATGGCCTGTATCGCTGTTTTCGTCTTCCAACCAAAGTTCACTCAACTGATTACGCCGGTCTAATCTAATAGTCGATTTCATTCTCATGTTTGAATCAGACTTTGGGTCTTGCCATGACCGCATATCGACAATCAAATGAAACGGCTTTCCGCTTCGCCGCTTAAGACAGTCAGACAATTCTCCCAAATACCGGATATTTGTCGCCATATCCCAATCACCGCGAAGCGTGACCAGGATGCAGTTTTTAAACTGTTCAATGTGATACGGCACGACTAGCATTTGTGTTTACTTCTCTTGAGCAAAATAATTGCATTACGGTTTCATGTACTAAACGTAGTGTATAGAACAAAAAAGGAAGCACTATGGCTTCCTTTTTTAGCATCTTACTACAGATTCTAAGCCATTTGCTTAGTCATCGCCAAATTCGCGAATAATGCTATTGATGGTATCTTTTGCATCCCCTAACACCATACGGGTGTTATCTTTAAAGAACAGCGGGTTATCAACACCCGCAAAACCTGCATTCGCTGATCGCTTCAATACAAAGACAGTCTTTGCACGGTATGCTTCAATGACCGGCATACCGTAAATCGGACTACCTTTCATCTCTTTGGCAGCAGGATTCACTACGTCATTAGCACCGATAACAATAACCACGTCGTAGTTTTCCATACGCGGGTTAACATCATCCATTTCATACAGCTGGTCATAAGGCACATCAGCCTCTGCAAGCAACACGTTCATGTGTCCAGGCATGCGCCCTGCAACTGCGTGAATAGCGTAATCTACCGTACATCCGTTTTCTTCAAGCAGCGACTGTAATTCGCGAACCGCATGCTGTGCTTGTGCTACCGCCATACCGTAACCGGGCACCACCAAAACGGCTTGCGCAGCTTCAAGTACATAAAAGGCATCTTGCGCAGAAAGCACTTTAATTTCACCTTCTATCTTCTCACCTGCTTCAATAGGTTTCGCAAAGCCAGACAACAGCACGTTCATTAGCGAGCGATTCATGGCTTTACACATAATATTGGTAAGAATAAGACCTGACGCACCCACTAAAAGACCGGTCACAATCAAAATGGTATTTCCGGTGGCAAGACCAGCCGCAGAAGCCGCTACGCCTGAATAGCTGTTAAGCAGTGCAATAACCACTGGCATATCTGCACCGCCGATGGAGATAGTGGCCCACAACCCAAAGCTTAATGACAGCGCTATTGCACAGTAAATCCAAAGGGTATTGCTTGGTTCTGTGGTAAATAGATAGCCCACCACACCCATGCCAATAAGGTGCAAGACCGAGAGTTCGCGAAGGCCAGTAAAAATAACCGCCTTAGAACTCATTTTACCTGACAGTTTTCCCCACGCGACCACAGAGCCCGAAAAGGTTATCCCACCCACTAAAATTGTGAAAAACAAGGTAACGAAGGTAAATGTGCTTTGTGTGTTGAGCGTTACCACACTCATGCCTGCAAGCGTCGCCCACCCTAGTAGTAACGATGCCGCACCACCAAAACCATTAAACAGAGAAACCATTTCTGGCATGGCGGTCATTTCAACCGTTTTCGCTTTCCACGCACCAAATGCACCACCTAGCACAAAGCCAAGCAGAATATAGTGATAGCTGATAATTTGCTGATCAAGCAGGGTAACAACAACCGCTACTAGCATACCTACTGCTGAAACAAAGTTTCCTTTTTTGGCGGTATCTGGGTGGCTGAGTAATTTAAGACCAATTATAAATAGTGCAGCAGCGACTACGTACGCAAGGTTGATTATGGTTACGATATCATTCACTTGCGTACTCCTTATTTATCTTTCTTTTTGAACATGCCAAGCATGCGGTCGGTAACCAGATAGCCACCAACAACGTTAATACTTGCCAAGGCCACTGCCACTGTACCTAAAATAGTGGTCAGCAGATTGTTATCACTACCCGAAGCAACCAGCGCACCTACTAAGGTGATCCCCGAAATAGCGTTCGAACCTGACATTAAAGGCGTGTGCAAGGTTGCAGGTACTTTTCGAATAAGCTCAAAGCCTAAGAACGCAGCCAACAGTACAATGAAAAGTAAGTAGATGATTTCCATGATTAGGCTCCTTTATAGGCGTTAATAAGCATGTCATTGATTACCTTGCCATCGTGCGCAATCACACAACCGGCCAGAATGTCGTCCTCAAGATTCAAATCAAACGACTTACTATCGTCATCAAAGAACTCATCAATTAGGTTATAAATGTTGTTGGCGTACATGTCGGTTGCCGCTTTGGCCACATACTGACTCCAGTTACCATTGCCAATCACTTTTACACCGTTTATTTCAACTGTCTCACCGGATACCGAGCCTTCAACATTCCCCCCCGATGTAGCCGCCATATCAACGACCACGCTACCAGGTTTCATAAGTGCTAATGTATCTTTCGAAATAAGTACGGGAGGTTTACGCCCAAATAGCTGCGCTGTTGTGATCACAATGTCGGAATCTGCAATAGCATCACGCTGTGCATCTTGCTGCTTTGCTTTTTGCTCTTCGGTGAGCTCTTTCGCATAACCGTCTTTGGTTTGCCCTGTCTCGCCGATATCTATTTTAAGGAATTTACCGCCTAGCGATTCCACCTGCTCGGCCACAACAGGGCGCGTATCGTATGCAAGCACATTCGCCCCTAAGCGTTTCGCTGTCGCTATCGCTTGCAAACCTGCCACTCCCGCACCAACAATGAATACTTTTGCAGGCTTAATGGTGCCTGACGGAGTCATCATCATGGGTAGGATGGAAGGAAGCTGATTTGCCGCCTGCATTACCATGACATAACCTGCAAGACTTGCCTGCGAGCTCAATGCATCCATTTTCTGCGCGCGAGATGAACGTGGAATCATTTCCACAGAAATAGCCGTTAACCCTTTTTGGGCAATGCTCTCTATCAGCGACTGCTGAAAGAAAGGGTCGAGATGGCCCACCACAATGGCCCCTTTTTTCATCAGCCCCAATTGAACATCGGTAGGCTTGTTAACTGCTACGACCATATCTGCTGATGATAAGGCCTCATTCACATCATCTATAACAGTAACACCAACATCTTCATATTCTTTATCTGAATAACCAGAGGACAGACCAGCACCTTTTTCAAGCAGCAGTGTCGCCCCTTTCTTTACCAGTCGTTGTGCACTACTTGGCGTAGCTGCACAGCGCTTTTCCACATTATTCAGCGGATCTGGCGATGTAGATTCATTAATTATTATGATTTTCACACGCTTTTCCTCTTATTTGGACTCTTTCGAGAATGACACCCTTTAATCAAATTAAAGCCATTTAATTCGCTTATGCTTATCATTCGTTGTCGAAATTAAAACCAAACCAACCAATCGTTTTGTTTATACTGTAAGGCCGAAAAGCGCATGTAGCGATTACTTTTCGCGCAATAACGCATCAAAACTACGCGAAAACACCATCAACAACTAGTATCTTTTACTTCATAGTCATAACTAACATTTATAAACATTTGGCATATTGTTGATTAATACACCCAATACAGATCCATATATCTTGTGAATACACTATTTATTGTACAAAAAACAAACATACGTAAAGGTGTAATCGACGCGTAAAAATGATGCGCAAACAGCACTTTTTAAAATTTTGTTAAATTAATTTGGGGGATTTTACAAACCGTGTCGTCTTGAAGAGTTAACAGCGAAATGCTGTGAGAAAAGCCACATGGGGTGCACACCATTTGGCACATTAAAACTAACTTTTAGGACACACACCATCATGTATAGGAAAACCAAGCTTGCATGCTCAGTGGCAGCAGTTTTAGCGTCAGCTATTTCTGCAAATAGTGCATTTGCCCAAGACGCGCAACCCAACAATGACGTAGAAGTGATTGAGGTAAGTGGTATTCGTTCATCGGTTGCAAAATCAATGGATGTTAAACGCAGTTCTGCTGGCGTAGTTGACGCCATTAGCGCAGAAGATATTGGCGACTTTCCCGATACCAACTTAGCTGAATCACTACAGCGTATTACAGGCGTATCCATCGACCGCTCAGGCGGTGAGGGTCAACTTATTACCGTTCGTGGTTTTGGCCCTCAGTTTAATACGGTGCTTGTTAACGGCCGTCAAATGGCATCTGAAAACGATTCGCGCGCGTTTAGCTTCGACACTATTGCCTCTGAGCTTGTTAGCAGCCTTGACGTACATAAAACGTCTACGGCTACTATGCAATCAGGTGGTGTGGGTTCAACTATCAACATCAATACGGCACGTCCTTTCGCGCTGAACGGCTTCAAAATGGCTGGCTCTGTGAAAGGCGTTTACGACGAAAACAGCGAAGAAACTACGCCACAGTTTTCTGGACTCATTAGTAATACATTTAACGATGACACGTTTGGTGTGTTACTGGCGGTTTCACACCAAGAACGTAAAACACGCCTTAATCAGGCTCAAATGGATGGATGGCTTGAAAACGTTGGTGTGCCAAACCCTGTCACTGAGTCGGGTCAAGCATGGACAGGCAACGTGTTTTCGCCACGCAACTACGATCACAAAGTAACCTTCGAAGAACGTACGCGTACCAATGCTAATTTGGTATTTCAATATGCCCCTAATGACAAGCTCGTAGTTACAGCAGATGCACTTTATTCAGATTTCGATGTAGAGTCAGAAGCCACCTCTTACGGGCACTGGTTTACTGCGCCTAATATCCAAGGCGTAGGGGATGATGGCAGCTTATTTGATGCAAACGGTAACCGCCGCAGCCCAACCGTTGATGCTAACGGCACTATCATAGACTTGTATCAAGAAGTGGGTTTGGCAACTGATATGCACGCCAAAACGTTTGACCGTTTGACCGACACTTATGCCGTAGGCCTTAACTTCGATTATCAGTATTCTGATAACTTGAACTTGTCATTCGACTTAAGTCACTCAGAAGCAGAACGTGAAGCAAATAACGGTGGTGGCGATCAGTTATCACTAATCGGGTATGCGAACCGTGTACGCTTTCAAGTTGATGACAACATCTTACCTGTGGCTAGCATGTTTGCCTCGCCCAACGCGAATATCTATAGCGGGCAGCAAGAGTTGAATGGCGCTATTGTTACTGGTCCAGACGGTTTCCCTATTTACAACCCTGCACTAACGCCTGACGGAGTAAGTAATCACCTTGATGAAGCGAATAGTCGTGCCCACGTAATGCTACGTCGCGGATGGGCAGTAGAAGACGAAGTAAGCCAGCTGCGTTTTGACGGTGAATATGTCACTGACGGAAGCGGCCTGACTGAAATTCGCTTTGGCGCACAGTACAGCACCGAAACCAAATCACTAACGCGCTGGGACAACGAAGGCGTTGGTATTCACTGTACGTACTGTGGTTACCCTGATTTACCTGAAATTCCAGCAGGTAGCCAATACGTTTTTGATGCCGGTAGCGACTTCCTTTCAGATGTTAGTGGTAGCGGCCGTATGCCAACCTCTTGGTTAGCCCACGATGGCGAAGCCAACTTTGCGTTTCTAGAGTCTTATTACCAAAGCGTTAATGGCGAAGCCATTAGTTTTGATGCGGTGCGTCGTAACAATAGCTTTGAAGTAGAAGAAGATATTATCTCTACTTACTTAGAGTTCGATTTTGAAGGCGAAGTGGCTGACATGTTCTTAAGTGCAACCGCAGGCGTGCGCTACGAAATGACAGACGTGACCGTTAACGGCACACAAGCCCCTATTACCGGCCTCACCATTTTGGATCAAACCGAAATGCTAGCCGGGTTTGGTGACGCACAAAGCATAGCCACTGAATCAGACTATGATGTGCTATTACCTAACTTCAGTGTACGTCTAGAAATTACTGACGACTTAATTGCGCGCTTTGCCGCGAGCTCAACCATTACTAGACCAACGCTTAATAGCATGTCGCCAGTAACGGTTATCACAACAACGCGTCAAGGCGGTGATTTAACCTCAACCAGCGGTAACCCAGCACTTGAGCCGTTTAAGTCAGATAACCTCGACTTATCACTTGAATACTATTACGACGAAGCAAGCTACGCCTCAATTGGTTACTTCAGAAAGCTGGTTTCTAACTTCATCGTGAACAGTCAAGAAGATAAAATCTTTGAACTGGCTGATGGTAGCTTGCTGACTGACCCGTCAACGGGCAGCAATGCAGGCGCGCCAGATGCCAGTGACGCCGTAGCGGTATTTACAAACACCTTACCGAACAATGGTGAAGACGCCACGGTGGACGGCTTCGAGCTTGCTCTTCAACACACATTCGATAACGGCTTTGGTGTACTTGCCAACGGTACGATTGTTGACAGTGATGCCGAGCTTGATCCATTCGATATTAACCAAGTATTTGCGCTAACTGGGTTGAGTGATTCTTACAACTTAGTGGCTTTTTATGAAACTGACGACTACCAGATTCGTCTTGCCTACAACTGGCGTGACGAATTTGTTCAGTCGTTAACACAAGGGCAGGGTGACGGCCCAACTATTGTTGAGTCTTATCAACAACTTGACATTAGCGGTAGCTACAGCGTGACAGACAATGTAGAAATTTTCTTTGAAGGTATTAACCTAACAGAAGAGTTTGTACACAAGCGCGGACGCTTCGCTAATCACTTGTTGTTGGTTGAAGACAGCGGCAGACGTTGGGCTTTCGGTGTGCGCGGAAACTTTTAATTTCGCGTATTAAGGGCCAGCGATTGTTGGCCCTACATTCGTGGCTACCACTTGGTAGCCACAGTTTTTATTCAGGAACTCGATATGACAACAGCAACTCCCATAACGCACATTGTAGTAGTCGGTGGCGGCAGCGCAGGGTGGCTTACGGCTGGTCGTATTGCGGCACAACATCAGTGTGCTACCCGCAACAATATCAAAGTGACGCTAGTTGAAAGCCCTAACGTACCGATAATTGGTGTGGGTGAAGGCACCTGGCCAACCATGCGCTCAACACTTATTGCGCTGGGAATAAGTGAAACCACCTTTATCAAAGAATGCGATGCTACCTTTAAACAGGGAGCCAAGTTTGTAAAGTGGACGACCGGTGAGCAAGACGACTTCTACTATCACCCATTGATGCTGCCGCAAGGGTTTTCACAAGGGAATTTGGGTCCTTACTGGCAAACGGTAGCGCCAGATTTAAATGAGTCATTCTCACAAGCCGTATGCGTTCAAGAAGCCATATGCGAAGCAGGCTTAGCACCTAAAAGCATTCGTCACGCAGAGTTCGCGGGCACAGCAAACTATGCCTACCATTTGGATGCAGGCAAGTTCACTACATTTTTAACCAAACATTGCACTGAAAACCTAGGCGTTAACCATGTTTTAGCCGATGTGAGCCAAGTGCAAAGTGCAGATAATGGCGACATTAAGGCGCTTCACACGCAGCAAGGCGTCGTTATTGAAGGCGATTTGTTTGTAGACTGCACGGGCTTTAAATCGCTCTTGTTGGGCGAACACTTCAAGGTACCCTTTATCCCCTGCGACGATGTGTTATTTATCGACCGTGCCCTTGCGGTACATGTACCTTACGAGAACGCGCAAAGCCCAATTGCGTCACACACCATTTCCACTGCACAAGATGCCGGTTGGGTGTGGGATATTGGGTTACAGTCCCGTCGTGGAGTAGGTCACGTATATTCAAGCCGTCACCAGAATAAAGACGACGCCTATGCTCGACTAGACACCTACGTACGTCAAACCAGTTCACTAGATGGTATTAGCAGTTTGAATGTAAAGGACATTACTATTCAAAGTGGTCACAGACAGCGCTTTTGGCAAAACAACTGTGTTGCCGTTGGCTTGGCAGCGGGCTTTTTAGAGCCCCTTGAAGCCTCAGCGCTGGTATTAGTAGAACTGTCCGCGTCAATGATTGCCGAGCAACTGCCCGCAAACCGCGCGGTTATGGATATTGTGGCCAAACGCTTCAACGATACCTTTTCGTATCGCTGGGCACGCATTATCGACTTTTTAAAGCTGCACTATATGTTAAGCAAGCGCGATGATAGCGCGTTTTGGCGAGACAACCGTGATAGCCAGACTATCCCTGACTCACTCAAAGAGCTATTGGCACTGTGGCAATACCACCCGCCAAGCGATAAAGACTTCACCAGTAACAATGAAGTATTCCCAGCAGCAAGCTATCAGTATGTACTCTACGGCATGGGCTTTACCTCTGAGCTTGGCGCACATCAGCAATGGGTGAATGCCGACTTTGCCAGCCAACAGCTAATGCAAAATAAAAAAGCACGCGCCATGGTCGTAGAAAAGCTGCCACAACATCGCGAGCTAATTAATAAAATTCACCAGTTCGGCTTACAAGCCGTTTAATCGACTAACCAGAAAAAGGACCCGCGTATGACAAACATGGTTGCTATTAATAATAAAGAGCATGCAGGCCTTAAAGTCACTAGCGACGCTTTGAACCTTAGCGCTAATCAGCACCTAGTACCTGTCGTAGTGTCTGAGCTAAACAAACTTGTTGTGCACTATCCTGTTGTGATCACCAAATTAGATGACTCGGGTCAATTTGGCTTATCGGCGTTACTTGGGTTTGAAGAAAACGAGAATTTGTTTTGGCAACAAGGTCAGTGGAATGGGGTTTATATTCCTGCACAGTTTGAGCGCCTGCCTTTTTATGTAGGCACAGAGCCTTCAAATACAAACGCTCAGGCTAACCGCGTGCTGTGCATTGATATGGACAATTCATCGGTCAATGAACAAGACGGTAGCCCACTGTTCGATAACATGGGTGAACCAACCTCTTACCTTGTAGAAAAACAGCAAATATTGGCGCAGCTGCTTGATGGCGAAACGCAAAATCAGCGCTTTATCGCCGCGCTAGTGCAACACAACCTTATTACGCCATTTACCTTAGACATTACGTTTGAAAACGAAAGTAAAACATCAATTACCGGGCTGTACACCATAGACGAAGACAAGCTTGCGGCACTAAGCCCACAAGCCATTGCCGATTTGCATGCGCAAAATTTGTTGCAAAGTATCTATACGCTGGTAGCTTCAAACGCACAGATTTACGCGCTTATTGATAAAAAGAATAAAGCGAACAAAAACGCAGACGCATGGTTTCAAACTACAAACTAATTAACGTGGGCGAACACGCCACGCCGGTCATTGTGATTGATGACTTTTTGCCTGATGCGCAAAGCATGGTCGACGTTATCGCGCAAAGTCATCGCTTTGAGAAAAAAACAGATGACTTTTATCCCGGTGTAAGAAGTCATGCGCCCGATGCGTATGTCGCCCACCTGCATCGCACTTTGCCTGCGCTGTTCGCTGAATTAAACGGGGCTTTGGTCGATAGCTCTAAGCCTCAGCTGGCAATGGCGCAGCTTTCTGTTGCCAACCAACATCCAAGCCAGCTATCTCCCATTCAGTGTATTCCTCATATTGATACTCAACGCGATAATGAATGGGCATTAGTTCACTATTTGTTCTGCGCGCCTTTGGGGGGCACAGCCTTCTATCGACACAAAGAAACGGGGCTAGAACGGGTTAATGCCAGCCAATATCATCACTATTTTTCTACGCTAAAACGCCAAGCCACCTCGGTGGGCTTGCCTGCTAAAGCGTACATCAATGGTGATACCGCTATGTTCAAACAGATCGCCTGTGTAGAGGCGCAGTTTAACCGTGCGCTACTTTACCCCGCGAACTTGCTGCATAGCGGCTGTTTACCTAACGACATAGACCAAACTGCTTCACATGGTCGTCATCTCGATATCAAATATGCGAGGCTAACTGCCAATGCCAGCATTCTTTTTGACTAGCATACTGTTGCTGTGTAGCTAGAATGCTTATTGAGAAGCGCCTTTAGCTGACAGCTTAATAAAAGCAATCTCCTCGCCCCCTTTCACTTCTATTGGCTGCGTTAGCCCATCAATAGCGAAGGAGATTTTTTCATAACTTCTACCACCATGCTCTCTGGCCACTTCCACATGCAAAACGAGCTGTTTGTCGATGACTGCATTGCCGTAATCATCCAGCCCATCCCATACTATATGAAGCGGCTTGTTTTTCTTCGTTGCACCGGAAAAGCCATCAATTAAGCTTTCGCTATTGCGGCCAGCTTCTTTTCGACCACTCTCTTTTCTACCCACTCTGCGCCACCATGTACGCAATTCGCTTAGCCAACGCTCACTGGTACCTCGAAGCGCTAAACTTTTAACAAGTCTATTTTTGTCATCGCTTATCCACACACTGACGTATGGCCCACGATAATCCACGATATCAAACATGGGTAGCGCGACATCTATGATTATTCCATTACTCGCCGTACCTGTTTTATCACTTACGGCCGTGCGAGCAGCAAAGGTATCGCTTGTAAACACCCGTCCATTTGCATCAACTAGCTTTAGGGCAAGCGAGGGCTGCGAATTCACTATATCTAGCGACTGCTGCGCCGTTTTCGTTGCGCCAAAATGTAGCAGCAATGCAGCATCAAATGCGTTGCTAGCAAGTGCCGTCACTTCAAAACGCGCGCTTGGCCAGCCATCGCTATGGCTTATCACGCCTTTTTCTTGCGATACAACCTGCGTATCTGAATAGGCAGGCCGTTGCCACGGCTTCAAGTGTGCCAACGTTGCGTTAGATAAACCCATCGCATGCCCATCAAGCTGACTTTGCCATTTCGCATTGTTTGCAGAGAAATGTGTTTGCAGCGCATCCACACTTACATGAAATTCAGAAACCCCAGCAGAGCTCAGAAAATCAGCAACGCGCTCTGCCACAAGTGCTGATGCAAAGGTGGTTAAATCCCACTGAATAGGCGCTGAAAACGCGATGGTATTGTTTTTTTGAAACGCAACATCGGCAATTCTGGCTACGCGTGCAAGGCGTCTTACTTCGCGACGCGAGAGCGACGTACCCGCCTTATCGTTATCTGTGCTTGAAACGCCGCTTTTTCCATAGCTGTAGTCACGCCAATAATCATAGAGTGCGCCATTGCGACAGCTAATGTTTCCTTCGGTTTTTTGGAACCATTTTTCGCACCGTTCAATGGCGTTATAAAGCCATGTTGGCAATGGCGTAGAATCGCCTTGATTTAACGCGTGAAGCGCACCATGGATGTTGTTTCTGTCTAATGAAAGATAAGTATCTCTTATCAGCACTTCAATGTTAGTTCGCTGAACTTCATTTAGCCTGCTATTGCTATCAAGCGTGATAACAGGAGCAGGCTGGCCGTTGGGCACGGGAAATGTATATGACTCAGCAAAAACCGAAACACTAGCAGCTAAGGCCGCTAGTGCTGTTATTACCAATAAACTACGCAAGGCCATTATTCGCTAGCTTGTGCAGTGGTAGTCGTGTTTTGTTCACGCTCTCGCGGCTTAGGTGCAGGGTCAGCAAGCGTTAGAAAGCCATCGCCATTAGTGTCATAACGATTAAATGCTGCAAAGCCCGATACCATATACTCGGCAAAGGTCATCTTTTTATCTTCGTCAGTATCTAACACACCAAAACGTACGTAGGTTTGCTTAATTTGCCCGTCATAAGTTTTCTTAATTTGAGCATCAAGCCTATCTTCAAACTCTAGTACATACTCTTGCTCGGTAAGCGACCCGTCGCTATTTTCGTCGGTGCGCTGAAACTGTGCTTCGCGAACAGCATTAAACTCGTCTTTAGTCACAACATCATCGCCATTTTGATCATAAAGCGTCACAAAGCCTTCAATATTGTGGCTTGTTGGCATACGTAGCATTGGGCGCTGCTCAAGTGTAGGCGCACTATCGGCATCGCTTTGCGAGGCGCGACGTGGGGCTGGTTCAGGGTCACCTTTCGCAACAACGCCATCTTTGTCGGCATCCATACGGGCAAAGCTGCGTTCGCCCACGGCTTCAACTTCGTCTAAGGTAATGCGATCATCGTCATTTTTGTCTACCGCATGAAAACGGATATGCGTTTGCTTCACCGAGGCTTTTCTGTCTTCAGCCAAGCGCGTTTCCATTTTGCCTTCCCACTCGTACACATACTCGCTCTCATCAAGCACGCCATCACCATTCTTGTCAGAGGCAGCAAATCGCGCTCGGCGTGCATTAACAAATTCCTCTAAAGGCAAAGACTGATCTTTGTTTAGGTCGTAGGTAAGAATAATGCCGCTCGCGCTATGCGGGGCAGCCGTAGCTGTGCCTCCTAAAGCCACTGCACCTGCCGCGATAAGGAATGCGGTTTTCACTGCTGCGGTTACTTGTTTCATTGTTGTTGTCTCCGGTCTGCGTTGTGATTAAAAGGCTTCGAATGAAAGCGTGGTGGTGTAGCTATACGTCGGCACATCAGCGCCTTTTGGCGCATCGGTACGCAAGCGAACCTGCATCAAATAAACGCCTTGCTTTTCGGGGGTGAATGACGCTTCTCCGGCATTGTTCGTGGTGACTTTCTCCACATCTGATTCTTCGGCAAACTGATCTTTACCTTCATAAAATGCCACTTCGTGGTTCGCAACTGGTTCACCGTTGTAAAGCACATTAAAGTCGAAACTCTCGCCGCTAAAAAGGCTGTTAGGGTGCATAACGGGCACTATCTCAAGCCCTTCGTTGCGCGGTTTAAGGACAGTCTCAGTTGGGCCTTTTTTAGTGACATAGGTACTGGCGAAAGTAACGGACTGAAAGTGTTCAGTAAGCTCTGCACCTTCTGGCAGCGGCTTGTCGTTACCACGCATTGAGCCTCGCTCGCCATCTTTCATGTAAACACGAAACACCGCGCCCATTCGCTTACCGGTAGAAAACTGATATGTACCTTCTTCTTCCAGCGTGTGTTCAAGCACATTGCGCGTAGACAAGTTAACCACCTCATCCACATTCTGTTTGTTACCACTTGGCGTTATCACTTCAAATGACGCGTTGGAAACGGCCGCTTCTGGCACAAAAAACTGTTCTGCGAACGAAGCGTCTAGCGTTATTTTGCCGCCGCGAACAGGTTCAAACTGAAGTGGCTTTAAGTAAGCAACGTGGGCCAATGCACTGCTACTGAGACAGCTGGCAAGTAACAAATTAAGGCTGATAAGCGAGTGTTTTTTCATGGTGTTTTTTTGTTCTGGTAGTGAAAAAGTGAAAATATACTATTGCAAATGATAATTGTTATCAATAGTATTTAGATCAAATTTTGACACCGGGATGTGTCGAATCTCGTTTTGACAGGCACGAGAAAATAACGCGAAACACTTCACTCACACTCTAGATTATTTGGGAAAGACATGACTTTTAGACTCTCTTTAGTTTCTATTGCATTAGGCTGTGCGCTATCACTACCTGCTGTTGCACAACAAACTGAATTGGCGGTGACCAAAGCAGAAAGCGAAGAAACGCTTACCACCACAGTTGAGGCTGTGCTTGATACAGACGCCCTGTCAAAGCGTTCAATTACAAACATTGAAGACACCGCGCGCTATATTCCTGGTGTTCAGGTAAACGACACTGGTAACCGGTTTGGTAACGATGGCTTTAACATTCGTGGTCTTGAAGGCGACGCTGTTGCAGTAACCATTGACGGTATTGGTCAGGGTGAAACCCTTAACCCTGGTTCATTTGCAGCTTACGGTATGTTTGGCTCGAGTCGCGGTGAGGTAGAAGTTGAGCACGTAAAGGCTATCACTATTACCAAGGGACCTAGCGCGGTGGCACAAGGCTCAGGCTCATTGGCAGGCTCAGTCACGTATGTGACCAATGATGCCGCCGATTTCTTAGCAAGCACTGGCGACGACACAACCTTTAAACTTAAAACCGGGTTTGATGCGCGGTCTGACGAATGGCTTGTTCACGGCACTGTAGCCAATAGAACGAATAACCTAGAATCGTTAGTGCAATACACAATGCGCGATAGCAGCGAGACACAAGCGCATAGTAATGGCGATGCCATTGAGGGGGCAGGTCGCGGACAAGCAGATCCAATGGATTCACAATTGGACGCCGTGTTAATTAAACTGGCTTACAATTATTCAGACCACCAGCAATTCGGTTTGGTTTATGAAAACACCCAGCGCGATACCGACGGCATCCCTCTGTCAAGAGAAAGCAGCACCTATTTTAATTTTACTTCGCAAGACGAAAATAACCGCGAACGACTTGGTGCATTTTATAGTGCTGATAACGTGCAATCGGCATTAGCAGACAGTATCGATGTACGACTAAATTACCAAGAATTGTATACCGCTGGTGTAACCAACTTTTTGTTTGCCTCTGGCCCCACCGACCCTATTTTGCGCTCTGAAGACCGTAATTTTACCCAAGAACAAGTAAGCCTGAATGTCGATATCGCTAAGTCAATTAATGGTGATATTAATCATGAGATTATTTACGGCCTGAGCTATCAGCAAGTTGATGCCAGTGCACAAATGTACGACCGTCGCTATGCAGGCGCTACAGTAAGTGCAGGTATACTTGACGGCTACCCCATTCGCGACCAAAGCTTTGTACCTGAATCTGAAAAAACGGTATTTACCGCTTACCTTGCTGACACGGTTACGCTTAGCGATGTACTCACTGTAAATGCAGGCCTTAGATACGATACTACAGAATACACGCCAACTATTGACGATACATTCTCTGATCCAACAGGGCTAAGTATTGAAGATGCTGACTTTAGTGCTGTAGTCGGTGAACTCGGTGCAACCTACACCTTTGCGCCGGGCCATTCATTAAATGCGCGAATTGCGCAAGGCTATCAAGCCCCTACACTTCAAGACCTTTACTTTGGCACTAATTCGGGCGACGAAGCAGTAGATATTGTGACAGGTAACACGTTTATTGACCTTGACCGTATTGCAAATGGTGAGCTAGAAGCACAAGAGTCGATGAGTTATGAGCTTACCTACGTGGGTAATTTTGAAAATGGTAACGTGAGTGTGTCTGTATTTAGAACCGACTACACCAACATGATTCAAGATGAAACTTTCTCAAACCCTTATGATGCCGTACTTACCCAGCAGGTGTGCAGTCGCTTTGGTTGTTCCGTTGAAGTAAGCAGCGAAGATACCTTCACGCAACCTCAAAATACCGGAGAAATTACTGTTGACGGTATTGAAGTATCAGCCTCTTATGACTTCACAGCCAACTGGCGTGGGCAATTTGCTTACACCGCATTGAACGGCGAATACGACACAGCGTCGAGCTTTAATGATGCCGGTGATGATTTAGAAACCATTGCACCAGATACCGCCACCATGGCACTTTCGTATGTTTCTGACAACCGTGACTGGGGCGCTGAGTTGGTTGCCATTACCAGTAAGGGTGTTGATGAAACCTCGCAAACGAGCTTCACCTCACTTAACAATGGCGACGGCCCGGCATACTACCCAAGTGGTTACACCGTGTTTGATTTGATGGCGTTTTACGATATTACTGATAACTTGCGCTTTACCACTGCGATTTATAACTTAACCGACAAAGAGTATTACCGCTGGGAAGTCATGAACAACGTGCGTACAGGTACAGGCGGCTTTTTCTCTGGCGTTAGCGATAACGGCTATCAGCGTTTCTCTGAACCAGGTAGAAGCATAAGCGCCTACGTTACGTATCAGTTTTAATTGATACACGGCGCATTAAAAATGCGAAGCTCGCCTTATTAAGGTAGCTTCGCTTTTTCGCGTTTACGCTAAAAATAGATGGGGATGTGATCAAAAGTCTCTCTTAGTGCGTTAATTGGGTAACATTTTATTAGCGAGTACCTGTAATGTTTGGCCTTTTTAAATCAAACCCTACCAAAAAACTGCGCAAGCAATACGATGCTTTGCTTGAAAAAGCGATGCACGCTCAGCGCAACGGCGATATAAAAACCTATTCAATGCTAACTGCCCAATCGGAAGAACTTTGGAAAGAAATTGAGCGTTTAGAAAACCCTAAATAGGCATTAGTAAATAAGATTAACACCCAACGCATAACGAGCGCCGGCATCTTGCACTAACAGCAGGTGATTACTAAAACGACCGCGCTTATGCACAGTTTCATTAGTGATATTAATGCCTTCAAAAAATACCGATAAATGCGGGCTTAACTGGTAAGACGCACTCACATCCCACTGTTCATAAGGACTAACAAAGGTGGGTTCAGTGCTTTGAGTTTGGTTTAATGATTGCAAGAAACCGTCGCGGTGGTTCCACGCCAATCGCCACTGCAATGCATCTCTCTCGTAGAACAGCACCATATTTTTCGCCCCTGACAAGCCAGTAAGAGCAAAGGTAGACTGCACGTTGGCGGTATCTAGCTCGGCGTTACTATCTACAAAACTGGCGTTAGCTTGAATACCCCAACCTGACTCACCAAACAAATGTTGCACGGCTATTTCAATGCCTTCAACGGTGGCCGAGCGTCCATTGTTAGGCGATATTACTGAAAACTGCGCTAATTCATCTTGATCATCTGGCGCGTTGGTATCGCTTCCGGTACTTGGGTCGGTGACACCATTAAACGAAAGCGTATTGCTTTGGCTAACAATAAAATTATCTACGGTTTTTCGAAAATAACTCGCCGACAAATAGCTGTTGTCTTGATAATAGTGCTCAATAGCCAAGTCGATGTTTTGGGCTTCGAAAGGTTTCAATTGCGCGTTACCAATGCGAGCACGTAAATCGCCGCCTTGGCGGGTAGTGGTATAAGTAACGCCTGGCGACATCTGTTCTAGTGTTGGTCGAGTAATACTGTGACTATAGGCAACGCGAAATACCCACTGATCAAGCCAATTCGCTTTAACACTGAAACTAGGAAGGAAATTACTGTAGTTAGATGCTTCTTCAATGCCGACAGAGGCACCAAATTCTTGCCCCAGCTCGGTTTGATCAAGTATCACTAATGCCGAAAGTTGCTCATCGACACCAGTCACATTTACATCAGTATATTCAGCGCGAATGCCAGCATGTATATCAACAAACCACGGCGCGAAATCTTTCTCTATAGCGGCTTGTGCATAGGCAGCATACACAGTTTCTTTTACTGCAAATGAACTGCCCCGCGTTTCTGGCGCTAAACTCACATTGCCTGCTTGTTCCAAAAAGCGAAATAACGTATCGCCGTCGTGGCGCAACCACTGATTAGGTATATGCTCGTGTCCACTAATGGTACTTAAGAAATCATCACCCGCGTCGAATACCGATTGAAAATTGTCGGGAATATCAGGGGAGTCGAAATACCCACAAAAAGTGCAGTGTCTGGCATCCGCTTCATTATCTCGTCGTTCGTTAGCTTTTTCTCGCTGCGTTACCGCCGCGCCCATATCAAGTTTACTAAACCACTGCTGCTCACCTAGCACACTGATATTGACCTTTGCTTGGCCAATGTCATCATCGATGCTCCACCCTCGTCTCAACATAACATGTGCGCGACCATTAGCGGCATCAAGATAAGGTCCCACGCCTACGGGCTCTCCGAGCGCATTAACTTGCGCTGGATTGGCGGCTTCAAAACCAAAAATTGCGGGTAGCACCGTGTTTCGTGTGTGATCGAACGAAGAGCGATTTAAATATCCAATAAGTGAAAGTGCATTACCTTCGCCATTGTTGTCATTCACTGATGCAGATGAGTATGAAACATCCGCATCCATAATAATATTGGGCGCAACAATCCAGTTAGCATCTACGCCATAACTATGCAGTGACGAAGAGCGGTTGAAGGTTCTAGCATGAAAATCGGTGGCATGGCCGCTATTTTGAGAAAACGCTACGGCCGTACCATTAGGGTCTAATGTCACGTCCTCTAAATTGCTTGAAGTAAACCAATGGCCCATAGAGGTTGCCGATGTTTCTACATCGAACGTTGACCCTAAGTAATCCGCTGACAATTCAAACGTACTGTTTGGGCGATATTGAACAACCAGCGTACCACCTGTTCGTGTACGCTCGTCAAACCTCACTCGTTGATCATAATTTCTTGGCACGTAAAGCGTGTTTGTGCTTGCTGATAGTTCATCAGCTGGAATATTAGTATTTACCAACCACCCGTCAATTTGCGCCTCATCAAGACGTGCTTCTCGTTGGTATTGATTGAACGACGCTAATACGCCAAGCGTATTGTTTAAGTAGGTATTACTAAACAACGCTGTTGTTGAAGGCGTATAGGCCTTGGAATTGGTGTCGTACTGCATTTTTATACTACCGGCAGCGCGCATCCCCTTAAAAGACAACGGCTTGGCAGTTTGTATATCAATGGTAGAGCCTATACCACCCGACTGCATTGCTGCCTGATTTTGTTTGTACACGGTAACGCTACTTACAATTTCAGAGGCTAGGGTGTCAAAACTAAACTCGCGGCCCAGCTTGTCACTGGCCATAGGCCTGCCATTAAGTAATACACGATTAAACTCTGGCCCAAAACCGCGTACCGTGACCAACTGACCTTCACCCTCAGCGCGGTCGATAGAAACGCCCGATACTCGCTGTAGCGCTTCAGCAAGGTTTTGGTCGGGGAACTTGCCCATATCAACGGCACCAATCGTGTCCATAATGACACTGGCATTTCGTTTAATACCAACCGATTGCGCAACCTTCGCACGAAGCCCTCTTACTTCGATAAACTCAATGCGGTAATTGCCCTTATCATCAGGTACGGTGACTAAGCTTTCATCTTGCGCTGTGAGTGAACTAAATAGTCGCGAAATAACATGCTCATCGCGCGACTTATTACGTGTAGATTCAATTTTTATACGACTCTTATCAACAATATTCGCTTGTAAGTGCGTATTTGCCAAAAGCATTGCTACTGCTTCTTGCGGTGTATAGTTACCACTCACTTCATTTGCAAAAGTATGGCGTACTTCGTTGTAAGGAAAGACAACTGTTAGCCCGGCTTGACTAGCAAACGCAATAAGTGCCTCGTCAGCACTTTGGGCAGGAATAGAAAAGGCGATTACCTTGTGAACTGCGGGGTGTTCTGTGGCATTTGTGCTTTTATCGGTACTTTTATCGGCGCTTTGGTCAGTACTTTGGCGTAAATACTGGGTATCAGACTGCTCGTGGGGTAAAACAGATTGTGCACATACGGGTAAGCACAGCCCACCAACTACCAAACTTACCGCTAGCGACACAGTGCGCGGCGTAAATGGCAGCAAAGCTAGCGTTGAGCGGTGGCGTATTCCCAAAGGCATTATCTTATTATTTTCATTAGTTTTTTTATTGCAGTTCTCGAGTAGTAACTAAAGCCTGTTTATCTTTGTTCATTTTTTTGAATGCGAAACTACCAAATTCAACTGCTTTTTTGTTTTAAACTAGCGGCGCATTATATACAACCTATTAACAAATTTAATTTCTCATTGATGTTTTTCATTGCTAATTGAAAAAACATTGGGGGAAAATGACCGCGCACTCGTCTGTATAAGTAACAACGATAAAAAATAACAATATGCCCATAGAAACAGCCATACATAATGCCTATATGTCGGCCCGTGGTTCGATGGCTAAAATGCTATCGCGACTTGTGCCGCCAAAAGAAGTGGATGATATTCTCCAGGATACCTACGTGCGTTTATGTCAGGCGAAATCGACAGAGCATATTAAAGAGCCCAAATCATTTTTGTTTAAAACAGCAAAAAATTTGGCATACGACCATTTAAAACGCGCCGATACGCGTATGGTCGACGACAGTGTTGAAGTGGCACAAGCGCTTGAAAGCGCGATAAGTGGTATTGACGATGAAACATTCAACAACAATGCTACACAACAAGAATTTAAGCTATTTTGTGATGCAGTGCGCGCGCTCCCAAAACAATGTAGGCGCGCATTTGTATTAAAGAAAGTGTATGGCTACTCTCTTAAAGAGATTGCCCAAGAGTTAGAGATAAGCGAAAAGACCGTGGAAAAACATATTGCCGAAGGTATAAAACGATGCACCTTGTTTATGCGCCGGCAAGGTAGCGAAAGCAGTCCGCAATCACGGCCAAGCGCTTATATACGTAGTGGGCATTCAAACAGTGAGCGGGTAAAGAGAGACGCACATGACTAATTCACCAAACCAGTCGCCAGACAACGTAGTACCTTTAAAAAGCGACGAGCGCGTGCTGGATGAAGCAAGCATGTGGTTGGTTAAGCTAGAAAGTGGACTCGACGCTGAACAAACGAACGCACTTAAAGCGTGGTTGGCTATTCCTTTGCATCGCGACACCTTTTTAGAAATGGTGGCACTATGGGACAAAATGTCGGTACTTAATGAGTTGGCGGATATCGTACCTCACACTCCTGAGTCTAGCGATAAGACCGTAACGCACTTGACTAATTTGCGCTGGAAGCGTCCGATAGCTATTGCTGCGTCCTTGCTGCTAGTGGGGGTGTTGAGCTTTCAAGGCTTTCAGTTTTTCTCATCACAACCGCAAAATAACAATACTGCGCAAGTAGCGCGCTATTCATTACAAGCATCGACTAAACCCGGTGAACACAAAAGCATTAGTTTAGAAGATGGCAGTACACTGTGGCTCAACACCAATTCGCAGGTCAATATTGCGTTTACTGATACGTCTCGCACAATAGAACTTCTGCGCGGTGAACTTCATATAGAAGTAGCCAAAGACAAACAGCGACCGCTTAATGTGCTGGCGGCAGGGAAAGCGATTCAAGCCGTTGGTACCGCATTTAATGTGCAATATCATCGCGGCGACCTAGAGCTTGTTGTCACTGAGGGTGTCGTAGAGGTAGCCAGCTATACGTTAACGCAAACCGACGGCAATAGGCTTTTGGCCCCAGTGATCAAATCCACAAACAATGCAATGACCTTGGTTCAAGGTCAAAAGTCAGTGCTCTCTTTACCAAATAGCACTGTGGAGCCTATTTCACCACAAGATATTGCCAATGACTTAAGTTGGCGTGAAGGCAAAATTGTATTTCGCGGTGAAACCCTCATAAATGTTATTGAAGAGGTTAGTCGCTACACTGACAAGACCGTAGTGCTTGGCGATACCTCGTTAGCCAATCTACAAGTTGCAGGCCTATTTAACACCAACGATGTTGATGCACTAATTGCGACGTTGGCAGACAATTTACAAATTTCGACAGACTATACTGACGATACCATTGTGCTTCGCTCGCGCGTGCAGTAACACGCAAAAGCGAAGCATCTCTCGCCCTTTTAGAACTAAGCCCTTACAATAACGTTTCACCGAAATAGAAATGTTAGTAAAGGTCATATCGCTATGCCTCTTAGTACAACCCAACAAAATACCCAGCGCATAAGAACTGTATTAATGCTGTTAATAACAGTACTTGGCAGCGTAGCGACAACGCCAGTCTATGCCATTGTGGCAGGGCAGTATTATTATTTCATATCAGACAAATGCGTTGCCAAAGGCCCACAAACGCCTGAAGAACGTGGTGCAGCAACCCCTGACATCATGTTATTTGAAGTTGTCCCTGCTGGTATCAGTGACTATTACGTAAATATGAATACACAAGCATTAGTGCACTACACCGAAGAAGGACAAGCTCAACTAAATAGCTTGGAGTCTGAGCAAGCCTATACCGCGGGCAAAGACGGCAGCAGTGTACACCACGATTTTATGCTTCAGCGCGAAGCCATCACCCTTAAAAACCTCATTGAGACGCTCAACAGCTTTTCGCAGCTGCAGTCTGACAAAGGGTATTACTTTAAGAAAATAGTAGGACTTACCAATCCCAATACCACATTTAAGGCAGTAACTCGGGTTCGTTTAACCGATAACGGTATTGATAATAGAATGCTGCTTGCGAATTATTCCAGCAGCTATTACCCGCTAGATAGCGAAGGTACGGCTGCTACAACGCCCTTTATTACCGTTGATCACAACGAAGCATTACGCCGCGATATTCATGAAAAAGGCAGCCCTTACGCCATTTACACCAAGCACAGTGTATGTGGTGAAAAATGGATACCCGGAAACTAAAGCGTGCTGCCCCCACAACAATTTAATGTTTTTTACGAGCAACAGTTTCGACACATTAGCAGGAGACTTCTACACTTACCTTACGGTCATTAATAGGTAAGATGCTCTGAAAAAAAGTCACTTTGTACCCAAGCGCATCTACTCATTGCGCTTAACATTATTTGTATTGCTTAGTATTGCGCTTGTGGCACTTATTTTTACGGCCTCCAATACCGTGTACTTTTTCAATAAACAGTACACATTAAGCTCGCAGTTTCATTCGCTCAAATTGCTGGCTCAGGAAATTACCTATCACGATGAAGTGCTGTCTATGTCAGCACTGGCTGCCGCCTTAGATGACGATAACAAATGGCGTGACCGATACCTTAAGTACGAAGCCTCGCTAGATAAATCCCTTCAAAAGGCATCAGAGTTAGACCCTAGAATTGCACGCTTCTTTGAAGATACCGCACAGGCTAATAATCAATTGATTGCCCTTGAAAAACGCGCTTTTGAGTTAGCAGCCCAAAATCAACGCGCCCAAGCCGTACAACTATTGAAAAGTGATCAATATCAAGCTTATAAAATGGCATTTAGTGAAGGACTAACCAATGCCATAGATGAAGTACTTAAACGCACACAGTTCGACATAAATAAAAGCCAAGAGCAGCGTGGTTTCTATTTGATCCTTTCGATGGTTATCTCTTTTTTGTTTGTCCTTGTACTGTGGTATTTCCTTATTCGCTACGTGCGGCTTACTGAAAAGGCAATTGAAGGGGTTGCGAAAGAAGATGAACTCTCGGGGCTGTTAAATCGTCGCGAATTTAATCGGGTAATGAAATACGAGATTAATCGCGCTCATCGCGAGAAGAGTCTGTTAATGCTCATCATTTTAGATTTAGATGAGTTCAAACGATATAATGATAAATATGGGCATCCTGAAGGGGATGCCGTAATAGAACGAGTAGGAAAGCTATTAACTCGTCTCAGTAGAAGGGCAAATGAATACGCGTTTCGCACTGGCGGAGAAGAATTTGCGTTCGTGGCGACATGCGATAACCGCGAAAACGGACTCAAATTCTGCCAATCACTGTGTGAGCAAGTTGCCCAACTGAACATTGAGCATATCAGCAACCCGCCTCATAAAATAGTGACGGCTTCATGTGGAATTGCATTTGCAAAGCCAGAAGAAGCGCTATTAACGATAACTGAATTGTACTCTCATGCCGACAAAGCACTCTATCAGGCAAAACATGCAGGCAAGAATCAATATGCAGAGTATAACCACAGTACTGTCTCGCAATCAGAGCAACAATATTCTTAGCGCGTAACAACACGCATAAATAACGCAATGGCGCGCTTACTTGCTGCGATAAAGGGTTTTTATAAGGTGATAACCAAAACGCGTTTTCACAGGACCATGTACCTTAAGTACTTCTTTCTTAAACACCACATCGTCAAAAGCTTTCACCATCTGACCACGACGAAACTCTCCCAAATCGCCGCCGCGCTTGCCAGAAGGACAGGTAGAGTGGCGTTTTGCAAGCGTCGCAAAATCTTTTCCTTTCTTTAACTGCTCAAGAATAGACAAGGCTTCTTTTTCGGTTTTAACCAAGATGTGAACGGCAGATGCTGTGGCCATGTGTGTGCTCAGTAAGTGAATATAGCCGTTATTATAACGCAACCCGCTTATGCCGTTAAGATTTCAAGCCCTTTGACCTTAGCGAATACAGAGTGCGAGATAAGCACATGCCCAGCAAGTAACACTTGCTTACAACTCAATATGGCGCCTAACAATTAATCAGCTTGCTAGTTTTTTGTTCTATTGCTATAACCTTATACTATGTATTGCATAGTATAAGGTTATACATTTAAAAATGACGGAAACAAACGACGCCAATGCAAAATGGGATGCGCAGTTGCGAAAGGGCACGCTTGAACTTGCGGTACTCGGTGCCTTGCAGCACGAAGCCAAGTATGGCCTGGCACTTCTTAATTACTTTCGCACTTTCGACACAATGCAGATCACCGAAGGCACACTGTATCCATTGTTGGACAGATTGAAGCGAGAAGGTGTGCTAACCGCCTCATGGCAGCAAGAGGGCGAGCAACGCCCCAGAAAGTTCTATGCACTTACCGAATTAGGGCATCAAAAACTCAACGAACTCAGTGCGCGCTGGCAGCGTTCAGTTGAAGATTTACAGCAGCTTTTGGATGCACCATTAAAAAAGAAGGAATCTGACAATGAGTGAAAGAAAAAAGGTAAGACAGTATCTGGATAACCTCAATCGCTACTTGAGCCCATTAAGTGATTATGAAGCTCAGGAAGTGGTTAGAGAAATAGAATCTCATATTTACGATACCATTGATGATATTGAAATACGGGGAGAAATTGCTGACGTTGAGGTTATCTTAGACCGTCTGGGCGCCCCAAGAGAATTAGCACAGCAGTATGTTGGACACATTCAGCATGGTACACCACCGCCAACAGGCTTTGCCGCCATCCCGCTCGTTAAAAAGGGGCTTTCGCGCACAGTAAGCGTGAGCCTTATGTGTTTTGGGTATTTTTGTGGCATCGCGCTAATCGCTTTAGCATTTGCCAATTTACTCATTCCCAATGGCATTGGTGTTTGGAGTGAAGCTGATGGCAACTCAATCGTTATCGGCATGCTAGAAAACCCTATGCTCGCACAAGAAAACAACGAGGTAATACGCGGCTTTTGGCTATCACCTGTAGCGCTAATTGCTGGTTATCTTATCCTCATGATGACACACAAAGTGCTTCAGTTTATTCGCCAATTTTCATCTGAGGCCCATCATGATTAAATCCATAATGCGCTCGCTAGGTCACTTTCTATTGGTGTCGCTTGTTATTATATCGATTGGTGCTGTCGTTGGTTTTACTCAACACGCGTCTATTAGTTTAGGCGACGCTCCGCTTGCTTATAAGGTAGGTAACGAGGGCCCTTATGTTTTTTATGAAGAAGATAAGCTTGCCATAAGTTATATCAGAGGAACCCGTGATAGTGGCTTTAGCGTTGAAAAGAAGCACTACCCTGCGCATGAATCGGTTTCTGCCTCAGCGTATTTTGCATTAGATGACAGTACGTTTGACTTTACGATTTCGCCACTGAATTCCATAGAGCAAGCCGTATACGACACATCATCGCCCATTATTGCCATTAGCGATTTGGAAGGGAATTACAAGGCGTTGCGCGACTTCTTGATAGCCAATAATGTCATCACACCCGAACTAGAATGGTCTTTTAACGACGGTCATCTGGTGTTACTTGGCGATATGGTTGATAGAGGCTTTTCTACCACGCAACTGCTATGGTTTATCTACAAGTTGGAACAAGATGCCCTTAAAGCCGGCGGTAAAGTGCATGTTATCGTAGGCAATCACGAAATAAAAAATATGCAGGGTAACGTTAAGTCTGCGGCCAACAAATACATTCCCATTGCAGGCTTTCTAGAAAAGTCATCCTCCGAACTGCTTGGCGAAGATGCGTTTTTAGGTCGCTGGCTGGCTACCAAAAACACCATAGAACGTATTAATGGGCACCTGTTTGTTCACGGTGGCATTCACCCTGACATAGTAAAACACGACTTTTCCATTGATGAGATCAACACCATTAATCGACGCTACTATCAACGCATGTACTACCCTGGACTTGCAGATGAAAGAACGTCGGTTGTTATCTCTACCACCACAGGCCCAGCGTGGTATCGAGGTTACTTTAAAGACGAAGTAGATAAAGTGTTATTTGATCAGACGCTTACACACTTTGCGGCCAAGTCGATAACTGTTGGGCATACCCTGCAATTCAGCGTAAATAGTCACTATGACGACAAACTCTTCGCCATTGATGTAAAACACCCCAACGATTACCGCGCAAGCATACCGATTAAGCACTCAGAAGGTTTAATGATTCAGCAAGATTCCTTTTATCGCTTATTGGATGACGGCGAGAAAATCGCGCTAACCAAATCATAAAACCTCATTCGAATAGCAATTCCGATACGTGCCTTATCAAAAATAGGACGCGTCAGCGTCCTAGCCTCTGGCAACAAGTGGCAGTATGCGTTCAGCAACCAGTTGCTGCGTAATGTCATCGCGTTCATGTGCAGTAACCACAACAACCAAGTCAAAATCAGGTACTAACAGAATATACATTCCGCCACCACCTTGGGCAGAAAACGCATAGTGTTTTTTACCGTTATGCTCAATGTCAGTGCCCCACCAGAAAAACCCGTATCCTTGGTGCGAAACAAGCTCTCCGCCCCCATAAATATCATCATCCCCTGTGATAATTTGTCGTTGCGTGGCCTGGTCTAAGTATTCAGGTGAAATTAACTGCTGATTATTCCACTTACCGTTATTGCTCACTAACAAACCAAGCTTAAGCATATCCCTTGCGGTTACGCTTACCTTCCAACCAGATTCGGGTAAACCACTTGGTGCCGTGCGCCAATGGTAATTAGTGATACCTAGTTTGCCGAACAATTCTTTGTCGATAAACGTTTTGGCAGAACCTGGTACCACGGCTTCTATGACCTGCATTACAAATTGAGGACCAGTACCGTATTTAAACGTTTGGCTTTCATCAGTAATAGGGGCGCTATCTTCTAAAATAGCTTGGATATGACCCTGCCCCTGAATACGTGCTGTATCTTGCTCCATGGCCTCCCAGCCGTCTTCGCTTATCACAATGCCTGTGGTCATAGTAAGCGCATGCCGCAAGGTTATTTTCTCGGCCCCGTCCACTAGCTTACTGCGATCAACTTTGCCTAAAAAACTTAATACCGGTTTGTCTAAATCGTCCATGCTTAAATAGCCCATTTGTATGGCACGACCTAACGCCAGAGAGGTATAGCTTTTAGTTGCTGATGATTGCGGATGTGACAGGTCAACCCGTCCACGCTTAAAGTACGACTCAAACACTAACTTGCCGTTTTGAGCAATTAGCATACTGTCATATTTACCGTATTTACCTGTTGCGATTTCTTCAGCGAGTGTGACAATTTCCTTTGTATTAATACCGGCTTTAGCAAGGGTACTAATGGGTAAATTGTCATCTAACACCACGGGCGAAACCGCTATATAGGGTGAAGGCAACTCTGGAATATCCATAAATCGCTTTTCTATTTCAGGCATTCGCCAGTGCACTATTTGCGCTTCTTCTTTTGTAGCCATAGGCGGCATTAGTTGCTTATCTCCCGCAAAAGAGGGAGCTAAACTGCTAACACCCAACACACACATTAGTGCAAACATCCCGCGTGTTTTCGCTGTCATGGTTTTTTCCTTTTTCATGTATGCGCCTTCACAGCAGTGCAAAGGCGATGGGTAAAATGGCGCGGCACTTAACAAATTCACACCGTGTTGCAGCGCAGCGGATAGTAACATGGCAAAACGTGATTTTTGATACATGAAAAAGTGCTGATTTTTTGCTGATTTATGCGTGTTCAGTAAACATCTTATTCTTATCAACAGCTTATAGTGATACGGTATTGCCAGCGAAAACGCATTGCTAAGCACAATGCGATAATTATTGATTGGTTAGATTGCGTATGACGGAACGATATTGGATTGGTGGCTTTTTTGTTGATGTGCCCCGAAACCAAATTACTCACAATAAACAAGCCCAAACACTGCCACCCAAAGCGCTTGCCGTTTTAACCTATTTAGCCGAGCGCCAAGGTGAGGTGGTAAGCCAAGACGAGCTATTAACCAATGTGTGGAAGGGTACTGTGGTGTCACCCAACACGCTGCAACGATGTATCGCGCAATTAAGAAAAGCATTTGGCGATGATGGCAAAGCGCAGAGCTTTATAAAAACCCACGCTAAAAAAGGCTATAGCCTAGAATCGGATATTCGATGGGAAAACGCGCTACCCCCCAATAAGCCAACTCCGTCACCTGCAGTTCATGAAATATCGGATAAACAAGACCTATCATCAGCGACTAATTCCGATAGCAAAAAACCTGTTCGTTTGTTACCCGCCGCCTTAGCGTGTGTTGTCGCGGTGATAGTTGCTATTGTCGCATTCTTGCCTTCCTCTGATCCTAAGCATGTACTTCAAATAGATGACATCCGCTTGCTGACCTCAACCGACAACAGAGAACTGGCCAGCACTTACTCACCGGATGGGCAGTATATTGTATTTCAGCGGTTTCCTGAGGTGATGTGTCAGAGTCACTTATGGGCAAAGCATATTGAAACCCAACAAGAATTTCAGCTAACACAAGCGCTTGGCTCCTACGGCAGTTTAGCGTTTTCTCACGATGGAACTTCACTTACTTTCGTTAAAGAAAACAACTGTACTGAACCTGTACAGCAGAAGAAGTGCTTCCACCTGCAGTCTCTTGACTTTGCTAAGGCATTGTCTGACCCCCAAGCACCAACAACACTGATGGAGTGTAAAAATACGGAAATTAAAAGCCCTATTTGGTTAGATGGTGACACCATTGCATTACTGCAAAAAACGCAAGAACGGTGGCGACTTATTCGCTATGTAATAAGTGAAAACGCGAGCTCACCACTGTATGAGGTTACTAACGGTAGCGTTGTATCTTTCGATTTCGCGGCGCATGACAACACTATCGCGCTTACCACCGTGCACGAGAAAGGTATCCTCCATATTGAAAAACTGAGTGTTAACGGTGAATTGCTTTCAAGTTCGCCCATTGACTATCAAGGCATTATTCCGCCCTATAGTTATATCTACCCCAATGTCATGCCAGAGCAAGCCGACCTTATCTTCAGTACCGGAAAGCAGCTTTTTACCGTGGATTTTGATGGCACGATTAATCGCATTACTATGCCTTTGACAGACGCGATAGGCACACCAACTTTCCATCCTTTTGAAAAGAAAATGCTGGCCATCAAAGGCCATTACGACAGTGACATTGTAGCGGTCCCTATGGCGCAGTTTGCCACTGACAACACGGCACTTGAAACACAACCCGATAGGGGTGACGTGCAGACTACTGACATCAATTTTTACACGCTTATACGCTCGATTCAGGAGGAAAATAGAGCGAAGTATCAACCTAATGGTTCACTTATTGCCTACTCGTCAGAAGGTGACGGCACATCGCAAGTGTGGACAGCAGAAGTGCACACACAAAGTGCGAGCTTTCCTCACTCAGGCAAGCCCTTTAGCCATTTTCCCACGAATAGTTACGTGCGCGATGTGCTGTGGTCAAAAGATGGCAATAGTATGCTAATTAATGCGTCATCTGAATTAAAGCACAGGTATTTAAGCGGGTTCGAGCCGGGCACCGAAACTAGCATTGAACTTGATTACCCCGTGCGCAATTTGTTTCATTGGGATAGCGAGCAACAAACCATACTTGCGAATATTCTTCACCAAGGCGTGCTGACTTTTGTCAGTATCGACCTGACCACAGGTGCTTTCACTCCACTTTCAGACAACGCGGTAACGTGGGCGGTCAAAACAGAGAGTGACGCACTAGTTTTCACCGATGCAATGGGGCGATTTTGGCAAATGGGTAGCATTGAAAATACCCTTATTAGTGAATTGGAACACCAAGGCGGTGACAAACATTTTATTGCTAAGGGTAATACGTTGTATGGCATTAACGATGACTTTCAGTTGTGGCGATATACCCTTGAAAACGGTGCATTTGAGTTACTGGGGCAATTACCAGATACCGTCGATTACATTACCGACATTAATGACAATGCCATTTTACTCACTCTTAGAGTTGCGGCGAGAAAAGATGTGGTTGAATTAACTCTGCAGTAAGAACGCAAGGACATCACAAGTAAATCAGCAATAAATCAGCGACACATCAAGCTTCTTTCCTACGTGGGCGTACAGTAGAAGGCAAATTATTCAGGTCAATTACTGTACTTTCATTACGTTAAGGAAAAGCTTTATGCGTTTTATGTTTTTTACGTGGCTAGCGTTAATGCCCTTTTTTGCTATAGCAGAGTTCGCTGCCTCTGCCCCCTATGAAATGCCGAGAACTCATGCGCACCCAATCGAAAACAAAGCGACTGGCGGTCACTACACGTTATACATAAAACTACCCGATGCGTATCACACCAAAACAGAAGAAAGCGACCAAGCATTAACTGATGTAAAGCCGCTAAAGCACTACCCGGTTATTTATACCACTGACGCCGTATGGCATATGGACTTGCTGTCGGGTGTAACAGAGTTTCTTTTACCTGATGTAATTTTGGTGGGTATTTCTTGGCAACACAATATGCCAACCAACATTGATTATGGTGAAAGAAGAGCCTTTGCCAGCCGCTTCAAAGACTATTCATTTGTACCGCACGACAAACCCGATATACAAGCCAAGTACCAGTTCGGGCAAGGCGATAAGCACCTTCGCTTTATACAACAAGATATTATTCCCTACATAGAAGAGCACTACCGCACATTGCCAGATGAAAGAGCCTACTTAGGTTACTCGATGGGCGCTGAGTTTGGTGGGTTCATGCTACTTAGCGCACCCAATACCTTTAACTATTATCTATTGGGTAGCCCTTCACTCGATACCACAAGCCTTAGTTTTTTGAAGACGTTGAAATATGAAGCATCACCACAAAACCCAATTAACACAGATGTGTTTGTGTCGATTGGCGAATTAGAAACAACCAGAATGGCACTCACCAACGAATTTGTTGAGTTGCTCGAACATTACAAAGTGCAGGGAGTTAGTGTAGAACAACTAAGCGTAATTTCAGATAGCGATCACACCAGTGCGGTGCCCGATACATTTTCGCAAGGAATTAGGTGGTTAGGGGCAAAGTTAAGCGAGAAGCAGTAGATACAAAAAAGGCGCTAACTCTTCGAGTAGCGCCTTTCTTTTAAGCGTTAAGCTTGGGGGATGATTTACATCATGCCGAGAGAACTATCACGCAGACCTTATTCCTATTGACTTTCATATAGTTATGGAAACAATACTGTCTACATTGTTGGCTACATTACGCAATGATATGAGCAAGAAGACAGACACAAAGCACCTAAAGTTACGTGGAAATATCTGGTGGTATCAACGCAGAATCCCTAAGCACTTAATCAATCAATACCCTAATCAATCATTCATCCAAGTTAGTCTTGATACTGCTGACATACGGCAGGCTAGACGTAAGCGTGACATTATCAATGGAGAACTAGAGTCTAAAGCACTCCGTTGCTCTACAAACTCAGAAAGTGCTCAATTCAGAGAAATAGTTCGAGAAATGAGGCGTGACCAAAAGAACTACCCTGAAGAATGGGATTTGGGTATCTATCCAGAAAAGCTTGAATCACAAGGTCGAAAGGTAGAGCTAGAAGCCTACATGACGGTAACTGGCGCTAAAGACTTCAGCACCAAATACAAGCTTCGTATGTCTGAAGCACTGAAGATGTGGCAAGACGATTGGGGCAAAGGAAAAACCGAGGACACTATCCAGAAAGTTGAATCAGCCGTAAAGGACTTCAGTAAATATTGCTTTAAGACCTTCGATTGGATTGAACAAGGTGATATTGCTGTTGAAGACATATCGAAAAAAATGGTGTATCAGTACATTAAGCACCTTGAGAAGACCTACAAGAAAGCAACAGTACAAGCAAAGATAAGTAGACTCAAAGTGGTATGGGATTTCGCTGAGACTATGGAGGAAGTAACTGGTGTTAATCCGTTTTCTGGTCACAAGTACTCGTCAGCAGAAGAACACCAAACGGAGAAGCGTGAACCCTTTACGAAGGAAGAAGTAGCTAAGATACGAAGCCACTCATGGGAGAAGCCTGTTTACAGCTTGCTGGTTGACTTAGGTATTTACTCAGGCTGTCGCATCAGCGAACTATGCAACTTAAAGAAGAAGCATGTTGTTGTAGATGACGGAATCATTGCGATAAACATTGAGAAAGGCAAAACGAAAGCAGCAACGCGCACTGTACCTCTTCCTGATGCAATAGGTGAAAGACTGTTAGCCCATATCGAGAATAAGGAAGATGACGACTTTGTTATTGGCATTGGAAGTAAGGCAGCTACCCGAACGTTCTCAAACTTCAAGACAAAACATGTCACTAACAATAGACTCAAAACGTTCCATTCATTTAGACACATGTATATAACAGCGATGGAACGAGCAGGCATTGAGGAGAACATCACTGCTCAGATAGTTGGTCACGAGCGAGGCAAAACGATGTCCTATGGCTATTACTCGAAAGGTCATGAATTAAGGAAGCTTAAAGAGGCTGTCGATAAAGCCGGAGCCTTTTTCACTAATTGAACATCAATTGAGAGGCGAGACTTGGATTTTTCTGAATAAAATTCTCTTGACTTATTGAATGCACAATTACGGTAAATCGAGAAAACAGGACAGGGGTTGGACGCACATAAATTGCAACAAGAGTCAAAAACCTTTATTTAACTCAATGATTATTAAACAAAATAATAAATATTACTGTTTATAATTACAGCCTTAACATAATTTAGGTGCCATACTGGTCTTACCAGTCACTAATCGCTTTTAAAAGGTAAAACTATTTGCTATCTTCTATATTGCTAAAAATATACCTGCCGCTATTGCAATAGAATCAAAAGCACTTTAAAATGTGTTTAACAGTGGGCGAAAGCTTATTTGATTATTAACATTTTGAGGTGTGTCATGAACTAATCAAGACAACCGCTTAGAAAAGAATAGAGCACGCAAAGAGAAAAAGTATGTCCGTACTATCCCTCTTTGCGTTGACCGGTAATACATGAAAAGCGGCTGTGTTACAACCTCTCTTTATGATTCGGCAAGTCGAGCCGCAGAATTATACAGAGAAAACGGTCTTAGCGCAAATACTACCTTTTACATAAGGAAAGTCTTTATGCTTAAAGCTAAAGAAGTTCGTGTATGTGCATATACAAGACGTCGCGCTGGTCGCCTCGAATACGTATGTTCACACACTCGTAGCCTACCAAATCGTTAAGACTGGCGATTGAATCTTGCTCACTGTTATGAGGGTAGCTTGACGCTGCCCTTTTTCATTGCCTTCCACCAGAAAATTTTCACTACAAAAATCTGAGACGCCAATTCGACAATGATGAAGCCTCAACTCCCCCCATAGGGCGCCTCTACGCAACACAGGAACATCGTTGAGACAATCTTCAAGCTAGTCGCAACGTTCATCTTGACCAAACACGAAGACAACGCGCAGGCTCTGCTGGTGGCTCTTACGACCAATTTGCTGTACCAATCGGGTATATCCTAACTGTTACATTTGACTGGTACACTTTTTTATCACCTTTTGTGTGGTTTTAAGTTGACTTTTATTTTTTGTTACGATTAACATTTAAACGTCTTAGATTTAAAACCACACACTTGAAGGTATTCAGTAATGGAAATTGGTTATATTCGAGTGAGCACTGTTGAGCAGAATACAGCGAGACAGCTTGACGGCCTTGCATTGGATAAGGTGTACACAGACAAATGCTCTGGTAAAGATACAGACAGACCAGAATTGAAAGTTATGCTGGAGCATTTGCGAGAAGGTGACACTGTGCATGTACATGACATTTCAAGAATGGCTAGAAACGTTGGAAACTTGTTAGACCTTGTTGAATCTCTACGGAATCGTGGCGTTACCTTAAAGTTCCACAAAGAGAACATGACGTTCACACCAGATAAGAATGACCCTATGCAAGAGTTAATGCTTACGATGCTTGGCGGTATTTATCAGTTTGAGCGCTCAATGATACTTGAAAGACAACGTGAAGGTATCGCGATAGCTAAGGCTGAGGGTAAGTATAAGGGCAGACCAAAGAGCATTGACCGTGAGCGTGTAAAGCAGATGCTAGAAGATGGAATCAGTATAAGAAAGATAGCCGCTCAGTTGAGCATTTCTCCTTCTACGGTTCAGGCAGTCAAAAAGGAAATGTCTTCATAAACCAGAGTAATTAATCCAGCCAATTCGATCACTGAAAGTTATAGTTCATGTGGTTGAATGTTCCAGACTCAGAAGTGACTCATTCTCACAAGTGAGCATAAATAATTGATTTTAAAGAATTTGTTGACATGAGGAACAACTTTTTGTTTACTTACTCTCGATTCTTAACAAACACGGAGGACTATCATGTTGAATCAAACACAAGTAACAGAGCTTAACGATTCTATCGACAACCTTTTAGCTCTCGTGGACTACGACTCAGTGAAACTAGGTGACATCCTATCGTCTAACCTTGAGAGTCTTACTGACCTCAAACACCACCTTTCAGTATTGACGGAAGCAGTTGAACTGGCGAAACGTCAGACACCTACCTTGAATTAACCTTGTACTAACGGAGTCTCACTCTTGACTGTTTGAGGCTCTGTAAAGCCTTCTCCGATCGAGTTGTTTCACCCTATGCAATCGTATTAGTTACGCCTAGAAAAGCCCGTAGAGAGCCGCTGTCGATCTGTAGTGAGACTATGTGTCCGCACTTATCGCTTATCCGTTGGTTAGACCTAATGACCATATAATCCCTTCAGACTTATTAGCGTTGTCTAATATTCTCTCAAACCAGTAAAATCAAGGGGTACACGACTCCCTGACATATGAAAGAAAAGTTCTGCTGACTCCCTGACTTAAGAGAAAAGGAAGCGAGTCTAATCGGGATGACTCCCTGACTTAAGCAAGAGAAAATTCCAGAGGACATCGTGAAGACAAACACTCGGTCACTAACTTCACGGTGGTGAGCTACGGCTCAGGGGCAAGTGACCAGTCAATCAAACTCAAGACCAACACAAAGCTAACAGATACTGGTTTACAGATGATTGTTTCCACCCTTATCTACCTACGTAACGTGGGGGGTAAGGGGGGCAACTCTAAGTCATCAAATCTAAGACCAACACCAGTATCGTTTAGTTAGTCTTAAAGACAGTCCGTTACTGGATATATCAATGATTAATCCAATTAGTTAATGGACTAGAGGCAAGTCTTTAAGACACCCGTAGTCATCCCTTACTCATGTGTATTGATTCATGTGTGTATGGTCTAACTTGATTTGTTTACTCATATCCTTCTAAGCCTATGGACTTGTGCTCTACCTCCAGCACTTGTCCTAGGCATCCCCTTACTGTTTATCAAGCACATCAATCAGAAGGCTTTAGGTTGGCTCAATGTCACCTTTGAGAGCCTTCTTATTGATGAGTTTATTTTCGAAAAAGCCCATCAGTTAGTTACAGGCGTCCATCCGTAAGACCCTGTTTTGTAGCAAAAAGCCCATAAGGAGAACTAAATGAAAAACTTCAAGACACTGAACAACCCACAGATGCGTGTGAACCTTACGCCTCTCAACCTAATGCTAATTCAACGAGAGCAAACAGAGAGACAAGCTAAGCGCTCACGTAAAGTCGGTGCATCGACAATCATCAATGAATGTATCACCAAACAACTATCACACCACTAACAGCTAAGGAGAATAAAAGGTATGAGCAAACAAGCTGACATCATTAGAGAACTACAAGAACGTCAGAAAGAACTTCAAGACCGTGTTAACGCTACTGAGGCTATCTGCCAAGACTTACTGATTCACTTATATAACAGCGAAGCACAAGGTCGCATTAAGTTCGATGACTACCGTATTAAGTACACACAAGAAGCTATTGAACGTCGAGAAGCTGAAGCCAAGGCGAAACAACTTCGAGACAACTTCAACACCGCTAAGGCTGACTTTAGAGATATGGCTGAGGCTAACTTCTGGACTCTTGTGTTCCTGAACGACAAGGAACGTCAAGAGAAACTAGATGACATCTGGAGCACTATCACGAGTGAGTTAGTGTTGCCTGAAGACGCTAAACGTCCTCAACACATTGTGCCTGAACTGACTGTAGACCAGCTTATTAATCGTCGTGCTGAGTTACTTGATTCAATCAACAAAGCTAACGCTACTCAGTACAACGACACCATTGAGCACTGCAACCAGTCTAAAGCTGATTTCGCTTTAAGCATGGAGCGTGAGCGAGACAAGCAGATTGCTGAGATAAATCGCAAGGATGGACTAAATGAGTCTGAACGACAACGGCAAGTTAGTGAGACACAAGCTTACTTTGACCGTGAGATTCAGAAGCACTTGCTCGAAATGAACAGAAAAATCAGTTCAGCAGAGGTTGGCCTTAAACGTCTTGACGACCACAAAGCAGAACTAGCGAAGGTTCAACAAGCCTTAGCTAAACAATTAACCCATTAATCGGAGGAATTAGGATATGAGTACACTAACACCACGACTTATCTTTACTGACGGTGCAGCGCCTAACAACCAGAACGGATGTAAACACGGTGGCTTAGGCGTTGTCGTGTTGAATGACCAAGAGGAAGTCTTGGAGACCTACAAGGCACGAGTTGAGCCAGTAGAAGGCAAAGAGACAACCACTAATGTTCGTTGTGAAATGCTAGCAGTCATCAAGGCTCTTGAACTGGCAGAGTCTGAGGACATTATCCACACAGACAACGACATGATTGCTAAGGGCTACAACGAGTGGCTTAAAGGGTGGAAGCTGAAAGGCTGGAAGAATGCCAATAAGAAGCCTGTAGCCAATCAAGACTTATGGCAACGTATCGACAAGCTGAAGCAAGAGAAGCCTAAAGTTGTCGTTAAGTGGGTTCGAGGTCATAGCGGTATCTACGGCAATGAACTTGCGGATAACTTAGCGACTGAAGCTGCTGCTTAACACTTTTCTTAACCACTCCCTGACTTACGCACAAACATTTATTGGAGGTATTTCTTATGATTAACACAACTATCAATCCAGCAATTGCAAACAGTGACTCAGTAAAAACCATTGTAGATGCCTGTAACGCAGCAAAGGATAAGGTGTCTATTGAAGATTTAGTAGTCTATGGCGAGGCCTTTCCTCATTCGATTACCACGTATCTTCAAGATAAGCACGGTATGGATAAATACGACGTAATCAATTTGGCTGTAAACTTCTTTGATGAAATATTATGGGTGATTGAGGAACGAGTAGAGCAAGTGTTGGGCTATTCGTACTCAACGGCTCATGAGTTCACCGATTGGTTAACCGGAGCACAAGGTGATTATCTTGATGATGAACCCGTAAAGCATAGTGCTCTAATAGGCGCATTTACCGGAAACACCGATGCCATAGATGCAGCATTCCTATTTTATTACAGCGCTAAGAAAGCAGCGTAAACCGATCTAAACGATCTTCTGAGAAGACTTTAAGCCTATCCCTAGGCAATCCCATTACCCACATCTAACTCGATCTTATATCGCCTCTCAGGAGGTCGTTTCCTTTATCCATTAACACACGTATTGGAGGTACTAACTCATGAATACTACTAACAATGAAGCAATAGACTTCCCTGACTATTCAACAGGAGAAGTCTGTGAGACCACTCAGCAACAACTTAACGAACTGTTAGAGCAAGAAGAACACCAAGAGCAAGCTACAGACGACTTAGCGATAACAGACATTAGGACAGTTGAGGGTCGTCCAGTCCAACTAAAAGACATCCAGCCTCACACTGTGGTTACTGTCAACGGTATCTCAGGACAAGTAGACCACTTGATTGAAGCTGGAATACTTAGCAAGTCAATCTACGCTGGAAACTACGACGACTACCTCGACGATGCTGAAGACTTCTTTGAGGTATCTGAAGAACCCGAAGATACACAAGGAACGCTTGAGCACATAAACACTGAAGCATTAAGCACTGCTAATCAGATTGAAGATGTCATTGGTTCAGCTAATACCATTGATGCGTTGACTGCTGTACTAGCTGGTGAAGACTTATCTGAGGAAGTGCTAGTTGGCCTTAGCGAATCTTACGGTGTATCGCCTGAACGAGCAGAGCGAGAGATACACAAAGCAACGGAGCAACTTTACAACGACTTTGCTGACTATGCAGAGAGTGAACTAGGCATTAGTGACGCTGACCACTTCTCTAATTGGGTAGCTTATGCAGTTAACCAAGACCTGAAGACTAAGCAGTTGTATCAGCAAGCTGTAACAGGTGCGCTTAGTGGTGACTTCACGTTGTCTCAAGACTTGGTTCAGCAGTACAAACAGTACTATCGGATGTTCTGACCTTTACCACTGACCAAAAAAAAGGCGCTGAGTCTAAACCCAACGCCTTTCTTAAAGCTTCTTTTCGTCCTACATCACTGTCTACATTTGCGTATACTTAACTGTATACATTAAACGTAAACCATTGATTTTAAAGGACTACAAGAGGCAGCAATTGATTACATCATGCCGCCCATTCCGCCCATGCCGCCCATGTCAGGCATTGCAGGCGCAGCTTCGTCTTTAGGTAGCTCAGCTACCATTGCTTCAGTCGTGATCATTAGTGAAGCAATTGAAGATGCGAACTGAAGTGCAGAGCGCGTTACTTTAGTTGGGTCAAGAATACCCATCTCTAGCATGTCGCCGTAAGTGTCGTTACCTGCGTTGTAACCGTAGTTACCTTCGCCGCCTTTAACTGCGTTGATAACAACAGACGCTTCAGCACCTGCGTTAGACGCGATTTGACGTAGAGGCGCTTCCATTGCACGTAGTGCAAGCTTAATACCTACTGTTTGGTCGTCGTTGTCGCCAGTTAGGTCAGCAAGTTTAGCTGCTGCGCGAACTAGTGCTACACCACCACCAGGTACTACACCTTCTTCAACCGCTGCACGCGTTGCGTGTAGTGCATCTTCTACGCGGTCTTTCTTCTCTTTCATTTCAACTTCAGTTGCTGCACCAACTTTAATTACTGCAACACCGCCAGAAAGCTTAGCTAGACGCTCTTGAAGCTTCTCTTTGTCGTAGTCAGACGTAGACTCTTCAATTTGACCTTTGATTTGAGCACAACGGCCTTCAATCGCTTCTTGGTCGCCGTTACCGTCAACAACAGTTGTGTTGTCTTTGTTGATAACTACGCGCTTAGCAGTACCTAGGTCTTCAAGCTGCACTTTTTCAAGGTCTAGACCAATCTCTTCAGAGATAACTGTACCGCCAGTTAGGATAGCGATGTCTTGAAGCATTGCTTTACGACGGTCACCAAAACCTGGGGCTTTAACCGCTGCAACTTTAACAATACCGCGCATGTTGTTAACTACTAGTGTAGCAAGCGCTTCGCCTTCAACATCTTCAGCGATGATCATAAGCGGCTTACCTGCTTTCGCTACGCCTTCAAGGGTAGGAAGTAGTTCGCGGATGTTAGAAATCTTCTTGTCAACCAATAGGATGAACGGGTTGTCTAATTCAACAGTGCCGTTTTCTTGGTTGTTGATGAAGTATGGAGATAGGTAACCACGGTCGAACTGCATACCTTCAACAACGTCTAGTTCGTTTTGAAGTGCCTGACCTTCTTCTACAGTGATAACACCTTCTTTACCTACTTTTTCCATTGCTTGAGCAATGATGTCGCCAACTTCTGAATCAGAGTTTGCAGAGATAGTACCTACTTGAGCGATAGACTTGCTGTCTGCACAGTCAGTAGAAAGCGACTTAAGACCTTCAACTGCCGCCGCAACTGCTTTGTCGATACCGCGCTTAAGATCCATTGGGTTCATGCCCGCTGCAACGCTCTTAAGGCCTTCAGTTACGATAGCTTGCGCTAGAACAGTTGCAGTAGTTGTACCGTCACCTGCTTCGTCGTTCGCTTTAGACGCAACTTCTTTTACCATTTGCGCGCCCATGTTCTCGAACTTGTCTTCAAGCTCGATTTCTTTCGCTACAGACACACCATCTTTAGTGATAGTCGGTGCACCGAAAGACTTGTCTAGTACAACGTTACGGCCTTTTGGACCTAGTGTTACTTTAACTGCGTTAGCTAGTGTGTTTACGCCTTTTAGCATTTTGCTGCGAGCGTCATCACCAAAACGTACTTCTTTAGCTGCCATGATTAAATTCCTCTAAAATTCGTTTTAACGTTAGTTGTAATTACTCAACAATCGCTAGAATGTCGCTTTCGCTTAGGATAAGTACTTCTTCACCATCCAGCTTTTCTGTTTTAACGCCGTAACCGTCGTTGAAAATAACGGTGTCGCCTACTTTAACGTCTAGCGCTTTAACTTCGCCGTTCTCAAGAATGCGACCGTTACCTACTGCGATTACTTCGCCGCGTGTAGATTTTTCTGCTGCAGAACCAGTCAGAACGATACCGCCTGCAGATTTGCTTTCTTGCTCTGCGCGCTTAAGGATTACGCGGTCGTGTAAAGGACGAATTGCCATTTTCAAGTCTCCTGAAAATTCCACTATTCAAGTTTATGTGATTACCAACACTCAGACTGCCTGAATGTTGTGTGCCTGGGTTGCTCATTACTGAGCAGTTAAAATCGTTTCTGCACGGATAGATGGGGTAGTACCCAGACAACTTCAAGGGTTTTTAAGCAAAAAAATGTAAAAAATTTGGTTTTTTGGCTAAATACTTAATTTTGCTAGGCAAGTAAACGCCGTTTGTCGCGATAAACGGCGTGAAGGTCGATGGGGCGCTTTAATAATCTGACGGCTACTTAAGGCGCTTATCTGGATCGTTGGTCGTGTTATCTGAATACTCTCCTTCAAACACATCACCATTGCCATGCTGGGAATTCGGTTGATTAAACGGATTGTGTTGATTTGGGTTAAACCCTTGTCCAAACGCACCCGCTACGCCCGCGCTGCCTGCGACAACATGCATTTTCAAATGTTTGGTTACTTGCGCGGCAAGCAAGTGTCTTGAGCCTGGTAGTGCAAACATAAACCCGAAAATATCAGTGATAAACCCAGGCGTGACCAATAACACGCCCGCCACGACAAGCATTAGGCCTTCCACGAGTTCTCGCCCTGGTACTTCGTTGCGCTGCATTTTCGCTTGTGCGGTCTGAAGGGTGCTAATACCTTCACGCTTAACAAAATAAGCGCCTATAAAGGCAGTTAAAATAACTAGACCAATGGTATTCCAACCGCCAATCATGCTGCCAACATTAACAAGTAGGGCGATTTCGATAATGGGTAATACGGCAAATAGTATAAATAAAACCCGCAAAATGGTTCCTCTTTCATATTCTCATACTCTGTTATAGGGTCTTTGAACGTAATAACAAGAAAAGGTGCCATTGAATCGGTCAATCGGTCAGTGCTAGCGACCGATAACACGCTTACACCTTTATAGGTGTGAAAGAATGTGTGCGCATTAACGGTCTGCGTATACTGTGGTGACTGAGTCGATGCACAATTCATTCGACAGAAGGGCATGCACCATGACAATCAAATTAATACTTTGCACGGTACCAAATGAAGACGTTGCGAACGATATTGCGTACGCTCTGTTGCAAAACAAACTGGCTGCCTGTGTAAATATAATAAAAGGCATACGGTCAGTTTATGAGTGGCAAGGTAAGATTGAAACGGATACCGAGTGTCAGCTAATTATCAAAACGAATACCCAGAAGGTATTGCAAGCATATGAAAAGGTGAGCAAGCTACACCCATACGACGTACCAGAATGGCTTGAGCTTAATGCCGAGGCCAGTCATGCTTATGGCCACTGGCTGCAAGCTACCTTGCAATAATAACAAGTTAAAGAAGTAAGATTGATTTATACGCTATGACAACGACATTATCGAAATTTTCGGGCGAGCACAGCAGCGCACCTCGCTCACTTGTAGGACGTACATTCACGCTTGTGTGTATGCTGTTCATGCTTGCGTGTTTTGCACTACAAGCTAATGCTCAGATTGCCGGCGGGTTTGACGACCCTTTTGCAAACGAACCTCAATTTCTTGATATCGATCAGGCGTTTGTTTTCGACTTCAATCAACAAGGTAGTACTTTAACGCTTACCTTTTCTATTGCCGAAGGTTATTACCTGTATAAAAAGCAATTTAAATACGTTACAAAGCAAGCCGAGGTGGGTGAGGCGACCTATCCACAAGGCACTATGATCCAAGATGAATTTTTTGGTGAATCTGAAGTGTTTTACAACACCGTAACGATTACCCTGCCCATCGAAAGTGCCGACGATAATGGTGTGGTGAAAGTACGCTACCAGGGTTGCGCTGACGCTGGTTTATGTTACCCCCCAACGGTGAAGGTGGTTTACTTAAGTGCATTAGACAGTGCCAATGCGGCTAATGCGGTAGCTACACCCACCAATAACACCGACACGCCGGTTAGTGAGCAGTTCACTCTTGCTGAAAAGCTAATTAATAAAGACAATTTACCGCTTACTTTAGCCCTTTTCTTTGCACTAGGTATTGGCCTTGCCTTTACGCCTTGTGTTTTTCCAATGTACCCCATCGTATCGGGTATTGTTATTGGACAGGGAAAACCTAAAACGACGTCCCATGCATTTTGGCTTACGTTTGTCTATGTGCAAGGCATGGCCATCACCTACTCGCTGCTAGGTTTAGTGGTTGCGGTGGCAGGGGCACAATTTCAGGCAGCGCTTCAGCACCCTGTGGTATTAGCGGTATTCATTGTACTTTTTGTGCTATTGGCAGTGGCACTTTTTGGTGGCTTTGAAATTCAACTGCCCGCTAAGTATCAAGAAAAGCTCATGCATATGAGTAATAACCAAACACCAGGCAGCTTTGTTGGCGTGTTTGTTATGGGTGTACTGTCTGGCCTTATTGCTTCACCTTGCACGACAGCACCGCTTACCGGTATTTTGCTTTTTATTGCGCAAACTGGCGATATGACATTGGGCTTTATTTCGCTTTACCTGTTGTCGGTAGGCATGGGCGTACCACTTATTCTATTCGGTATGACTGGCGGCAAACTTCTACCCAAAGCGGGTAATTGGATGAATGTGGTTAAGGTTACGTTCGGCTTTATGATGCTGGCAGTTGCTATCGTCTTTATTGAGCGTTTGTGGAACAGTCCTTATTCCGACTTCTTGTGGGCTGCACTAGCGACTGGGTTATTTGGTTATTATTGGACGATAAATCGCGCCACGCCGAATAGTAAAATGAAATTACTGCGCGCAGTTGTTGTGGCCATGGGCGTAATGGGCAGCGTTGGGATGATTTATCAAGCAGGTGAGAACACAGGTTACTGGGGAGATAAGAAAGGGCACCCTGAGTTTGTTGTCGCCAAAAACTTAAGCGACTTACAACGCAAAATAGCTGACGCTAATGCGCAAGGCAAAACCGTGATGGTCGACTTGTATGCTGACTGGTGTGTGGCATGTAAAGAGTTCGAGAAGTACACCTTCCCAGAGGCAAACGTCGTGAACGCCCTGAGTAATACAGTATGGATGCAAATGGACTTGACTGACAATACACCAGAGCGTCAAGAAGTGTTTGATGAGTTTGAAATACTCGGGCTGCCCACAATATTGTTTTTCGATACCAGCGGCAGCGAAATTAATAAAGCGCGTGTTACTGGCTTTATGAACGCAGACGAGTTCACCTCGCATATCAATGCCACCGTTAATGGAAATGCAAACCAATAGTGAACATAGAGAAAGCCGGGGCAATATTCAGCCTCGGCTTATTGTCTCGTGTGTTGTGTTTGTTGTGTTGTTGGTATTTTCGCTCGCTTCGCTTATACCAGCCAATGCAAACAATAAAAATGAAGGGTGCTTTGACAATCGTCGATTTTGTTTTGAACTCACCCCACTTTCTCGTGATAAAACCCGATATCAAGTAACCGTAAAACGGTATGTACCGCTACCTGTTGCACTTACCCTATATTCAGATGCACTTTATTCCCATAAAGAGCGTCACGGGGTATCAGAAGCATCAACACGCAAGCCAATTGCGCACGCAAATGCATTCTTAGACTCAGATGACCCCATTGTACTTGGCGAGGTAGCCAGCACGCGCCAATTTTGGCGCACAATGCGCGTAAAATGGACCGTAGGCGACATAAACGCGACTCACGATAACAACATCAAGTATTTGCCGCCATTACAACCTGCCAAGCAGTACCGCATTGTTCAGGGCTTCAACGGCAATTTTAGCCACACAGGTCCGTCACGCTATGCTCTGGATTTTGCAGCGCCAGTGGGTACGCCCATCTTAGCAGCGCGCAGCGGTGTGGTGATCGATACCAAAGACGATGGGAAAAAAGGCGGGGCATCGAGTCGTTTTGCCAAACATGCTAATTACGTGGTTATATTGCATAGCGATGGCACTACGGGCGAATACTACCACCTGAAGTACAAGGGAGTAGCGGTCAAACAAGGTCAAGAAGTTCAGCAGGGGCAGCTAATCGGTTACACCGGTAATACGGGTTTTTCGTCATTGCCGCACTTACATTTCGGCATCTACGTAGCAAAGTTTCACGGCGGCTACCAAAGTGTGCCTTTCGAACTGTCTTCCCAATAAGCCATTAAGCACGCGAAATTCCACCTAACTTTGCGCCGAAAACACCTGATTAGACCAGTATTTTGCTGCGAAATCTTTCGCTATCTCTATAATCATCTATAAATACAATAAACGAGCAAAGAAATTGGCTTTTTTTCGTGCAACTGTCACAAAAGTTTGTTGAAATGGCAATAACAGTGACATTTTCCCGAAGATAGCAGCAAACTAGATGAATATTTTGTTATTAAATGGCCCTAACCTAAACATGTTAGGCCAACGTGAACCCGACAAGTATGGCACGCAAACCCTTCAAGACATTGTAGATGACTTGACGGCACAGGCTGCGTCAAGTGACGTAACGCTCTCGCATTTTCAATCAAATGCGGAGCATGCGCTGATTGAACGTGTACATGCTGCTATGGGTAACGTTGACGCGATTATCATCAACCCTGCGGCTTTTACGCACACCAGTGTCGCACTGCGCGATGCATTACTGAGTGTCAATATCCCGTTTATTGAAGTGCATTTGTCGAACGTTCACGCCCGTGAGCCGTTTCGTCATCATTCCTATTTTTCTGATGTTGCAGCTGGCGTCATTGTTGGCCTTGGTGCCATGGGCTATTCGCTCGCGCTAACTGCGGCAATCAATTTACCGAAATCGCAAAAATAACGCAGAGACAGAACATGGATATTAGAAAGATTAAAAAACTCATCGAGCTAGTGGAAGAATCAGGCATTGCCGAGCTTGAGATCACCGAAGGCGAAGAGTCAGTACGCATTCACCGTGGTCCTACTGGTGTTCAAGCGCCAGTAAACTACAGCTTTGCCGCACCTGCTGCACCTCAAGCTGCTCCTGTTGCCGCGCCAGTAGCTGAAGCGCCAAAAGCCGCTGAGCCTGCGCAGCCAGATGGACACGTAGTTAAGTCTCCAATGGTAGGTACTTTCTACCGTGCATCTTCACCTACAGCGAAGCCTTTCGCTGAAGTAGGTCAGCAAGTTAAAGTGGGCGATACGCTTTGTATCGTAGAAGCAATGAAGATGATGAACCAAATTGAAGCTGATAAAGCAGGTGTTGTGAAGGCTATCTTGGTAGACAACCAAGACCCTGTAGAATTCGACCAGCCAATGTTTATCATTGAATAAGCGAGTACTTCACTATGCTAGATAAAGTACTAATTGCTAACCGTGGTGAAATTGCCCTACGAATCTTGAGAGCCTGTAAGGAATTAGGCATCAAGACCGTTGCGGTGCATTCCACTGCGGACAAAAACTTAAAGCACGTGTTGCTTGCCGATGAGTCGATTTGTATCGGCAAAGCGTCAGCAACCGAAAGCTATCTTAATATACCGCGCATTATTGCCGCTGCTGAAGTAACAAACTCAATTGCTATTCACCCAGGCTACGGCTTCTTAGCAGAGAATGCCGATTTTGCCGAGGCCGTTGAAAAGAGCGGTTTTATCTTCATTGGCCCTAAAGCAGAAACTATTAACCTAATGGGTGATAAAGTTTCGGCAATTAATGCAATGAAAAAAGCAGGCGTTCCGTGTGTACCAGGGTCTGACGGCCCTCTTACTGACGACGTAGAACGCAATAAAGCCATTGCTAAGCGTATTGGCTATCCAATTATCGTTAAGGCCGCAGGTGGCGGTGGTGGTCGTGGTATGCGTGTTGTACGCAGCGAAGACGAACTCATTAAAGCTATTGAAACCACGCAAGCAGAAGCTGGTGCCGCGTTTGGTAATTCGACGGTATACATGGAAAAATTCCTTGAGAACCCTCGTCACGTGGAAATTCAGGTACTTGCTGATGGTCAAGGTAATGCTATCCACCTAGGTGAACGTGACTGTTCTATGCAACGTCGCCACCAAAAAGTCGTTGAAGAAGCACCTGCACCTGGTATTTCTGAACAAATGCGTACAAAAATTGGTGACCGCTGTCGCAAAGCCTGTATTGAAATTGGCTATCGCGGTGCAGGTACATTCGAATTCTTGTACGAAAACGGTGAGTTTTATTTCATTGAAATGAATACGCGTATTCAGGTTGAGCATCCGGTATCTGAAATGATCACTGGCGTCGACTTGATTAAAGAGCAATTGCGCATTGCGGCAGGACAACCTCTGTCAATTGATCAGTCGCAAATTCAAATTCGTGGTCACGCGATTGAATGTCGTATAAACGCAGAAGATCCTAAGACCTTCATCCCAAGCCCTGGACCTATCGACATGTTCCATGCACCGGGTGGTCTTGGTATTCGTTGGGAGTCGCACATTTACGCAGGCTACCACGTACCGCCTTATTACGACTCAATGATTGGTAAACTTATTACCTACGGTGAAAGCCGTGATGAAGCTATCGCTCGTATGCGCCATGCGCTTGAAGAGATTGTTGTTGAAGGTATTAAAACCAATATTCCACTTCAACGCGCCATTATGGCCGACGAAAACTTCTTTGCAGGTGGAACCAACATCCACTATCTAGAGAAGAAACTAGGTTTAGCCTAATCCCCCCTTTGGGCTACACGCTGTTTTTTGTGTAGCCCAATTTTCTCGCTATTCGCTATTCGCTATTCGCTATTCGCTATTCGCTATTCGCTATTCGCTATTCGCTATTCGCTATTCGCTATTCGCTATTCGCTATTCGCTATTCGCTATTCGCTATTCGCTATTCAGCAAATTCTATAAATACGATTACAACAATCAATTTTTAGCGATTTTTTTATTTAAATACCCGCCCTATACTTATTTCAAGTTTTAAGACATCTCCCTGTTTTGAAATGTGTGTTCCCGAACTGTTTAATGAACTAGTTCAACCCTCATTGGAGTCCACCTCCACTTATGGCCGGCACCCTTGCCGGCTTTTTTTACTTTAACCCCATGTACAGGCAAGATACGTATAAGAAGCATAATCGAGTAATTAAGGACTACGCGTGCGCGGTATTGCCGTTTTGTTAGCACTACTCTTCTGTACGTCATTCACACAAAAGTATGGCGTTGCATCTGAACTAACATTCTCACAAAAACTTGATGTACAAGTGCGCTTTGATAATCGCTCAAACCGACCTAGTCGCGAGCAATATCGCTTGCGCTATTATCCCGCGTTAACGCTTTCTGATGACTGGTCACTTAACAGTTTCGTGGTGACAGGTGATGACTTTTCTTCAAGTCATAACACGTTTGGCAGCAGCACGACTGACCATTTATACGCACGCCGTTTGTATCTTCGTCATAAATCCAGTTATGGCAAAACAGAAGTAGGCATAATTCCCACCTATAAAGGGCGTGTTTCGTCTACCGGGTTGTCTAAGGATGGGTGGATTACTGGCTTACGACACGTACGCAATTTAAAAAATAACAGCGCGCTTGAAGTAGTCATTGGACAGCTTGGCGATGCCCAAGCTAGCGAGGCGTTTAACGTTGGCAATGAAGAAGAATATATTGAGTTGGAGTACTCTGCACGAATGGGTGAACGCCATAGTTACGAAGTCAGTGTAGAGCGCATTATTGAAGGTAGCTTTGTTCGTGGTGAGTACAGATACCGGTTAAACGATGCCGACACCCTATTTTTCGAATTAGTGCAACGCACAGACGAAGCCGCAGCCAAAATTGTTTTGGGTGCAAGCGGCGAGTTTTCTGCCGCCATCGGCAATGCCTCCTACCCTATTGAATACTTTGCATACTATAGCTATATCGATACGGTATTTGGACCTAGGGCCGAGCTTATTGAAGATTTTCTGGGCACAGGACACGGCGGCTCGCTAGAATTTAGTGGTGTCGCGTCAAAACAGCACAAGCTCGAATGGTTTGTCAGAGTTGATGCGGTAGATAGTGTCAGCCGGCTATTAGCAGGGGTAAAAATGTCATTCAAACAATAAAATAGGTGGGCCTAGTGCATTGTTATTTTGACGAATTTTAAACGCGCAGTGAGTTTTTAAAAAATTAAAACCTAAAACGAGCTCAATATTTCGTCGTAGCGGCCTGAGGCTTTAAGTGTTCGCATTGCCTCATCAACTTTTTCAACCCACTGTGTTTGCACTGACGCTTTCGAAAACATAATGTGAGAACTCGCTTCCTGATCGTTCATTAAATAAAACACAGGAACAATTTGCCCTTCTGCATCGTGTTTAATTATTTCGCGATGTAAATCTCGTTCAGAACCCAAAAAAGCATCAACACGGTCAATCAACAATAGGTCGACCAGACGAGGAGGCGTGTCAACGACCACGAGTTTGCGGCGAAACGCTTCAGACTTTAACATTTCATCATATTCATGAGAGTAAGCCACACCCCGTTGAACGCCTAGTCGAACCGACTTTCCTTCAAGTTGAGAAAGGCCTTTATTAGGGTCGAACAATGATGCGTTCTTCTTACTCGTAAAGAGGAGATTATGACCTAAGCGAAATGCTTCAGATGAGAAATGCGCAAACTCACGCCGTTGGTCAGAATCTGATGCAGACAACGCCACATCAACCTCTCCATTTTCGAGCAAATGGACTATGCGCTTCCAAGGGTATACTTGAAAGCTTATTTGCATTCCTGCTTCGGCAAATATTGCCTTGGCCAGCGCAATATCAAGACCATCAAGATTACCCTGTTCGTCCACCGTCACAAAAACCGGACGTGGCGTGACTCCTATCACGAGGGGCTTAATCTCATTATCGGGGGCTACTGCGTCTAATGACATACTAGATGTAGAGATAACGGACGGGGAAATGACGGGTTCAGGTGACGACATTACGGGTGCAGAGGTTGTGGTAATGACCATGAAAGCCACGCACAACAAACTTGTCATACGAAAAAGCAAGCGTGTGCCCTTGCAGATACATGCCCAAGTTCTAGAGGGAAACTGATGTCTGTATGTTTCGCTCATCACCGTAAAAAACCACGTTAACGTAACTGTAATATACGCGAACGTGCTGCCTAGTCGCAACTAGACAAATGGCGAAGCTTTGGGGGTTGACGCACATGTTCATAAAAAAGGCCCATCAAATGATGGGCCAAACAGCAAGAACGCGTACACACTTTAACAGTGCATTCATTTTTACGCGACGTGAACAGCTTGAGTTCATTGCAAATTTGTTACTTATTTTTAATCTTTTGCGGTTTAAAATTTTGGCTTCATTTTTTATACTTTAGTCTAATAACTAAGCCAACGGCTTAGTTAGACGTATTGAAAGATTAAAAGGTGTGATCGTGTCCAGTCGCTATTCTCAACTAAAAGAAAAGCTTCCCATCTCCCAGTTATCAGATGAAGTATTACTTGCATTTCGACTACGCTTTGATGATCCCCTGGATATCGTTGACCTTGCACAAGATATATCGGAACTCTCCTTATTTCCGGAGCGGATGGAAGAAAGCTACCGGAAAGAGTGGGAAGCTTACGTATTAAAAGCGCTAGCAGAAGAAATAAAACAAAACAGTCATTTATCTTCGGCTGAATTTATTGAGAAAGTCATGTGCGACATTGAGCACATACAGGCAAACAACGACACTTACGCTAACTTGTTACGTCAAGTTCATCACGCCAAAAATGTTAATAAGGCAGGAAATACCTTTGTATTTCCAAGCCCACTGCGTCAGCAGATAACAACGTTTCTACTCCCAATAACAACAGTCTGTGCGTCGTCAAACGACGAGTGATCTCAGACTACTTATTCGCTCCTTTTGGTTTATATTGCGATGGACAGTAGCCTCTATCCACACCAACAGGTCGCAAGCTCGCGTGTTTCGTTTTTCGTCCACTCACTCGCTCGCGCCAATTTTTAAACGTTTTTTCTTTTAAGTGGCTACGCATTAACTTAATCACGTCTTTCTCAGGCAAGCCATAAAGCCGCTCAATAGCCTCGAACGGTGTTCTGTCTTCCCACGCCATTTCGATAATTCGGGATTGCTGCTCTTCAGTTAAGCTCATAGTAATATCTCGTTATAAACTTATGTGAGCACTAATACGCGAGTTGTCGATTTTTGTTCACTGTGTCAAATACTAGGCAACGCTTTCATCATCTTTTGCAAAGACTAGCGTCAACAATTGCGCCGCAGCCTCAGCGTCGCTTAATGCGCGGTGATGCTGCTCCATTTCAATATCAAAATGTCGTGTTAAATTAGCAAGAGAATATGACGGTAAACCGGGATAGGTTCGACGCATCTCTCTTACGGTACACATTTTGGGACGACGAAAATCGCGCTCCAAACGTGCGAATTCTTGTTTTATGAAGCCATAGTCAAAGTTAACGTTGTGCGCAACGAATACCGCATCTTGAGTAAACTGGGCAACGGCATCAGCTATCTCGGCAAAAGTAGGCGCGTCTTGAACCATATCATCTGAAATGCCTGTCAGCCGCGTAATATTGGCAGGAATTCGACGCTGTGGATTAATCAGCGTTTGATAGCGGTCAACTTCAACACCAGCAATTAGTTTCACCATGCCAATTTCAGTGATGCGATTGTAGCTGTTGTTGCCTCCGGTGGTTTCAATGTCTACCACAACGTATGGCTGCTGTGGATCTCTCACCCACTTCACAGTGGTTACAGCAACGGGAAAGCCAGCTTGCTGTAACCGTTGAATAGTAACGAGTTGATTGCGACGTAGTTGATCGCCCGGTGCTTTAATCTCTTCAAATCTCAGCGTGCCATCAAACACCATAACATCGGGAAACCCATCGCGAAGGTTTTCGAAGTCTTTGCTCATCATACGCAGCAACGCATAAATTGCGTCTAGCGCTCCATGACAAATCAGTGCGTCAATGGGCTCAAGTAAATGACTCGACCACATAAACAGACTATTCACTTTGCCATAGTGCTGTGTAGCCATTTTGTGTATGTGTGAGCGCAACTTCTCTTTTGAATTTAAGCGCGATAATAACGCTTCAATACTTGACTCGAACTTAGCATAAAAGTTGTTTTGCTTAAGTGACAATGGTCGCCTATCAAACTCTGTAACCAGCGTATCTTCTTCGTATAGTTGCTGCCAAAATAGCAGTCCAAACAAGCTGCGCCACAGCCGGTTTTCTGTCCGCCAACCGGCAATACCATGTCGCGCATAATGGGCTAGCACACCGCGCTCCACCTGCTGATTTTGACTCACATCTATTTCCAAAGAGCGGCTTGCATTGCGCAGCATGTCAGTTACCGCACTCGTGCGTTTCTTGTGGTATTTTCTTGCGTAAAAGTCTTCAGCAAAGGCTAATAAGGTATCTGATTGCGGGTTATCAATAATCTCTTCAAGGGCGGCTTTTACTTCGTCTGTCGCGCCATCTTTATAACTTTCTCTAAGCCACTTTTCTTTTGCTTTATCGCTTTGCGCACGTGCTAAGACTTCTAACGCACGACTGCGCGTTATGCCAAGCAGTTTAAGTCCGAGGGCGTATAACAATTGATCTTTATAAAAGCATGCAGACACACCATGGGTTTGCGGAAAGTCACTTCGAGATAGGGTTTCTAATTCGCTATCATTTAAGTCATTTAGCTGTCGATAGCAGTTTGCATAAAACCATGCCGCCTGCGTGTCTTCTTTTGTTTCAAAACGCGCAACGTCGCTAACAGAATCTGCGCGTGTTCGCATTACCCCCAAGTCGCGCATTGAAAACTGATTTAAACGGCTTTTGGTGTTACCAAAATACAAAAATAATAAGAAGCGCAGCGCTTCATCAAACAGGCACACCAAATAATCATCACTAGAGAAACTCGCTGGCCAGCCCTTTTGTTCAACTTCATTGCGAAGCAGTGTGACTAGTTTGGGTTTCGTCAGCGATGCAAGACCACTCACACTGGTGTACTCGCCAAGTAACCCCAGCAGTGCCTCTTTGGTTAAAACACCGGCAATATCGCTTATTGACGCGCTTGAAAGATCGCCAAACCAGCCATTGTCTGTCAACCAGTCTATCTGCTGTTGAGGGGCGGTAATTTCTGCATAATTAAACTGCCTGCGATCAATAACGGCATACTTTCTATTTGCCGCGCGAACCACAACGCACTGTTTATCTTCATCAAGGGCTTTGAAATTGGCAATAAAACGCGCCGCTTCATCAGTTAACAGCGTCGCGCTTGCCCCCTCAAAGAAGTGCAAGAATTCATAAAAATGCGTTAAATAATAACGCGGAGGCAAGTCTTTTCGCATAGTAATTACTGTCATGCTGAACACGCAAATAGTGTATATTTATACAGATAAATTAACAACTCTCGTGCGCTTCAGCTTGCGTTTACGTGTGCCAATTGCCTACAGCGAAAACCTTTTGAAAGATGATCACCCGTCGCCTTCACCACGTACCAGATATTACTAGAATAAAACGGTGAAAAATTTTATGAGCTTAACCCGCGCGATGGGCTTTTCTTGCCCTTATTGTATGGCCCCAAACGACGTTGAAATTGATGAAATAAATGATGTTGGACAAGTGCAAGTACTTGACTGTCAGGTATGTTGCCAGCCGATTGAACTTAACGTTTACCAGCATGGCGATGAACTTCAACTAGAGGCTACGCGAGAAAATGACTAGCCCCGTGTTTAAAACCGACATCGACAGCATGGAACAGCGCTATCGCGCTAACCTTATAAACAGCTTGTCCGGCTTTAAGCCTGCGGTGCTGTTAGGCACCTCCGATGGTACTACGCACAATGTCGCAATTATCAGTTCGGTGGTGCACATCGGTGCTAACCCGCCGCTACTTGGCATGATCATGCGTCCGCACACGGTACAACGAGACTCATTGGGTAATATTAAAAAAAGTGGCTTTTATACGCTAAACCACGTCAGTACCGACTGGATTGATAAAGCACACCAAACCTCTGCACGCTATGCACCGGATGAAAGTGAATTTGACGCCGTGGGCCTAACACCTTTTTTTAGTGAGACCTTTTCGGCACCTTTTGTAAAAGAAAGTGAAGTGAAAATCGGGCTTCAAGTGGCACAACATTTCACGCTCATCAACGATACAGAGATGATCATAGGCGAAATTCAAGAGCTACATATCAGCAAAGACTATATTGCAAGTGATGGGTTTGTTGATATTGAAGGGCTGAAAAGCGCCTGTATATCAGGTCTAGATAGTTATCACTCAACAAGCCGTTTGGCTCAGTTCGCCTACGCCAAGCCCGGTATAGCGCTAAAAACGAAGTGAACTTTGTCTTCTACGCTGTATCTAACAAATAGGCGTGTGACATTTATTTAATGTAGATCAATAGAAAGTGTACGTTTTTATTCGATCTTTTTTGAAAAAGAGATAGTATCTAGTTATGTAAAAAAACCTGCCGCTTTGGCAGGTTTTTGCGTTTAAGGCGCTGAATAAAAAAGAATCATTATCGTTTCTATCTCTTAAGGAGAGTGTTATGAAATCTGTAAATCGCCGCGACTTTCTTAAGCTGTCAGGCTCTACAGTAATTGGTCTTACATTAGGTGGCGTTGCGCTTCGCGCGCAAGCACAAGAGCAATTAAGTGCAGATGATGCAACTGCAAAAGCATTAAACTACACCCCATCATCAACCGTTGATGGCGCTAAATGTGCTAACTGCATGTATGTACAAGGTAGTGATGGTGAGCAATACCGTCCTTGTAACATCTTCCCGAACAAGCTGGTAAATGCAGACGGTTGGTGTAGTGCATGGGTGAAAAAGCCAGGCTAACAGCCAGTTATACTGCCGCTTTTTGTTATTCACATTTGAAAGCCCCGACGACACATCGGGGCTTTTTTATGTGTCAGTTAACCTCACGCTATGGCTGATAAGGCTTTGTTACTGCTTTAAGTGCAGGGTTATCAAATCGAGTAGGCAGCAAGCTTGGCGTGATGTAAAAACCGTGTTTTGCTTCAAATACACTGCCAATACTTAGCACTTTTTCATCTTGCCACTTCGCCCCAATAAAGCTTATTCCCACGGGTAAATCTTTTACTGCACCTGCAGGAATTGTTAGGTGCGGATACCCAGCAACTGCGGCTAAGTAGCCAATACCGATAAACCCTGCAGGTGAGTGATCGCCATAAACGCCATCAATGAGAAACGAGGGGCTATTTGAAGGTGCTACAAGCACATCAACCTTGTGCTTTGCCATCAACGCATCAATACCACTCTTACCTGCTGTATCTTGAATAAGCGACACGGCATTCTTATAGTTTTCACTTTCCAGTGAATCAGATGCCAACGACTTCTCGAAAATACTCTGATCGAACAATGCTAGTTCGCGCTCACTTTGGTTATTAAATGCTATCAGGCCTTCGAGGTCTCGAGCGGGTAACTGTGCCGGCGAAGAGGCCAGGTATTCATTAATAGAAGCATGGAATTCACTCAGCAATACGTTGTACGAGTCTCGCCAGAAGCTGTCTGGCTGATTGAAATCGCTAATTTCAACTAGCGTAGCGCCAGATGCTTTAAGTTGTTCAAGTGCTTGCTCGTAAATGGCAAGTACGTGAGGGTTATCACCTTGACGATAACGCACAACGCCTACAGAGATACCTTTTAAGTCTGTTGCTATTAAAGAGGACGTAGGTAATGCTGGAATATGCGTATCTGCATCAGCAGTTGCTTTATCTTGAGCATCGCTACCTGCCATCACTGACGTCATCAACCAAGCATCTTGCACCGTAGCGGTCATTGGGCCCGCGGTATCTTGGCTAAATGAGATGGGTACAATGTGGGTACGTGACAATAAGCCCACCGTTGGTTTAAAGCCCACAATTCCGTTAATTGAAGATGGGCAGATTACCGAGCCATTCGTCTCAGTGCCTACTGCGAGAGAGGCTAAACGCAGTGCCATGGCCGCTCCCGAGCCAGAAGAAGAACCACACGCGCTGCGTGATAATATGTGTGGATTGCGGGTAAGGCCGCCTACGCCACTCCATCCGCTGATTGATGATTCAGAACGAAAATTCGCCCACTCTGATAAATTGGTTTTACCTAAAACAATGGCATCTGCGGCTTTTAGCTTCGATACAATCGGCGCGTCACGTCCGGTGTCATTATTCAACAACGCCAGTGAACCTGCGGTAGTCGGCAATTCAGTCGACTCAATATTGTCTTTAAGCAATATCGGAAGGCCTGCTAATACGCCCACCTGCTCACCATTTGCAATGCGCTTATCTAGCGCTTTTGCTTGTGCAAGCGCATTTGGGTTTAGGGAAAGTACGCTGTTTACTTTAGTATCGCGTGCTTCTATACGAGCCAAATAACCTGCAACTAAATCGGCAGAGGTTATGTCTCCCGCTTTTATTGCTTGTACCTGGACATGAGCTGGTTTGTCTAACCATGTGTCTATCTGTTTTTTAGTATTGGCTTTTGTTGCACAAGCACTGCACAGCAGAAGTACTGCAGTTAGTAGTACATACCCTTTTTTGATCATCGTTATTTCCTTGTTTCAGCAAACATGCCCAGAGTTGAGCCAGTCGTACTTTTTATACGCTGTCGCAGAAATAGTTCACTGTCTACAGAAATAAGACTATTTTTTGAACGCCGATGTCAATCCACAAATACAGTTGTTTAGCTTATGGGTGAACGTCAGGGAGAGATAGCTTGTTGAATAGGTTTTCAAGGCCGTACTTGTCGAGTAAGGCTTGATATCGTCCGTCTTCGATGAATAGGCGTAAGGTAGTATTAAATGCTTCACGCAACGTTGGGTCTGGAATAGCTGCGCGGTATGGCGTAATTGGGAATAGCTCGTGAAAGACAGTTTCATCGTTGGCATACATGTCGTTACGCGCTTTTAAAAAATTGAAGATATTACGGTCCAACACAATGGCATCAACGCTTCCAAGCATCAACATGTTCACTTGCCTATCTTGTCGTGCCATCTCTATATAGGTTGGTAAAGAAGATAACGCACCACCAAACTCCTCGCCTAACACCGCACTTGCCGTTTGAAAGGCAATAACACTTTTATCAGTAAGATCTTGAATTGAGGTGATAACTAAATTGCGGTCAGCGCGTGTCACTGCAACATTTTGATAAACGATATAAAAGTCGGTTAGTAGCGTAGGGTCGACCTTGTGTGAATCATTGATGGTAAGCGCCACATCTACCGCATCGTCTTTTAACAAGCGCGCAGTTCTGCCAAAAGGAACATAAATTGGCGAAATATCATGACCCATTTCAGCAAAAATGGCCCGTACCAAGTCAATTTCGAAACCGGAATGATCGGCGGACACCACGTATGGTGGCTTGTCCCATCCAACCACGACATCGAGTTCTTTGGCACAGCTTGTATGAATGCAAATAAGAAGGCTGGCAAAAAGAGAAAATAGGCGCATAAAAAAGGTAGATACTCAGAAGTAACATCAACGGCTAATTGTATAAGTTTACTTCAACATTTTACTAGTCGACAAAAGAATACATTTTTCATGCACTGTATGTTTTGTCATTAAGAACCTATCATTAAAAACAGTAAATACCTTCGCTGTCATTTTGTTTGTTCGCCGTGGGATGTACAATATGCGTCAAACACTTTAGCAAATAAACACTATGGCTTGGCTACAATTACGAATTAATACTACGTCTGAGACTGCAGAAGCAATTGGCGATATGTTAACGGCTAACGGATCGCAGGCGGTGACCTACGTTGACGCAAAAGATACTCCAATGTATGAGCCAAAGCCTGGTGAAGTCATGTTATGGCCAGACACGCAAGTAGTTGGCCTATTTGAAGCTGACGCTGACATGAAAAGCATTTTGGCACGCTTGGGTAAGGCCAAGGTACTAGGTAAAGATTTTAAGTACAAATTAGAGCCACTGGAAGATAAAGACTGGGAACGTGAATGGATGGACAACTTTCATCCCATGCAGTTTGGCGAGCGTCTTTGGATTTGTCCGAGCTGGCGCGATGTACCAGACCCTACTGCGGTAAACGTCATGTTAGACCCGGGGCTTGCCTTTGGTACTGGCACACATCCAACCACCGCATTGTGCCTTCGCTGGTTAGATGGTATCGATATGACAGGCAAAACCGTTGTGGATTTTGGCTGCGGTTCGGGCATTTTGGCACTTGCAGCACTCAAGTTGGGTGCTAAGCGCGTTATTGGGATTGATATAGACCCACAAGCACTGCAAGCCACCGAAGAAAACGCCAGACGAAACGGTGTAGAAGACCGTTTAGATGTGTACCTACCTGAAAACCAACCTACACTTGAAGCCGATGTTGTCATGGCAAACATACTGTCAGGACCGCTTTTAGAGCTCCAAGATATCATTACCGGCTACTGCAAATCAGACGGCCTTTTAGTGTTGTCTGGTATTTTAGCTGAGCAAGTCAACAACATTGAGAAAGCATACTCACGAGATATTCGCCTTGAGCCAAGCGCAATTGATGGTGAATGGGCACGAGTGTCGGGTTCAAAAATTTAAAATAAAAGCCAATAGCGCTTCGAAATTTGTTAATTTTTTTCACATTACAGCCCTTTTAAACAAAGGGCTGTAAGACTTTAGAAGAAAATTTAGCCAACAAATGTGCGTTAGCCCTTTAATGTGACAGTTTTTTTTCACTGTCAAGAGCACTAAGTAAAATTTTGTGCGATTTTTAGCCTTTTCAAGCCTTGTGAAAACGCGTACACTTAGCGCCCCGTTTTAGCCGGGTGTATATTTTCTGTGCAGTTTTAGTTGGCGAGCTATACGACAATCTATGCGACAAGCAATACGTATTGGACCTTACGAGTTAGATAACAATTTAATGTTGGCACCTATGGCAGGTGTGACCGATCGTCCATTTCGTCAATTGTGTAAGCGCTTAGGTGCAGGACTTGTGGTATCGGAAATGCTTTCGAGCAATCCAAAGGTGTGGAACACCGCTAAATCACAAGCGCGTATGAATCACGAGGGCGAAGAAGGTATTCGCTCTGTACAGATAGCTGGGGCCGATCCTGAGCTTATGGCGCAAGCAGCGCAATTTAATGTTGAGAATGGTGCACAAATCATCGATATCAACATGGGTTGTCCTGCTAAAAAGGTGAATAAGAAGCTAGCAGGTTCTGCACTGCTTCAATACCCAGATACAGTGGAAGCAATCATTAAAGCGGTAGTAAACGCGGTTGATGTACCTGTAACACTGAAAATTCGTACCGGCTGGAACCCAGAAAACCGCAATGGGGTTGATATTGCCCGCATTGCAGAGCAAAACGGCATACAGTCGCTAGCTGTTCATGGTAGAACGCGAGCTTGTATGTACAAAGGGGAAGCGGAATACGACACCATTCGCCAAATTAAGGCAGCAATTTCAATTCCGGTTATTGCTAATGGTGACATTACTTCTCCAGAAAAAGCACAAGAGGTGCTTAATTACACCGGGGCAGATGGTGTGATGATAGGCCGCGGCGCGCAAGGTAAACCTTGGATTTTTAATCAAATTCAACATTATCTTGAAACGGGCGAGAACCTAGCGCCACCGCCGTTGTCACAACAGTATGAAATTTTGCACGAGCATGTAACGAATGTGCAGGACTTCTACGGTGACATCTCTGGTGTGAGAATAGCCCGTAAGCACGTGGGCTGGTATCTCTCGGAGCATGATACGGATCGTCAGTTTCGTAAAACGTTTAACGCTATCGATGATGCAAGTGAGCAACTCGAAGCACTTAATGCATATTTTCAAGCGCTGCAGACACGAGAAACCCGACAGATTTCTCCCGCAGCATAGTGATGACTAACTTAAGAGCAACACAGTATTATGTTCGATCAAAACGTGACTTCACCTTTTACTACTACAGTAACTACGCCTTCACAAACGCAAGCTCAAAAGCCACTGCGTGACTCTGTAAAGCAAGCGGTTAACAAGTACCTTAAGCAATTGGACAACGCCAACATCGACAACCTGTACGAAATGGTACTGGCCGAAGTTGAAGCACCGCTGCTAGAAGAAGTCATGACTTACACACGCGGCAACCAAACCCGCGCTGCCATCATGATGGGCATCAACCGTGGCACACTTCGCAAGAAGCTTAAGCAATACGGCATGAACTAAGATTCCAAGGGCTTTGCCCACCAAAGAGCACCAATCGGTGCTCTTTTTGTTTCAACACTACAACTTTAGAAACTTATAATTTATGCAAACTCCAAAACCTATTAAACGTGCTCTCCTTAGTGTCTCTGACAAAACTGGTATCCTCGAATTCGCTCAAGCGCTGCATAACGCTGGAGTTGAACTTCTGTCGACGGGTGGTACTGCAAAACTGCTAGCTGATGCAGGCCTTCCGGTAAAAGAGGTGTCTGATCACACAGGTCACCCTGAAATTATGGCGGGTCGTGTTAAAACCCTTCACCCAAAAATTCACGGCGGTATTCTTGCTCGTCGCGGTGTGGACGAAGCGGTAATGGAAGAAAATGACATTGCGCCAATTGATTTGGTTGTGGTTAACCTCTATCCATTTGCTGCAACCGTTGCCAACGAAGACTGCACACTTGAAGACGCCATTGAAAACATTGATATCGGCGGTCCAACGATGGTACGCGCTGCCGCGAAGAACCATAAAGACGTTACTATTGTGGTTAACGCCTCTGACTATTCTCGCGTACTAGCTGAAATGAACGATAACAACGGGTCGCTTACGTATAACACGCGTTTTGACCTTGCCATTAAAGCGTTTGAACATACGGCTGAATACGATGGCATGATTGCGAACTACTTTGGTGCGCGTTTAGACAGCACAGGTTGTGAAGCAGATTGCGACCACCAGCACAGTGAGTTCCCACGCACGTACAACATGCAGCTAACTAAGAAGCAAGACCTTCGCTATGGCGAAAATAGCCACCAAGAAGCGGCCTTCTACGTTGAAAACAATATCCAAGAAGCGTCTGTGGCTACCGCTACCCAGCTACAAGGTAAAGAACTGTCATTCAACAATATCGCCGATACCGATGCCGCCCTTGAATGCGTAAAAGAGTTCGACCAACCTGCATGCGTTATTGTGAAGCACGCGAACCCTTGTGGTGTGGCTATTGGCGAAGACATTCTAAGTGCCTACGACCGCGCGTTTAAAACTGACCCAACCTCTGCATTTGGCGGCATTATCGCGTTTAACCGCGAGCTTGATGCGAAAACAGCACAAGCGATTGTTGACCGTCAATTCGTTGAAGTCATTATTGCACCAACGGTAAGCGATGAAGCGAAAGACGTAGTAAGTGCAAAGAAAAACGTACGTCTTCTAGCATGTGGCGATTGGGCTGGTCAGCTAACTGAAGGCTATGACTTTAAGCGCGTAAACGGTGGCTTGCTAATACAAGAGCGCGACTTCGGTATGGTTGAAATGGAAGACCTAGAAGTGGTGACTAAGCGTAAGCCAAGCGAAGATGAACTACGCGACCTTATGTTCTGCTGGAAGGTAGCAAAATACGTGAAGTCTAACGCGATTGTTTACTGCAAAGACGGCATGACGGTAGGTGTTGGAGCTGGCCAAATGAGCCGTGTATATTCTGCCAAAATTGCAGGCATCAAAGCGGCTGATGAGAATCTAGAAGTCGCAGGCTCTGTCATGGCGTCTGATGCTTTCTTCCCATTCCGTGACGGCATTGACGCTGCAGCAGAGGCGGGTATCAAAGCGGTCATTCAGCCTGGCGGTTCTATGCGTGATCAAGAAGTGATTGATGCAGCTGACGAACACGGTATTGCTATGGTGTTCACGGGAATGCGTCACTTCCGTCACTAAAACCTTTCGTCACTCAATGATGAAAACACTCGAGGTAGAGGGATAAATACGCCCTCTACCTCGGGCTACCTTAAGCGACAAAGCTACGAATTATTCTGTTGGGATGTCGAATGACTGTCATGGTTAACTGGTAGGCTTGATCTGTCATACAGTACATTGTAGTAATACTGTTATCACAATTGACAATACCCTCGACAGAAAAGGAAATAATAATGAAGAAGTTAGCCCAATTAGTGTTAGCCGCAACGCTTGGTATGTCTGCTGGTTATGCCTCAGCAGACGCCATTTCAGACGCAGCGATGAGCGATGTACGTACTGCCAAAGCAAAAGCGCGTGACGAGTACCGCAACCCGCAGCAAACACTGCGTTTCTTCGGCTTACAGCCTGACATGACTGTGGTAGAGATTTCACCCGGTGGTGGCTGGTATGCTGATATCATTACTAAGGTAGTGAAGGATAACGGCAAATATGTGGCGGCTCACTTCTTCGTTGATGAATCAACTGGCGACTATTTCAAAAATGCGGTAATGAAGTTTGAGTCGCAAATGAAACCCGGTATGAAGTATGAAGGTGCAGAACTAACCGCGTTCGATCCAATTAAAGCACTGGATATTACCGAAGCCGGCAGCGCTGATATGGTGCTTACTTTCCGCAACGTGCATAACTGGTACATGCGTCATGGCGATGAAGGCATCGACAATGCATTTGGTGCTTTCTTTAAAGCGCTAAAGCCAGGCGGTGTGTTAGGTGTAGTTGAGCATGAACTACCGGAAAGCGCCGATGACGAAGCGATGAAAAAGAGCGGCTATATGAAGCGTTCTTACGTGATTGCAGCAGCAGAAAAAGCGGGCTTTAAGCTGGCAGAAAGCAGCGACGTAAATGCAAACCCGATGGATAATGCCAATCACCCTAAAGGTGTGTGGACATTGCCGCCGCGTTTAGCACTAGACGACCAAGATCGTGAAAAGTATCTTGCCATTGGCGAGAGCAATAGAATGACACTTAAATTTGTAAAACCATAAACATATAACGGAACAGTTAATGAACGTACTTGTAATTGGCGGTGGTGGCCGCGAGCATGCGCTAGCTTATAAAGCAGCGCAGTCTTCTGATGTTTCAACTGTCTTTGTTGCACCGGGTAATGCTGGTACTGCAACAGAGCCAAAGCTAGAGAATGTGGCGATTGATGTTAATGACATTGCTGGCCTTGTGTCTTTTGCAAAAGGTAATGACGTTGAACTGACTATTGTTGGTCCAGAAGCACCGCTGGTTGCAGGTGTTGTTGACGCGTTCACGAATGAAGGACTAATGATTTTTGGTCCTACACAAGCGGCAGCACAGCTTGAAGGCTCAAAAGCGTTCACAAAAGACTTCTTGGCTCGCCACAACATTCCAACGGCAGAGTATCAAAACTTTACTGAAATTGACCCAGCTATTGCCTACGTGCGAGAAAAAGGCGCGCCTATCGTAGTCAAGGCAGACGGTCTGGCGGCGGGTAAAGGTGTTATTGTTGCAATGACACTTCAAGAAGCCGAAGACGCTATTCGCGACATGCTAGCAGGTAATGCGTTTGGCGAAGCTGGTAGTCGCGTTGTTATTGAAGAATTCTTAGACGGTGAAGAAGCCTCTTTCATCGTAATGGTAGACGGTAAAAACGTACTGCCTTTTGCCACCAGCCAAGATCACAAACGTGCAGCAGACGGCGATAAGGGCCCCAATACGGGCGGTATGGGCGCATACTCTCCGGCTCCGGTAGTCACACCAGAGATTCACAACCGTATTATGGATGAAGTGATCATGCCAACGGTTAACGGCATGGCGTCTGAAGGTAACGATTACGTAGGTTTCTTATACGCAGGCTTGATGATTATGGCAGATGGCACGCCAAAAGTTATTGAGTATAACTGTCGTTTTGGCGACCCTGAAACACAACCTATCATGTTGCGTCTTCAGTCTGATTTGGTCCCACTTTGCCAAGCGGCGTGTAAAGGTGAACTAGCGGGCAAAACTATTGCATTTGACGACCGTGCAGCCGTTGGCGTTGTGCTTGCCGCTGGAGGATATCCGGGCAGCTATGATAAAGGCGACGAAATTACTGGCTTTGACGCCGCTGCGAAGCTAGACGGTAAAGTATTCCATGCAGGTACTGCACTTCAAGACGGCAAGGTAGTCACAGCTGGCGGCCGTGTTTTATGTGCAACCGCGTTGGGCAATAACGTTACCGAGGCCCAGCAAAAAGCCTACGAGCTACTGAAAACCATTCATTTTAAAGACGTGTATTACCGCAATGACATTGCTTATCGCGCCATTGCACGTGAAGCTGAGGCCTGAAACAAAGTAGCGTAACGTAACGTTTTATAAACGCACATTGCTTACACAAAAAACGCGGCTTTTATGCCGCGTTTTTATTACCTGGCTAGTTTTTACTTGGCTAGAAGTGTTAGCTCTCCAAATACCGAGGCATCTTTGTAACCAAGGTTCTTATCGCCGTTGACAGGGGTAATCTCATGCGAACCCACGAAGTGCTCTCGGTCGCCACCATCTGCGTCACAATAAGCCAACATAAAGCCCATCTTCATACCCGCTTTCAATGCTACTGGCGTGTTGACTTCACCGTACTGAAAGTCATCACCGAACACACGAATGGCGGTTTCCCAGATGATATGGTGTGGCTTTTTAGCACTGCGTTTCCATACACTTTCTACGTGATCATTAAATAAACGTGGCTTAGATTCTTCACCTTTTGCCGGCCCAATATCAACCACCTGATTATCAAGCGCGACGTGATAAGCAAAAGCATTATAAGTATTGAGATGATCGCCACCAGAGCGGTCAGCATCAATGAAAATTTCTAAACAGTCATCATCCCAATAGCGCTCTAGCGGGTCTGCATAAGTATCAGATAAATGGTCATCTTGAATCTCTGCCAACAGATACAGGGCGTTCTTATTCCACAATAGTTTATAACGCCCCGAAAAGTCATTTGAGGAAGGTGTTTCACCTATCATTACTGAGGTCATGTCGTACCATGGTGCCGTCTGCCATGCACTCTCATGCGCCACCCCATCAATAGTAGGCGCTTGTTGTGTATAGCCCGCCTCGTTGGCCTGCGCGCCGATGGCACACCCTAGAGCCGCAACCGCGAGCATTTTTTTCAAAGTCATTGCGTTATCCTTTTGCCAAGTATCTGTTTTGGCTTGCTACCTAATTATTGGTAGAGTAATAAACACGTATCCATACGCCAAATTTTTTATGTCACTTCAGACCACTTGCTACAACATTCTTACCGCCTCCAGCGATGCCCGTGAACACAAGGCGATGAGCAAAGTCTTCGACTGGGTACTCATACTACTTGTACTTATTAATGTAGCAGCCATGATGTTAGAAACCGTCCCGCAGGTGGCGAAAGTGTGGTCTTACGAACTGCACCTTATCGAAATTGTGTCAGTAATATTGTTTACCATTGAATACGCTTTACGGGTTTACAGTAGCGCTGCCGCGCCCGTCCATGGCAATACAGAGCTTGTACATAAAAGTGTGTGGAAAAGGCGTTGGCAGTATATGAAAAGCCCGATGGCCATCATCGATCTCATGGCCATACTGCCGTTTTATCTCAGTGTATTTATTGCTTTTGACTTGCGCATACTGCGTGTCTTTAGGGTGTTGCGGATACTCAAGATTGGACGCTATTCGCGCTCTATGCAAACGCTGGTCACTGTTATTCGAAATGAATCCCATAGTTTGTTAGCCGCAATCAGCGTGCTGCTGCTATTCACCGTGATTGCCGCAACCTGTATTTATTATATTGAACATCATGCCCAGCCAGAGGTCTTTAGTAGCATACCCGCCTCGCTGTGGTGGGCGTTAGTAACGCTAACGACTGTAGGTTATGGTGACGCTGTGCCCGTTACTGCATTAGGTAAAATTTTTGGCGGCTTTATCACCATCATGGGCATTTGTTTTTACGCGCTTCCCGCAGGCATATTGTCTTCAAGCTACACATCGCAAATGCAGTTAAAACGCGATCGCTTTAAAGATACTGTTCGCACCGCTTTGGATGATGGCATGTTAAGTGCGCATGATATGCACCATATTGAGCGAGTTAGAGAGTTACTTGATCTCGACGAAGAAGAAGCGCACCTCATCATGCGATTGTTGCAGCATCATCATAAAGTCGCAGAAAATACTGGGTCAGATGAACCACATAGTGACCACCATGCCCCTTGATTCTTCACGCACATCAGCTTATAACTAGTAACTGTCATTTCTCAAAAGAACTCCTATGTCTGTCAAACACCCTATTATTGCTATAACAGGTTCTTCTGGTGCGGGTACCACTACCACGACCAATGCCATTAGACACATTTTTAGAAATTTAAGTGTGAATGCCGCTATTGTCGGTGGTGACAGTTTTCATCGCTTTACGCGTCCAGAAATGGAAGTCGAAATTCGCAAAGCGCAAGAACAAGGTAGGCATATTAGTTACTTTGGTCCTAAAGCCAATGATTTTGAGCTATTAGAAACGCTATTTCGTGAATATGGCAGCTCTGGCTCTGGTCAATTTAGACAGTACTTACACACATTTGATGAGGCTGTACCGTTTAACCAAATGCCGGGCACATTTACCCCATGGCAAGACCTACCGCAAAACACCGACTTACTGTTTTATGAAGGTCTACACGGCGGCGTAAAAACCGAAGAAAATGATGTCGCTAAGCATGTTGATCTTCTGGTAGGCATGGTACCCATTGTAAATCTAGAGTGGATCCAAAAAATTGTGCGTGACACCACTGACCGCGGACACTCACGTGAAGCTGTTATGAGTAGTATTGTGCGTGGTTTGGATGACTATTTTCACTACATAACCCCGCAATTCTCGCGTACCCACGTTAATTTTCAACGTGTACCCACCGTTGATACATCAAACCCCTTCAGTGCGCGCGAAATACCTACACAGGATGAAAGTTTTGTCGTGGTGCGTTTTAGACGTGAAATGAAAAACGTCGACTACCCTTACCTGCTTAAAATGATTGATGGCGCCTTTATGTCACGCATTAATACGCTGGTCGTGCCGGGCGGAAAAATGGGCTTAGCAATGGAGCTGATATTAACCCCATTGCTAGAAGATATTCTTAATAAAAAGCGTCGCGCTGGTCATCAAATGGATTGGCTCAGCGCAGACCAATAAAGCACACTTGTCGCGCTAACTGCCACAAATACTAACAGCATCCTTCCCGAGGATGTGATAGCGAAGATTAGCGCCCGGTATAAATAAACTGGAACAGCGTAGGGTAGAGTTGTTGGTGAATTTTTTCGCGGTCAACGCCTTGCGCGTCTCTGCACAATTCAATACCCATTGCTTTGAAGTTGTGCTGACATTTATCAATAAATACGAAATGTCCTGCACCATTTTCTAGTGTATATAAGGCTGCATTGGGAATTGTAGAAGCATAATATTGTGCATGGTTCGCGAAAGGTAAGAAGTCGTTTTGCTTGGCACCAATTATTAGCACCGGTATAGCAATGCTTGATAAGCTTGTTTCTGTTGTCATGGGGCCTGCAGCAGGATCCAACGCGATAACTTTGTTAATCCGAGTGTCTCGGTAATCGTCTTTTGCACCTTCTATTGATATTGTTTGATGCGAAGAATTTTTCACGTATTGGCACCCTAAATCCCCGTCAGAACGTGATGAAGAGCAATATTTTACTCCTTGCTTAGGCGCGTATCTGCCACCTGCTAGAGTGATGACAGTTGAACCGCCTGAAGAGAAACCTATTGCTGTAATATTTTGCCAGTTAATCTTAAGGTTAAATAAATCGAGATTTACTTGGTCGTTGGTTCTATTGCTTTCAAGCAGGTCTACTGCAACTGATACTTCACTGGCCCGTTGCCATATCTTTGAAGCAACGTGAGGGTCGATTGTGTCTGTTCCATAGGCCCAAGATTCTCCAAAATGATTTATTCCGACTGTGACAAACCCTTGTGACGCAGTAGCATATCCAATCCAATTTAATTCTCGCGCTGACCCCATTGCTCCATGGGACAATAATATCGCCTGACTCTGTATTGTATTATCAGCTAAACAAACAGTGGCATTGCCACATTCCTCACCTGCGGGATACCAGAGAGAAATTTTAAGCGGCTGTTGTGTAGTGGGGTTTATGAAATCTATTTCTGTGTAGGATACCTTTGCCTTAGCGATAGCTGAGGCCGATAAAAATAGACAGAAAAGGATTAGAAATGTTTTCATCATTGTTGTTACTCACTAATAAAACCTGTGACTGTGAGGATAACCAGCGCGTGTAAGACGAACATGTGCCAAAAGTCATATTGAGTGTTTGTGAGTGCTTTTTATGTAGTGAGCTGATTTTCTTCCATACACCGTTTCTATAACAATATATTTACAACTGAAAGTCGCAATTGTTTGAAAGCTGAGTCAGTCTAAGGAAAACGAACCTGACAAATGGCAGCTTTATGACCACTATCACCAGTCAACAAATTTGGGTAAATCAACAGTCGCTTGACGATACCAAAGTAGTTAGTGTACCTCTTGATATGAATGCGCTTCAGCCTGACGAAGTGTTGCTAGAAACTGATAGCTTTGGCTTTTCTGCCAATAACATCACCTATGCCGCACTTGGTTTCAAAATGGGCTATTGGGGCTTTTTTCCCACGCAAGAAACTGGCTTCGGTATTGTTCCTGTGTGGGGGTTTGCAACAGTTAAAGCCTCGAACCATCCTGATATTCACGAAGGTGAGAAAGTGTTTGGTTACCTTCCTATGGCAAGCCACTGGGTAATTAAGGCTGGCAAAGTAGCGTCTCATGGCTTTTCAGACATTCACGAACAACGCAAAAGTATCAGCCCTGTGTATGATCAATATCTTCGCTGTGCCAATGACCCCGGCTACAATCCGCAAAGAGAAACATGGCAGCTGAATTTTCGCCCCCTGTACATGACCTCGTTTGTGTTAGATGACTTTGTTGATGATGTATCGCAAGGTGAATCGTTGTTACTGTCCAGTGCCTCTAGTAAAACGGCTCTTGGAACCGCGCAGTTGTTGAAAGATCAGAAAGCGAACCGTGGCGCAACCTACCGTGTTGTAGGGCTGACTTCTGTGGGCAATGTTGACATGGTAAAGGCCACGGGTTGTTATGATGACGTAGTGAGCTATGACGACTTAGCAACGTTAGATAGCAATGACCGCTACTGGTTATTGGATTTTGCAGCCAATGGCACCTTGATTAATAACCTTACTGAGGTGTTAGGTGACAACTTAAGCAAGGTCACGCTCATTGGTGCAACCGACTGGCAAGCCTCAGAAAAACCTAACCCGAAGGCGTTAGATGCAGAGATATTTTTTGCGCCAGCGCGAGTAAAATTGCGTCAGGGCGAGTGGGGACACGAGTTGTTTCTCGCCAAATATGCGAAAGCGTGGCAAGGCTTTGCTCACAAAATTGATACCACCTTTTACGAGCATTCGTGTGCAGGCACTGACGCCATGGTGAAGCTCTATTTAGATACTTTAGCAGGAAAGGCCGATACAAAGGCGCTTAACGTGGTGACCTTTTAAGCCTTCGGTAGCTTTTACAAGCAGTTATTCCCTTATAACTGCTTGTTTTCCCACTATAGACACTATTTGTAACAATCACACCAGAGGTTTTACGTTTTGGTGCTTTTGTATTTCGCGCCTTGTGGTTATAGTGAAAGAAAAATAGCAATAAAGGTATGAGTATGGGTCAGGAAACCTCAAAAATTCTTGTCGTCGATGATGATATGCGTCTGCGTAGCTTATTAGAGCGCTATTTGCTTGAACAAGGTTATCAGGTACGCAGTGCAGCCAATGCGGAGCAAATGGACAGACTGCTGGAGCGCGAGAATTTTCATTTGATGGTGCTTGATCTTATGCTGCCAGGTGAAGACGGCTTGTCTATTTGCCGTCGTTTGCGCCAACAAGAAAATGACATGCCAATTATCATGCTAACCGCCAAAGGTGACGAAGTTGATCGTATCATTGGTCTTGAGATGGGCGCTGACGACTACCTACCGAAACCGTTTAACCCTCGCGAGTTGTTAGCGCGCGCTAAAGCAGTATTGCGTCGCCGAAGCAGTGAAGCGCCGGGGGCACCGTCAAAAGACGTACAAATTATTGAGTTTGGTGATTATAAGCTTAATCTTGCAACGCGAGAAATGACCGCAGGCGACAAACCATTAACGCTCACCAGCGGCGAATTTGCAGTACTAAAATCGCTAGTCACACACCCTAGAGAACCGCTATCTCGAGATAAACTGATGAACTTAGCACGTGGGCGTGATTACAGCGCGCTAGAGCGAAGCATTGATGTGCAGGTGTCACGTCTTCGTAGAATGTTAGAAGCCGATCCCGCTAATCCGCGTTATATTCAAACGGTATGGGGATTGGGCTACGTTTTTGTGCCTGATGGCGAGCAAGTGTAAGTACTCGCAGCCTAACCATGAATAAATAACATGACCTTGTTGTGCAGCACCATGCGGTGTAATACCTCGCACCGCAAATTAATAATAAAAGGTTTGCTATGCGCTTAATACCGAAAAGTGCGTTTGGACAAACCGTCATGCTAATAGGCGTGCTGCTGCTTATTAACCAAATTGTGTCTTATATCTCTGTTACCTACTATTTTATTCAGCCAAGTTATCAACAAATTAACAGCTTACTGGCCACGCAAGTAAAGTCTGTTTTAGCGAATGACTTGCTGGTCACAAACCAAGAAACCCGTGACGAGTATTTTGAGAAAACCCGGGTATTAGTACTTGATGAAAGTGCCGCACGCCAAAATGGTTTAGAAAGTGCCGTTTACTATGGTTTTATGTCATCGCAGGTCAGTAAACAGTTAAACCAACTTGCTGATGTTCGCATTAGCACCACTACCCAAGCCAGTGATGATAGCGCGCCTTATATTGTATGGATCTCGCTAACGCGCTATCCAGAAACCTGGATTTCTATTCCTATTTCAGGTTTAAACGAAGCAAATATATCGCCACTTACCATGTACTTAATGGTTATCGGTATTCTAAGTGTTGCAGGCGGCTGGTTGTTTGTAAGGCGTATGACGCGTCCTTTGCAAGCACTCCAGAAAGCGGCTATTTCGGTAGGTAAAGGTGAACATCCCAAGCCCCTTCGCGAGCAAGGTAGTACTGAAATGATTCAGGTGACACGTGCATTTAACCGCATGAACCAAGGGATCAAACAGCTAGAAAACGACCGTAATATTATGACTGCGGGTATATCGCATGATTTACGCACACCACTAACGCGAATTCGATTAGCCTCAGAAATGTTGCCGGAAGACCAAGACTGGATAAAAGACGGCATTGTGAATGACATTGAAGATATGAACGCCATTATCGACCAATTCATTGATTATGCGCGTTATGACACTGAAGAAGTCACGCAAGAAACCGACCTCAATGCCATTATTGCCGAGCTAGTTCAAGCACGACATTTGGATGAAAAGCACCACATAGAGCTTAAACTCAATGCTATTCCACCGCTGCCTTTACGTCGTATAGCAATGAAGAGAGTGGTGGATAACCTGATTGAAAATGCCTTTAAATATGGCTCTGACGATATTGCCATTAGCAGCTTTTATAACCGCCATGAAAAGCGTGTGTATTGTAAAGTAAGAGACTTTGGCCCAGGCATTCCTCAAGAAGAGCTCGACAGTGTATTTATGCCATTTGCTCAGGGTGATAAAGCCAGAAACTCATCGGGCTCAGGACTAGGACTTGCCATCATAAGACGTATCATTGAGGCCCATGATGGCGAAGTTTCGCTGCGCAATCATCCACACCAAGGCTTGGTAGCAGAGTTCTATTTGCCTTACTCGCCTTTCAAGGACTAGCCGATACCTGCCCTCTACCTTATCGCGCCCTACGCCCGGTGATACTTAATTTTTCGGCTATACCCGTAAGTTGCAAGCCATAAAATACAGCCCCCCAGAGGGATCACCCAAAACGCAGTGGTGAGCGACGCAAAATTTGCCCACAATCCTGTTGAAAAAGACGCCACCTGAACCCCTGTCGAGTTACCAATAATACAGATACCCGACAGCACAGGACCGTTGTCACTGTCGATATTCATTGCAGCAGAAAGTGCCAGAGGGAATAGCCCTCCAAGCCCCAATCCAAGCAGTAAATTACCTGCACCAATGCCGTACATACTCGGCATAAGCTTAAGTGCAAACACCCCTGCTAGAGACGCTGTTGCCATCAATAACATCATGCGATGTACCGATACAAAACGCAGTAAAAATGGGAATACAAGGCGACTAATAACCATACCTGCGGTAAAGCAAGCCAATAAGTTACGTGACTGTTCGCCAGTAAAGCCCAGCCCATTTTGCGCATAGCTTACAAACCAGTTAGCGTTACCAAATTCGACAGCACCATAGCCAAAGGTGAGAAGCGTTAAGAAAATAAATACTGGTTGTTTGATGATTACACCAAATGTCAGTGTCTTTTTCGCTGTTGTTGGCTGACCTTTTAACAGCTTTGCCTGGGAACGCGCGGCAATATAGGTGTAACACGATAACACCATCATCACCCCAGCTAATACCTGAATAGGCAAGCGCCAGCTTTCCTCCATCAAATACAACAACGTCACAAAGAACGACGCCGCAAACGTACCTAAGCTGAACATGAAGTCCATGAGTCCCATCATGGTAAAACGCTTTTCAGCATACATGCGGGCTATTAGCGTATGACCTATGGTGAAAATAGTAGAGCTGACTACACCGATAAGCACAGCCAACACAAGAAACCATTGCCAAGACGTTAACAGCGACACCAAAACCAGCAACAACGTATTCATACCAAATAAGCTGGCAAGCAAGGGCATATATTCAAAACGACTGGCATATTTACCGCCCAGTACAGCCCCAAACAGCATACCTACCGAAAAAAGCGAGAATAACGCACCACTGACCACTTCTGACATAGCAAGGTCTGTCGCGATATCGGGTAGCAAAATACCCCATAAGATAAATAATTTACCTATTAGGAAAAACCCAGCAAATATCACGATGGTGGCGGGAAGTCGGCTCATTAACGCTCCGAAAATGATGTTTATTAGTACGATAAGGTGAAAACAAAAAAGGGCGCTTCACGTGCGCCCTCTGCTGTCTAATGACACTAGATAAGCTTACAAGATTTTAATCTCTACAGGTTGCTGGTAGTCGCACAAAAATGCAAGTGAAAGCGTTTTCCCTTTTTCATTCCATTCACTTGATATTGCCTTCCCGTTCACCAGCACGTGTTGCGGTTTAGTCGTCACGCCGTGAATTACCCACGATAGCTCACGGGTTTTAGGCATGCCAATATAGCTACCATCGCTGGCTATGTTGAGGGTAAGCTCACCGTCACGTGTTGTAGAAGCCGACAAAGCGATAGTGGTAAATAAGCCTTTTTCCACCGTTTGTGGGTTTTTCCCATCATCTTCGTAAAGCTGGTATTGCGCACGTTCAACCGACATATCATGGTAATAATGCAGCGTAAGCTTGCTGGCGTTGTAGTCTTCTGTACGCGACATGTTTTCACTCATCGGCACAAAGCTGCCCGCTTTCACCCATACGGGGAACGTGGCGTCTGTTAGTGGATAGTTAACCACCTTGCCTGCCTTATCACCGTGGTATTTAGTGTCTGAGAAAAAGTCAAACCATACCCCTTCTGGCAAAGTCACTTTCCATTCACTCTGGTTAGGCTCTGTTACCACAGAAACCAAAAACGCGTCGCCCCACATATAACTGCTAGCTTCTTCAAACCATCTGTCTTGATCGAACGACAACGCAAGTGGGCGCATCAACGGTGTACCATGCAATGCGTTTTCAAATGCGAGCGAATAGTTGTAGGGCAACATCGCGTAACGCAGCTTGATAAAGTCACGCGCAATAGATTTTACGGGGTCATCATGAAAAATAGGCTCAGGTGCAATGGCATCTTGGGCATGAGGCCTGAACACTGGCGAGAAAGTACCGAATTGCAGCCAGCGCGTGTAAAGCTCAGGGTCGAAGGTGTCGCCTCCGGCAAAACCACCTAAGTCAGAATGCGTATAGGCAAGACCAAATACACTCATTTGTAATGCAAGTTCAACCTGTGGTTTAAGACCGCCCCAACTGCGGCTTACATCGCCTGTCCAAGGCACCATACCAAAGCGTTGACTACCTAGAAACCCTGAACGCATGAGTACAAAAGGACGTGTATTGGGTTGCAACGCCGTTAGGTTGTTGTATACGGTTTTTGCCCACTGGTGGCCATAGGCATTGTGCACTTCTGCTCCGCTGACTTTTGTGGATTGCCACATGTGCTGAATATCGTCAGGGTGAACTTCTGGCTCGCCAAGATCGCCCCACCAGCCTGCAACGCCCTGTGCAGCTAGCTTTTCATAGAACGACCAAAACCAGTTTTGTCCCTTTTCGCTGAAAACGTCAACCAACCCTGTATTGCCGAAGTAAAAATCGAACGTGTAAGGCGAGCCATCGTCTTTTGCAGCAAGTGCATCGGCCGCAACAGCACTTTCCCATTGTTTAGAGGTAGTGAGTATAAACGGCTCAGTAATCAGCACCGTTTTAACGTCTTGCTCACGAAGACTCGCTATCATGGTTTCAGGTGCCGGAAACGCCTCAGTGTCCCAGCTTAAATTGCCCATATGCCCTTTTACATCTTTACCAAACCAATAAAGGTCAAGTACGACGGCGTCTACAGGAATATCTTGCTGATTGAACTGGTCGACAACATCCATGACCTGCTGCTGAGACTTATAACCAAAGCGAGACGCAAAGTTACCTAACAGCCAACGCGGTGGAAGCGGCTGCTTTCCCGTTACTGCTACGGTAGACGTTACCGTATCTTCTAGGCTTTCACCCAATACCATGATGTAGCTAGCGCGGCCGCCTTGCGCCTTAAACAGCAACTCATCGCTGTTAGTTTTGCCAATATCTAGCTCGCCGGACGCGGTGTTATCAAACAGTACGCTATAATGTTTTGACGACATAACGGCAGACAAACCATAGTACATTTGGTTTGACGATGTGGTGTAGCCATAGTGTGCTTTGTTGTACAACGGCATGCTATGACCACGACGATCCATACCTAAAACCCGCTGGCCGCCACCATAAAGTTTCTCGTTTTCATCTAGCGCAAACGACAGGCTGACGCCGTTACTGGAAATACTTAGTCCGCCTTGCTCTTTCGCGACGATTTTGCCGTTAACAGAATAGCTGATAGCGTGCGTCGCCTTATCAACATGCGCTGCAATATTGTTGAGCTTTAAGGTTAGGGTTGTCGCGGTTTCAACTAGCTCTACATCATTAGCTGTTTTGTTTGTAACATCAGTCAACGCGGGCTCGGGAAGTGCCATAGACGGAAGATTTACGTAAGGCGTACCATTATCATCAGTAAGATACGTTACTTGAAAGCCACTATTGTGCAACGCGCTTATCGTGAAGTCATTGGTATCCGTATCAATATTTAGCGTTGCTTTTTCGAGTGTTACTGTTTGAACTTCGGCTACCGAATTTACCGAGAAAAATGCCAAACCAGCACATGCAAGTGCTATACGCTGTTTCCTGTCTATCATGCTCAAAACCTTTTTTATGCTTCATAGCGAAGCGCACCTAATTGGCGAACCGCACTTAATTAAAGCCTACTTGTGTACGGTGAATGATAGCCAGTGCATTGCTCAACTTAAATAAACATACGTATTCATAATGTTAAATTTGTTAACAACAATTGCTTTATTAATGACTATCTCTTTGGCTCACTTGCTGATATAAAAAGATATATAAATAGGGAGTCTATTAATCATGGAAGAATACTACGTTATGCCATCAACTGATTATGCGCCGATGCCAACCTCACCTAATAAAGTTAATCTAAAGCGAAATAAATAATGCGATGGATGTTATTTTGTGTCATTACATCTTTATTTGGGTTTTATTGCTTTGTCAGATTATTTCAGCCTAGCGCATTTATTCATATTGGAGATAATAGCGTCGCTTTAGCGACAGTGTTTATTGACTCAAGTTGGGACATCCAACAATCGGGATTTGATCGCGAAGAGTTATTTGAGGTTGCCAGTAAACATAATCTCCCTCGAGGCGTTGTGTATTTACATATCCCAGTTATTTATGATGCTCAAAACAAATTAACTCCACCACCAAACAACAAACAAAGAGAGATTCGTATTTTTGATACTTCGCTACTTATCGAAACTGCTCCTCTAGATCCATTTGGCGTGCCTTACACCCTAAGACTTATCTCTATTGATAAACAGAAATACTGGATAAGAGATAGTCATATGGACAGCAAACTTTTTCAGTACAAGGCCGACATCAACTTTACTCCAGTATCTACAAATTGGTTTAGCTCAATGCTCTAACATTAAAGGTGCCACTAAATCAGCTAGTTCTCAAAAGCCTAGTAATACCAATCCGCATAAAAAAGCCCGCAACACGGTGCGGGCAAAACATCGATCACGTTGAGCGTGATGAACGTTGGGAAGGGGCAGAACCGATTAACTAGTTACCCGGTCCAGCTTTAACGATAGCGTCGCTAACGTCGTATTTTTCAAAATTTTGCTTAAAGTCGTTAACTAAGTTAGCGGCATACTCTTCGTATTTCGCTTTATCAGCCCACGTGTTTTGAGGCACGAGTAAGTTGCTATCAACCCCTTCAACAGCCACAGGTACATCAAGGTTCAATGCGTCAATATGCTGCGTTTCTACATCAGCTAGTTTGCCAGAAACAATAGCGTCGATAATGGCACGAGTGGTAGGGATATCGAAACGGCTACCGGTGCCGTAAGGACCACCAGTCCAGCCAGTATTGACCAAATATACTTTTGCACCAAAGGCTTTAACGCGCTTGATCAGTAGCTCAGCATAAACACCTGCAGGGCGAGGGAAGAACGGTGCACCAAAACATGTTGAGAAGGTAGACTCGATATCGCTGGTTGACCCGATTTCCGTAGAACCTACTTTAGCGGTATAACCGCTTAGGAAATGATAAGCAGCCGCTTCTTCGCTAAGTACAGACACAGGAGGAAGTACACCACTTACATCACAGGTAAGAAATACGACAGAGCGAGGTTCGCCACCGCGGTTTTCAGCTACGCGTTTTTCAATGTGCTCAAGTGGGTATGCGGCACGTGAATTTTGCGTAAGGCTGGTATCTGTGTAGTCAGGCGTGCGCGTGTCATCAAGTACTACGTTTTCCAAGATAGTACCGAATTTAATCGCATTCCAAATTACGGGCTCATTTTTCTGCGACAGGTCGATACACTTAGCGTAACAGCCACCTTCAATGTTAAACACACTACCAGGTGCCCAACCGTGTTCGTCATCGCCAATTAAGAAACGCTTTGGATCAGCTGACAAGGTCGTTTTACCTGTACCAGACAAACCAAAAAATAGGGTTACATCACCTTCTTCACCCACGTTAGCAGAGCAGTGCATTGGCAATACGTCTTTTGCTGGTAGTAGGAAGTTTTGTACCGAGAACATGGCCTTTTTCATTTCACCCGCGTAGCGCATACCCGCAATAAGAACACGCTTTTTGGCAAAGTTAATAATGACCGTACCGTCACTGTTTGTACCGTCGCGCTCTGGCTCACAGGTAAACCCTGGTACGTTAAGAATTTGCCAAGGTTGGTCGCCTTTTACATTCCACGTTTCAGGAATAATAAATAGGTTGCGCGCAAACACGTGCTGCCATGCAGTTTGTGTTCTTACTTCTAGTGAAAGCGCATGCTCTGGGTCTGAGCCTACTTGAAGGTGTGATAGAAAGTGTTCTTGTGTTGAAAGATACGCCTCAACGCGATCCCACAGGGCGTCAAATTTATCTGCATCGAAGGGCTTGTTTACCTTACCCCAATCAATATCGTTTTCTGTTGTGGCTTCTTTAACAATGAATCGGTCGTTTGGTGAACGGCCGGTACGCTTACCTGTTTCAACAACAAGTGCACCGTTTTTGTCTAGTACGCCTTCACCACGCTTTACTGCGCGTTCGATAAGCTCTGCATTAGACAGGTCAGTGAGTGGAGTTACTTTCAGATCCGTTTGAAGTGAGGCTGCTGCAGTCATGACTGTTACCCTATATGTAATTTTTCAAAAGCACTTTCAAAAAAGTATCACCTCAACGAGTGTAAAGTAAACAAGGGGTAAGGCGCATTTTAAAATCACATAGTCAATATTTAGCAGACTTAACTTTCATAAATATTGTAATTTAATTACAAGGAAAGGGTTTTCCTTGCATATAAATTCAAATTTTTTCACTAATGACGTGATATTGATCGATAGATTTCACAACAAAAAAAGTTGTAAGCATTATTGATTTTTTTCAAAGGTACATTCAGTTAGCGATCAGTTCAGGGTGACAAGAGGAGCAAAAGGCTTACTAGTGTTCAAAAGTTGACCACATGTGAAGTGTAAAAAACGCTTGAAGTGAGAAGCGCTGAAAAGAGGAGAGAAAAGGAAACACTGCAAGCATAGGCTTGCAATGTCTCACAATGTTGATGTCAGTTTTTACTGATTTGCGTTGCCAGTAACTAACGCACTAGCAATACACCAGCGTATTATTGGTTAGCAGGCGATGCGCCAAAATTACCACTGTGAATAGCTTCAATGTCGATGCTGTCAAAACGATACTCTGCATGACAATACTGACAATGCATTTTCACCGCGCCTTCTTCTTCAACAATAGCGAGTAGTTCTGCTTTTTCTACATGGCGTAATGCTTCTGAACTGCGCTCTTTTGAACATGTACATTTAAAAGAGACATCTTTAGCAGGAAACATCTCTACATCTTCTTGGTGGTATAAGCGATAAAGAATATCTTCTACCGTCAAAGAGAACATTTCATCTTTTGTCAGTGTTTCAGTGAGCTTAGCAATATGCGCAAACTCATTGGCTTGCGATACATCAGTCGCGCTAGCGTCGGTGGGCAGTACTTGCAGTAATACCCCAGATGCTTTCGGATCTTCAGGATTGCCCATATCAGTCATTAGATGCACACGAGTAGCAAGCTGTTCTGACTGTTCAAAGTAACCCACAATACACTCAGCTAAACTCGGCTTATCAAGTGCCACAACACCTTGGTAGCGTTCGCCTTCGTCTGGCGTAATAGTGATAACAAGCACAGCTTGTGTCAGTAATTCCGAAAAGGTTTCTGGTAATGATGCCAGTGATTCATCCCAACGGGCTACACCGCGAAAAGTCTGATCGTGCGTAGCATTAATTACCGCATAGCTTACCGGCCCCTTGCTTTGAATTTGCAGTGAGATTTCACCTTTAAATTTTAGCGTAGCAGTAAGCAAAGATGTCGCCGCCGCCATTTCACTTAGCAACGTTTGAATTTGCACAGGGTATTCGTAGCTGTGCACAATTTGCTTCAAGCTTTCGTTTAAGCGCACTAATTCGCCACGAACGTTGGCTTGGGTGAACATAAAGCGGTGTAATTTGTCGAAGTCGCTCATAAGTAATCCTGTTGCGCAGCCGCTTATTGCTGCTTAAATTTAATAATTTGTCGTCGCTGCTTTTTGTCAGGTCGGTGCTCGGGCTTTGGACTGTGAAACGCATTTATTTTACGCGCCACTTGGTTTTCTTCACGTTTTGTTACACTTTCTTGTGTTTCTTCATAAAGTGCCTGCGCCAACGGAGCGCTAAGTCGCTTATCACTTAAGCCTAGCACTTTAATTTCGCGATTATCCCAGCCAGAGGGAACTTTTATCATTGCTCCCAGCTCTACATGCTTGCCTGGCTTGGCGCGCTGTCCGTTGTAATGCACTTTACCCGACTGCACCATGTCTCGGGCGATAGCACGAGTTTTGAAGAACCTTGCGGCCCACAGCCACTTGTCCAGTCTGACATTTTGTGTTGTATTGTTGCTATCCGTTTGGCTCATGTAATAATTTCGTAATGGTGTGGCTTTAGTGTTGTGACCCCCACCTTTACTAGGCTATTATGGGTTTCGCTAAAGCGCGGTTAACCAAAAATTCACTTAATTATAAAAAGCAGTACCATCAGTGGCAGCATGACATTCAACAAACCCAACCCACATTCTCTGGTTGTTTATGTGAACCAGCACCAAAAACAGCTTAATACCCTAGTGGTGGTTCTGCTAAGCCTGTATTTAATTGCTTTTGCTGCCAAAACGCTTTGGCGAATTATACCTGAACCTCAGCTATCTGCGACACCTGTTGTTGCCCGTACGCCAGTAGTTTCTTCGCCGTCAGGGCAAAATGGGGTCAACCTACGCAAAATACAACAGCTTAATTTATTCGGTGACGCCGCGGCTGCCCCAAAAGTAGAGGCCGTCGTTGAAGTCACCGATGCACCTGAAACGCGCTTAAACCTTACGCTTACAGGGGTTGTTGCAAGTTCTGAGCAAGACTCAGGTACTGCAATTATAGAAAATCGTGGAAGCCAAGCGGTATACGGGTTGGGTGAAAAAATTGAAGGCACTAATGCCACATTACAAAAAGTCTATAACGACCGCGTAATTATTCGAAACGGGGCGCGCAACGAAACACTGATGCTTGACGGTATCGACTACGAAGAAGCTAATCGACGCCGCGAACAACTTGCACGCCAGCGTCCACGCGCTGAAGATGACTACGAGAATAACGACGAAGATAGCAGAGAGCTCAGTGAAGAAGCCCTTGAAGCCACTGCCGCCTTGCGCGAAAGCCCTGCTAGCTTTACCGATTTTATTTCCATTTCACCGAAGACCGAAGAAGGCCAGCTTATTGGGTATCAAGTAAGCCCAGGCAAAGAGCCTGAATTGTTCAAATCGGCAGGGCTTCAAGCCGGTGATGTGATTTCACAAATTAACGGGCTCGACCTCACAGATATGCAGCAATCGCAAGAAGCGTTGTCAGAGTTACGTAACGCACAAACGATAGAATTAACGATTATTCGAGATGGTAGTTTAACTACGCTCTATTTAGATTTACCTGAGTCGTAAAAAACTAAGAAATAGATTAGCGACAATCGCAACATCAAGGTAGCTAAGACGTAGCGCACCATCGACCGATTGGGAAATGAAGGAAGTTAGAATGAAAAGGCGTACTGGCCAACAATTATTATCTCGCTTAGGCACGGCAATGTGTACCGCGCTTATGTGCTTCTCAGTGACCGCCGCTGAGTACATGCCTAATTTCAAAGACACGGATATCAACGAATTTATCAACATTGTTGGTAAGAATCTTGAGCGTACCATTATTGTCGACCCAAATGTGCGAGGCAAAATTAGCGTACGCAGTTACGATATGCTTGATGAAGATCAGTATTACCAGTTCTTCTTAAACGTGTTGCAAGTTTACGACTTTGCTGTAGTTGAAATGCCAAGTGGCATTCTAAAAGTCGTGCGCTCAAAAGATGCAAAAACCTCAAACATTCCCGTAGTAGAAGGCGCTAATCGCGACGGCGACGAGATGATCACCCGCGTTGTACCCGTTTACAACGTTCCGGTACGTGAGTTATCTCCCATATTACGTCAGTTAAACGACCAAGCCGGTGGTGGTAATGTCGTTAGCCACGACCCATCCAATGTAATGATGCTTACAGGTCGCGCGGCAGTGGTTAACCGTTTGGTTGAAATTATCGAGCGCGTTGACCGTGCGGGTGATGAGGAAGTTGAAATAGTCAAACTGCGCTATGCGTCTGCGTCAGAAATGGTGCGTATTATTGACAGCATCAATAAATCACAAGGCAAAGCCAATACTGGCGCAAAATCTGAGCCTCGCGTTGTTGCCGACGACAGAACAAACTCGGTTATCGTCAGTGGCGATATAAAAGCCCGCCAGCGTTTGATAAACCTTATTCAGCGCATGGACCAAGAGCTTGAATCCAATGGCAACACGCGCGTGCTATTTCTTAATTACGCCAAAGCCGAGGATCTTGTACAGGTTTTACAGGGCGTTTCAGCAAGTATTCAAGCAGAAGAGCAAGGTACAACAGGTAACACGCGTCGTGGCCGTTCAAGCCGCGAAGTAAGCATTGATGCCCACGAAGACTCGAATGCTATCGTTATCACCGCAGAGCCAGATATGATGCGCTCGCTAGAAGAAGTGGTAAGACAATTAGATATTCGCCGTGCTCAGGTGCAAGTTGAAGCGGTGATTGTTGAAGTCTTTGAAGGCGATGGCACTACTTTAGGTGTTCAATGGGTATCAGAAGAAGGTGGTGGTACGCAGTTTAACAACGGTGTTATCCCTGTAGGTTCATTGGCAGTTGCATTGCGTCAAGCAGAAGATAGAGAAGTAACCACAACGAATATAACCGCCAACGGTGAAGTGGTTGAATCTACCAATACCATTGAAGGTGATTTCACTAATTTAGCCAGCCTACTTGGCGGCGCAAACGGTATGATTGCCGGTATTATTGAAGATGGTTGGGGCGCAGTGATTCAAGCGGTAAGCAACGATACCAATTCAAACATTCTTGCTACGCCACACCTTACCACTATGGATAACGAAGAAGCCTTCTTTATTGTGGGTCAGGAAGTACCTATTATCACGGGTACCACCACAGGTGCTAATAACTCAAATCCATTCCAAACCGTTGACCGTCAGGAAGTAGGTATCAAGCTTAAAGTGACACCGCAAATTAATGAAGGCGATGCGGTTCAACTGCTTATCGAACAAGAGGTATCAAGTGTAAGTGGTGCAACGTCGGTTGATATTTCTATCAATAAACGTGAAATAAAAACCACCGTTATCGTTGATGATGGCGGCACAATTGTGCTTGGTGGCCTTATTGATGAAGACGTACAAGAAAGTATGTCAAAAGTACCTTTACTGGGCGACATTCCTATTTTGGGTCACTTGTTTAAAACCACGTCGACCAGCAAGCGTAAGCGCAACTTGATGGTGTTCTTAAAGCCTACTATCGTGCGTGACGCTGCGACAATGAACGCTATTAGTCATCGCAAGTACAACTACATGCGAGCCTTGCAGCTTAAGCGCCAACAAGAAGGTATCTCGTTGATGCCTTACGAAGAAACGCCAAGCATGCCGCAATGGGATGATGCACTCTCACTGCCACCTTCTTTTGAAGAGTATTTAACAGAGAAAGAAAAGCAGAAAGAAGGTAAGGACTAATATGGCAGGGCAAGGCGAACAAATTACTCAGGCTTTAGAAGCGCAGGAAGAAGCGCTAGAGGCTATGGGTGAAGAGGCAGGTATTCCTGAAGAGGAAGCGGGCCCAAAGCAGCTTTCGTTTAGTTTTGCCAAACGCAATCAAGTGCTATTGGAAACTAACGAGACGCCAGCCGTACTGTACTTTACAGAGAACACGCCCTTTGATGTGTTTGCTGAAGTACGTCGCTTTTATGGCGAGCCATTTGTACCTAAAACCATTCCTGCAGATGAATTTGAAAGCTTATTAACTAATGCGTTTCAACGTGATAGCTCAGCGGCCAAGCAGTTGATGGAAGACTTAGGCAATGAAAGTGATTTGTTTGCCCTCGCTGAAGACCTACCCGACACCGAAGACCTATTAGATAGCGAAGACGACGCCCCTATTATTAAGCTCATTAACGCTATGTTAGGCGAAGCTATCAAGGAAGGCGCGTCGGATATCCACATTGAAACCTTTGAAAACCAACTTGTGGTTAGATTCCGAGTAGACGGCGTATTGCGCGAGATTTTGCGTCCTAATCGCAAGCTATCTTCCATGTTGGTGTCGCGTATCAAAGTAATGGCGAAACTGGATATTGCTGAAAAACGCGTTCCTCAAGATGGTCGCATTACCTTGCGAATTGCTGGGCGAGCAGTGGATGTACGTGTTTCTACAATGCCATCAAGTCACGGTGAACGTGTTGTGTTGCGTTTACTTGATAAGAATAATGCACGGCTAAACCTTGAAGATTTGGGGATGACGCAGCAAAACCGTGGTCATTTCTCAACGCTTATCAGAAAGCCCCACGGCATTATTTTGGTAACTGGCCCCACAGGTTCTGGTAAAAGTACCACCTTGTACGCAGGCCTTACCGAAATAAACTCACGGGATCGCAACATTTTGACAGTTGAAGACCCCATTGAATTTGATTTACCTGGCATTGGGCAAACCCAAGTTAACCCGCGCGTAGACATGACCTTTGCACGAGGCTTACGTGCCATATTACGTCAAGACCCTGATGTGGTGATGGTCGGTGAGATTCGTGATATCGAAACCGCGCAAATAGCAGTTCAAGCCAGTTTAACGGGTCACTTAGTGTTATCGACCCTTCACACCAATACCGCAGCAGGTGCAATTACCCGTTTAGAAGATATGGGTATTGAGCCATTTTTACTCTCATCGAGTCTACTTGCAGTACTATCACAACGACTAGTAAGAACCTTGTGCCCCGATTGTAAAAAGCCACACACGCCAGATGCCTCTGAGCTTGAGATACTAGGGCAAGCAGCAACAAGTGAAACCGTTATTTACTCGCCTCACGGTTGTGCGGCGTGTAATCAAACCGGCTATCGCGGGCGTACGGGCATTCACGAGCTATTGCTCGTCGATGAAAAAGTGCGAGAAATGATGCATGAAGGGGTAGGTGAACAAGCTATTGAGCGCTACATCAGACAAAGTACCCCAAGTATTCGCGAAGACGGCTGTCGCAAAGTACTTTCAGGTGTTACCTCTCTTGAAGAAGTGCTTCGCGTTACAAGGGAAGACTAAATGGCAGCGTTTGCTTATAAGGCGCTTAATGCCAAGGGAAAAAACGCCAATGGCGTATTAGAGGGTGATAATGCTCGTCAAGTACGCCAGCAGCTGCGCGAAAAGGGGTTAATTCCCTTAGAGGTTGAACAGGTTGCCGAACGCGCGCAAAACGATGGCAAAGGTTTATCATTCAGTTTCTTTAAGCCGCGTATCTCTGCGTCTGATCTGGCGCTACTTACGCGTCAATTGGCAACATTAGTTGAATCAGCACTTCCCGTTGAGGAAGCATTGCTGGCCGTTGCTGAGCAGAGCGAAAAGCCACGTCAGAAGAACATGATGATGGCAGTAAGAAGCAAAGTTGTTGAAGGTCATGGTCTTGCTGATGCCATGAGTGAATTTCCTAGCGTGTTTGATGAATTGTATCGCGCCATGGTGGCAGCTGGGGAAAAATCAGGACACCTCGACACCGTATTAAATCGCTTGGCCGACTATACGGAGCGCCGCCAACAAACCCGCAGTCAAATTTCTCAAGCCCTTATCTACCCGTCACTGATGCTGTTTTTCGCGGTAGGTATTATTGTGATGTTACTGACCATAGTGGTGCCTAAAATTGTGGGGCAATTTACTAACTCCGGGCAGGAGCTCCCTACCATTACTAAGCTACTTATCGCCATTAGTGAGTGGATGCAAAACTACGGGCTGTTTTTGTTTATGGCCATCGTGTTGCTTATTGTAGTGATGCAACGGGTATTACAACAAAAACACATGAAACTACGCTATCACAAACTGTTACTTAAACTGCCATTAATCGGCAAAGTATCGCGAGGAATGAATACCGCGCGTTTTGCTCGCACGTTAAGTATATTAAGTGCCAGTGCAGTGCCGCTACTCGAGGCTATGCGCATTTCTGGTGATGTATTAGAAAATCAGCACATAAAAAATCAGGTGTCTGACGCCGCGGTTAACGTAAAAGAAGGCAGTAGCCTGCGTGCCGCGTTAGATAATACAAAAATGTTTCCACCAATGATGATGCACATGATTGCATCAGGTGAAAAGTCGGGCGAGCTTCAGCAAATGCTCACTCGCGCGGCAGATAATCAGGATAGGGAATTCGAAGCGCTTATTGGTGTCTCACTCAAGGTATTTGAACCCTTACTTATTGTATCGATGGCAGGCATTGTTCTGTTTATCGTAATGGCAATATTGCAGCCAATTCTAGCATTGAACAACATGGTGAATATTTAATGAAAACTCTACGTCGCAGTTCCGGATTTAGTTTGATTGAAGTAATGGTTGTACTTCTAATCATTGGCATAATGGCCGCAATGATCGCGCCTAATGTTATTGGCAGCGGTGAAGAAGCCAAACGCCAAAAAGCAGCGGTAGACATTCAAACGCTCAAAGGTGCGCTACAAATGTACAAGTTGCGCAATAACCGTTATCCAACGACCGAGCAAGGGCTTGAGTCATTGGTAAGTGCGCCTACTATCGAGCCAATTCCGCGTAACTACCCTGAAGGTGGCTACATCGATCGTCTTCCAGAAGATCCATGGGGCAACCCTTACGCATTGATTAGTCCAGGAGAGTTGGGCGAAATTGACATTTTCTCTAATGGTCCTGATGGCGAACCAGGTACTGATGACGATATCGGTAACTGGAATATTGACGAGTACCTTTAAGGCATAGCAATGCACAGGCCAAGCAGTATACATAGCAAACATTCGGGCTTTACCCTTATTGAGGTTATGGTTGTACTGCTGCTTATTGGTTTGGCTGCGGGGTATGTAATGTACAACGCCTTTGGTTCAAGCCAAGCGGATTTATTGAAAAGTCAGGCCCAACGCTTACAAGTACTTACTGACATGGCCAGTGACTACGCCGTGCTAAACCAAAGACAACTGGGTATTCGCTTCGAACACGATAAGCACGAGTACTATTTTGTCTATTTGGACGATGAAGATAAGTGGCAACGTTTAGACGATGAAGAAATGTATGCCACTCACACCTTGCCAGAGCCCTTTACATTCACCCTAAACTTGGATGATTTACCCTGGGATGTAGAAGAGCGCCTGTTTGACAGAGATTTGTTTGACGAAAATCTCAGTGTGTCTGAAGAGGGAGTAGATATTGGCAATGAAGAAGATAAGTTGTTACCGCCACCGCAAGTCTTAATTATGTCGAGCGGCGAAATTACGCCTTTCACATTGTCGTTTAATTACGAGGGAGACTTTGACGAAGAGGCGGTATATTACAGCTTACAGAATCAAGAACTACCACCACTTTCCTTAGAAGGTCCTTTGGAGCGTCCACTGTGATGCGGTGTTCCCCAACTCGTCAGCGCGCAACGGGCTTTACGTTAATTGAAGTCATGGTAGCGCTGTCTATTTTCGCACTGGCAGGCACAGCTATCTTAAAGGCAGCCAGCGAACACCTTTCTAGCATAGGACAAATTGAGTCGGTTACCTTTGCCAATTGGGTTGCCAGCAATCGGTTAAATCAGCTTCAGCTGGAAACAACGTGGCCACCCAAAAATAACGTTAAGGGCAATATGGAAATGGCCGATCGCACTTGGTATTGGAAGCAAACCGTTACTAAAACAAATGACGACGACCTGCGTTCCGTAACCATTTTCGTGGGTGAAGACAAAACCTATAACGACTCTGTTACGTCAGTAACGACGTTTGTTGCTAAGCCAACAGGCGGTAGTTAAGTTATGGGCAAGCAACGCGGGTTTACCCTTATCGAGGTGCTAATTGCCATGGCTATTTTTGCCATGATCGGACTTGCCTCTACCGCCATTTTAACCACAGTAATAGATAGTAACGAACTGTCAGAAGAACGCTTTGTAAAACTGCAGTTGCTTCAACGTGCCATGACGACTATTGAACGGGATATTAAACAAGCGGTTCCTCGTCCCGTTCGCGTAAACGGTGAAAAGCAAAGTATCGTGATGGCGGGCGGAGAAATAGGCGATAGCGACGATGATGGTATTGGTTTTGTGCGTACAGGCTGGCACAACCCACAACTCATGTTACCTCGCAGTACCCTTCAATATGTTGCGTACCGATTACGCGAAGATAGGCTAGAGCGCCTCTATGGTAACTACGTCGACAATGTCATTGGTTACGAACCTAAGATACGTGTACTGCTTGAGGGCATAGAAAGCTTTAAAGTGGAGTTTGTGGCGGCCACAAATAGCACATCGTCGGTAAAGGAAAGCGATGATTTAACCTGGAGTGAAAGCTATAAAGGCGAGAAACTCCCACGCGCCGTAGCCATCGAATTTGTCAGTGTAGATTTTGGCAAAATTCGCCGCGAATTTGTGTTAACCACAGGTGGTCAATGAAAAACGGCTTCGTAAAACAGCGCCCAGTTCAGCCATCATCACTACCTAAGCAACAGGGGGTAGCGCTAATTATCGTGTTAATGGTTGTCGCCCTTGTAGCAGTGCTCGCCACCGAAATGGGTACGCGCTTACAACTTCAAATACAGCGCACCATGAACCTAAAAGACAATAACCAAGCCTACTGGTATGCGCTTGGCGCTGAGGCCTTTGCGCGCAAATCTATTCAAACCCTTATCACCGAAACACCTGATGTTATTTCACTGGATCAGCCGTGGGCGCAAGAATTTAGTTATCCGTTAGAAAATGGTGGGCTTACGGCAAACTTAGAAGATTTGCAGTCATGTTTTAATCTTAACGCTATTTTAGCAGGTGCTAGTAGCAGCAATTCAAACGCCAATGGCAATGCTAATCAAACAGAGGCCATGGAAGCCTTTCATACCATGTTGCTGGCGCTCAATATTGATGAGCTTGACGCCTATACCGCCAATACCATTCGAGATAGCCTGGCCGACTGGGTAGACGATGATGATTTTCCGCGCAGTTATGGCGCTGAAGACAGTGAATATGAGTCTCGCGAGTTTCCCTATTTAGCCGCGAATGGATTACTGGCATCAAAAAGCGAATTGCGTATTATAAACGGTGTGTCTGCCAATTGGTTACGCGCGCTGATGCCGCTAGTGTGCGTAGTTCCTGAGAGCACAGACCTTAAAATTAACGTCAATACACTTGATGAAAAAGATATTCCGCTATTAATGGGGTTAACTGGGTTAGATAATCAACAAGCATCTAGCCTGATTAGCAGCCGTCCAGAAGGCGGCTGGGATGAAGTAAACGACTTTTTAAATGATCCAGTGATCACAGCATTGAATTTGTCTAACACCCGTTTAGACTGGTTCGACGTGAAAACTGCGTATTTTATGTTGCACACAAAAACACAGTACAACAAAGCAACTTTTAAGCTTTCCACCGTGTTTCACGTGAGCACCGACAATGGTGTTAGCATAGTGAGCCGCGAGTTCGGGGGAACCTATTGATGGAACAATTATTGGTGCGATTGGGCGCCAACCATGCCGATCCAATTAGTTGGTTGGTGTATTCACAAACTGAGAATGAAATTATCGCGTCGGGTGAATTACCTGATGCCGATGCACTATCAACGCTAAAAGAGCGTGCGGGTCACCGTGCGGTTATTGCATTGGCGCCTAGCAGTGACATCTTGCTTAAGTGGGTCACTTTACCACCTCGTGCGGGTCGTAAGATTTTATCAGCCATTCCATTTATGCTTGAAGACGAACTCGCCACCGATATTAGTCAGCAGTTTTTTGCCATTGGCCCTAAAAAAGGCGATGAACAAGCAGTAGCCATTGTCAGCCACGAAAAAATGCAGCAATGGCAGCAATGGTTAAGTGAGGCAGGTCTGTTTTGCGACACAATTATTCCTGATGTGTTGGCGGTGCCTGTTACCGAACAAGGTTGGTCTGTGCTGACATTGGGTGAACAATTACTGGTGCGCCAAGATACCTTCAAAGGCGTACAAGGCGAGCAAACCTGGCTATTGCCTACACTTGCTCATTTCACTGCGCAGCAGGAGTCAGTGGTTACTATCACTAACTATGCCGGTATCGACTTAGCGATATTGCCTAATATTCAAGAGGCACAAGCGCCGTTAGAATTGCCTATGCAGGTTCTCGCGAAAGAAGCCATGCAATCACAATTTAATCTGTGCCAAGGCGAGTACAAAATTAAGCGTAAGCGCAGTGGCGCATTATCGCAGTGGCGCGTAGCTGCGGTACTCGCTGTGCTTGTACTGTGTACTAGCTTAATTGATAAATCGGTGACGCTTTATCAGCTTTCAGCGCAAAACGACGCGTTGAGCGCCGATATTGATAAAACGGTAAAGGCAGGGTTCCCCAATATTGGCACGTACCGCAACGTTAAATTAAAGCTACAAAGCGAATTAGCAAAGCTGGAACAAGGTGGCGGGAATGCTTCTATGTTGGTCATGTTAGATCAATTAGCTTCAGCCTTTTCATCAACGGGTGTTAAGCCGCAGACGTTGCGTTTTGACGCCAGCCGCACTGAAATTCGCATTCAAGCACAAGGCAAAAACTTTGAAGCGCTTGAACAGTTTAAACGCACAGCAGAAAACGCAGGCTTTGTGGTAGAACAAGGCGCTATTAACAACCGCGACAATGGCGTGGTAGGTACAGTGTCTATTAGGAGTACCTCATGAACGCATTATTAGAAAGGTATAAAGCGCTAACCGAGCGCGAGCAAAAATTAGTATTAGTGTCAGCGGTTGTGATGGTAATCGCACTATTTTATTTTGCCGTTTGGGCGCCACTTAACAGTGCCATCGACCAGCAAAAGAAGCTGCTTGATAACCAACAGTCGTTACTTGTCTGGGTTAAAGATAGCGCTGCCCGTGCGCAGCAACTAAGACGCAGTACGAGTGGTCAGCGTGCGTTTTCAGGCTCGCTACCACAGGCCGTGAATCGCACCACCAGCCAACACAATATTGAAGTATCTCGCATGCAGCCACAGGGAGATGAATTACAAGTGTGGGTTGACCAAGCCGCGTTCAACAATGTGCTTGAATGGTTAAAAGCCATGGAGAGTATGGGTGTCGTAATTCTACAAGCTGATATTGCAGAAGCTGATGCTGCAGGCCATATCAAGATCCGTCGTTTACAGTTAGGAAAAGCATGAAGTCAAAAGTCTTTTGGATTTTAGGTGCCATCGTTGCCTTTTTCATTTTTGCCATTGCTTATATGCCAGCGTCTCAAGTACTTGGCCGCGTAGACTTACCCAAAGGCATATCAGTAGATAAGGTCAGCGGCACACTGTTTGAAGGTAAGGCTCAAACTGTTGTGGTTAACGGGCTACCCGTAAACAACGTAAAATGGCAACTCAGCCCGCTTGCGCTATTTGTGGGTCAAATTAGATTAGATGTAAAAGCCGGTAATATTCGCGAAAAAAACGACATTGCATTTGAAGGCCCAATTAAAACCGGGTTGTTCAGCCAATCGTCGATAAGCACACAAGACTTCACTTTGTATTTACCGGTTGACCGTGTTATTGCTCAGGTGCGCTTGCCTTTGCCCGTTAATGCAGGCGGTCGTTTTAAAGTGAAACTGGACGAGCTAACCTTCGGTCCCACGTGCCAAGCCTTAAATGGAACAGGAGACTGGCTTAACGCCACCGTTGCCGGTACCCAAGGTCCAATTGATTTTGGTACGTATTCCGCCAAGCTGCGCTGTGAAGGCGATGATATTGGCATAACCGTTAGCGAGCCGAACCTGCTTGGTCTTTCGATGGATGCCGTGGTTGCACCTTCATTTAAGAAAGTGAATGTCAGTGGTAAATTTAAACCAGATGAAAGTTTACCTGACGAGGTACACCAAGCATCTCGATTATTTGGTACGCCTGATGCTAGTGGCTATATCGCTATCAAACTTTAAAATAACTAAAATACTCTTATGCCATTGCATATTTGCAAGGGCATGCGGAAATTGATTCAACAAAGGATTGTACAATGAACAAACCTCTCTTAATTGGCGGTGGCTTAACACTCGCTGCTCTTGCCATTTCACCTTATTTCATCGGCAACGGTTTACAAGACCGTGTAAACACAGCGATTGATGCCGTTAATGAACAAGTGGTTTACCAAGCCAGCATTGCTTCGTACGACAAAGGCTGGTTTAGCTCTCGTGCAGAAATAGACGTTGCCATCGATTTGGCGGCATTAATGTCGGCACAACAAGTCGACCTTGACGACACACTGCCCGACGGCAACCCCACCGTAAAAGTAACGCTAACTGCAAACCATGGTCCTGTGTACTTTGGTGACGGGGTAGGCATTGGTAAGGTGCACTATACCGTTTCAGTTGATGGCAGTGAACTGCGCGAGTATGCATCGTGGGATGAAACACAAGCTATTTACTTGAACGAAGGCGTAGCGGGGCTGTTTGGCGGTCTAACTTATCGAGACGAAATCCCGGCCTTTAGCGCAACCAGTGACGAAGATGGTACAACATTAAGCTTTTCGGGTTATAAAGGCGAGGCCACACAGCAAGGCGATAATATAGTTTATATCGCGTCGAGTGATGAGTTTACTGTCAAGGGCCCAGCACTCAACATGGAAATGGCTAATATTTCTGTGAACGCCCAATACGCAGGCGATATTATCGCCGCTATGAAAGGCGAGCTGTTCGATTCCGAATTGGCGCTGAAAATTGCCACTATGTCCTTTACAGACTTTGAAACGAATAGTGATGTTGCAATCAAAGACATTACATTCAGCGCCGATACCGATGTGAACAAACAAACGAACTTGGCGAATGTGTACGTAGAGTATGGTGTGGGCGAGCTAAATGGCCCGGACATAGATGCATCAGACATGACTCTTGGTGTCGCGGTAAATAACTTGCAGCTTGATTTTATCCGCGCATACCAAGATTTCAGTAATGCAACCTTACTGATGCCCGCTGAAGAAGTGCCAGCAAAAATGATGGCGTTTGTTCAAGACAACCTGCTTACGCAACTTAAAACTGAGCCAGAGATAAATATTACCAAGCTAACCGCAACGGTTCCTGAAGGGTCGTTCAGCGCTCATGCTAATACAAAATTAGTAGGAATTACTGCCTTACCTGGCACATTAGAAGATGTGGGCTATTGGGTGAGTCACTTACTTGCCGATGCAACGATTACCGCAGATAAAGCGTTTGCTGAGAGTATGATGTCAGGCTATATGATGGGACAAATATTGGCGAACCCTCAAGCCCAAGGCATGAGCCCTGAAGAAATACAGGCGGCTGCCGATCAGCAAGCGCCAATGATGATTAATTCTTTTGCACAACAAGGGTTAATAAAAGTCACTGAAGACGGTTACGAGACACAATTAACCCTTAAAGATGGCAAAGCCAACGTTAATGGCACTCCCATACCGTTGCCATTTGCACCTCAATAAACGTTGAGCGCTAGTACGCCTTAATCATGGTGAACATTACTCTTGGTCAAGGGTAATGTTCATCAGTTCTACTGCGCTGTATACCCTTCCTGGTGCCACTACAGTAATAGCTTCATTTAGCGCTGCCAACCCTGGCTCACTGCGTTTCATAATATGAGATAGCAATATTCGCTTAGCTTTCGATTGGGTGGCAATCGCAATCAGCTGCTTTGGTGTCATGTGCAAATTTTTAGCAACCCCACCTGCGTTATCGTCAATGGCATTATGTAACACTAAAAGGTCAGCACCGTTAGCAAACTCAGCGAGTGTATTGGCCTTGTCATTAGTATCACCAGAAAATACAACCTCACAGCCATTTACCTTTACTTTCCATGCAAGGGCCGGAATGGGACCGTGATGAACTGAAAGCGCCTCTAGGCTTATAGCATCATTAAGTGAAACGGTGAACGGTGACTGTAATGACGCTGATAGTGATACCGAAGTAGGTCGAATGGTGTAGTCGTCTTGTCCTTCCTTGGTATAAGAAGACAAGTAGCGATAAGCGCCATGACTGCCCAAAAGCGTTTTAAGGTAAGTCGATGTATCTGGCATAACGTCGTTGCCTTGTGGCCCGAAAATGGGTAAGTCGTTATTTCGAGAGGTGAAAAAGCTTCCCTTTACGAAGCTGGGCACATCGGCAGCGTGGTCAGTGTGTAAGTGCGACAACACCATTGCTTGGATATCGTCAAATAACGCTCCGGACGCACCAAACTGCACACTGCTGCCACTACCTGCATCAACCAAAATACGCGCACTATCGTCAACCCACACTATGTAAGCGCTTGAAGTGCGCCCATCATCCAATTCAGGACCGCCTGAACCAAGTACTTGTACCGAAACGTCGTGACACGCTTGAGCCTTTGTCACTTTATTTGGTGTAGATTCCGGCGTTCGCACATCACTATTTTCACTATACGCAACGCTAGAGAAACTCAACACGGCGCTGCACAGTGTAGTGACGAGCAAATTATTTAGTGCCCTGTTTCGCTGCGGGCGGCACAGGCGCTTTTGTGAGTGACTTTGTGTTGTGATTCGATGTGCATGCATTATGTGGGTTCCTATTGCCATTAAGTAGGCTGCGCTTTTGCTCTTTGCCATGGGTTTACGTTTACAAGACCAGTAGACGCATGTTTTGTATTCAATAATAGGCAAAAAAGGGAGCAAGCCCCCTTTTTTACGCACATTTATGAGCGAACATTAGTGTTGATCTGACTGACTTTCTGCCACCATGATAGTTTTGATATTTACAAACTCGCGAATGCCATAACCACCGTGTTCACGTCCGTATCCACTGTCTTTCACACCACCAAAAGGTAAGTTCGGCTGGGCAAGCGAATACCCATTGATGTTCACCATCCCCGTATCAAACTCGTCTTTAGCGAGAGAAATTGCCTTTTCGGTATCAGTACTAAAGATACCGCCACCCAAACCATAGCGAGAGTCGTTGGCGACTTCCATGGCTTGTTTATCATCTCGGGCACGAATTAGTGATGCAACGGGCCCAAATAACTCGTCGTCGTAAGCAGGCATACCGGGAGTGACGTTTTCTAGTACAGTCACCGGATAGAAGTAACCGTCGGTATCAGGGACTTCGCCACCCAATGACAGCGTTGCCCCCGCTTCCAGCGATTTTTTCACTTGTTCGTGCAATTCGTCGCGTAGGTCTTCTCGCGCCATGGGCCCAAGGTCGGTATTTTCGCTGGTGGGATCTCCCACTTCTAATTTGCTGCACTGTGCAACAAACTTTTCTTTAAACTCATCGTAAACGCTATCTACAACGACAAACCGCTTTGCCGCTACACAGGTTTCACCATTGTTGATAACGCGACCTTGAATACACATTTCCACCGCATGGTCTATATCGGCATCGGCGAGTACCAAAAACGCATCGTTACTGCCTAGTTCCATCACCGTTTTCTTTGACATACTCGCAGCTTCTTTAGCGACCTCCTTGCCCACTTCATCGCTTCCCGTGAAGGTCACGCCACGTACATATTTATGCTTAATAAGGTCACTTGCCGTACTGCCATCTATCAACAGCGATTGATAAACATTTTTTGGGAAACCAGCATCTTCATACATTTGCTGAATGGCCATTGCCATACCAAATACGTTCTTGGCATGCTTAAGCACTGTCGTATTACCCGCCATTATGTTCGATGCACTGTAGCGAATAACCTGATACAAGGGGAAGTTCCATGGCTGTATACCTAAAATAACACCAATGGGTTGATAGGTAATAATTGCGCGACCGCCTTCAAAAATACGATGTTCATCTTCTAAGAACTCGGCACCGTGTTCGGCGGTATAACGACAAATTTCAGCGCACAACTGCACTTCTTGTTTTCCCTGTGCAGTCACTTTACCCATTTCTCGGGTCATTAAGCTCGCTAGGTCATCAATACGCTCTTCCATGATGTTGGCGAGGTTTTTAAATAAATCGGCACGGGTTGCAAACGATGTGCGGCGCCAATTTAGGTAAGCTTCTTGAGAGCGGGTAACGGCTTGCTCAGCATCGTCTACAGACATTAGATGATAATGATCGATCTTTTCGCCAGTAGCGGGGTTGTATGTATTCACTGTCTCACTCATTGTCACACTCCTTATTCCATGTGGTCTAAGGCAAGTGCAACTACAACGCCAAGCCGGCAAACAATTAAATCACATTAAAAACATAAGCTTATTAAATATCTAAGCAGATTTCTTAGTACAAAAAATGCGTCGATCAGGAAAAGATTACTGGTTAGGGAAAAGATTTCAGAGACACGGCTATCGATAACGCCGTGGCTCTAAATAGATTTATAGCAAAGATATACGGGCTCTTAGTCTGTATACAAATCTGGGAAATGAAATTTGGCCATAGCAAGTGTAAGGGCAACCTCGTACACACTTTGGCGCGTTGCATGATTCAAGGTTAAAAGGCCAATGGCGCCGCCCTTTTGCTTGACATTGACTGTGTCGAACAACTTATCCATTACGGTTCCCAATTCTTCACCGCGCTGCAGTGCTTGATACACACTCACGGGTAAGGGCAAGCTTGCGCTACGACTCACTGACCAATGCCCCTCATGGTAAATAGCTACATAAGCGAAGGTTGCAGGGCCATCTTCAAATACATCAACGCCTCCTTCAATCGCAACATACCACGCATCACTTAAGCCACCTTGATGATGTGCAAGCATCGCTTTTACGCGATTGATAGCGCCTAATCGGGTCTCTTCTTCCGTCATTGGCTGGTCAGCGACGCCACTTGGAACACTTATGCCTTGCGCATCAAAATCGTGCTCAAGCGTGTCAGATAAGGTATTGAGCGCTGCATTAATTTTTACCGGATTTTTTGAACCCACAAATATGGTATCAGAAAGCATGGAAAGTCCTTATTACTGGCTCTTTTTAATGACTGGGTGGGCATTGATATCATCTAACATCAAGCGATAGTCACGCACGGCAGGAAACTCGGTAATATTGCGATTGGGCAACTGACTGTCAGGGTTATCTACTGCTAACAAATGCTTAATACCAAATGTTTTCGCTGCGTTAAGAATAGGTAATGAATCATCAACAAATAAAGTACGTGACGCATCAAATTTCACACGCGCCTGCAAGCGTTGCCACAACAGTTGAGACTCTTTTGTCACACCAAATTCATGCGTTGAAATTAGGTTATCAATGTGAGCATCTAGCTGGGTATACTCTAGCTTAAGCGCCAAACTATGAGGGTGAGCATTAGTCACTAAAATCACCTCTCTCCCTGATTCATGCAGTGCCTTAAGAAAAGGTACGGTATCGTCGCGAAGCATAAGTAAATGCGACAATTCGCGTTTTAATGGCATAAATTCATTGTCTAAATCCATTTGCAGCGCCTGCGCCCAATAATCGAGGCAGTACCACTGAATTTGTCCAAATACCGCATCGTAACGCGCAGTCATGGCAGCACGGCTTTCCTCTTCAGAAATACCGCGTAATTCGGCCAATCGTTTAGGTAAATGATGTAACCAGAACTGGTTGTCATAGTGCAAATCTAACAGGGTGCCATCCATATCGAGCAGCACTGTGTCAATTTCATTCCAAGGCAGAAAGGGCAAGCGATTTTCCTCATAATGAAGTAAGCTAAAGACTACTGATCTTTGCTCGTTAAAATTGTAACGGTAAAGAACAACAGGCCCTAGATACAGATTGTATGAAAGTATGATAACAAAGTTGTAGCGAGAGACATGCCTAAAATTGATCCAAACAAACCGTTACCACAAATTCATTCTCGTGAAATCGTTGCGCAAAGCAAACTCTTCAGGGTAGAACGCCTTGACCTTGAGTTCTCTAACGGTGCCACCCGAGAATTCGAACGTATGGCTGGCGGCAACCGCGGCGCGGTTATGATTGTGCCAATGTTAGATAAAGATACCATGGTGCTTATTCGCGAATATGCAGCGGGTACACACTCCTATCAACTTGGATTCCCCAAGGGCTTAATTGATCCCGGTGAGACGGCCATTGAAGCCGCTAACCGCGAACTGCAAGAAGAAGCCAGCTTTGCGGCCAATGAGTTAGTTGAGCTGCACAAAGTGAGTATGGCGCCTACTTTCTTCAACGCGAACATGACCATTGTGTTGGCAAGAGACCTATATCCTAAGCGTTTAGAAGGCGATGAACCTGAACCACTTGAAGTCATTCACTGGCCTTTAGCCGAAGCAGATGCTTTACTTGCACGAGAGGACTTTATTGAAGCACGCTGTATTGCTGCCCTGTTTTTAGCTCAAAAGTGGTTTAAGGAACAATAAACAATGCCCGATGACGCCCATGCCGACCTTTTAGAACTTGCCAAAAAAATTGCTGTAGAAGCGGGTGAAGCTGTATTAGAAGTGTATGACAAAGGTGATTTCGACGCCTACCAGAAAGACGACGAGTCGCCTGTCACTAGTGCAGACTATCTTGCTAACGACATTATTAATAAACGCCTAAAGGCAGCAACACCTGACATTCCAATTTTGTCAGAAGAAAACAAGCATGCAAGTTTAGAAGAACGAAAGCATTGGTCGCGATATTGGCTTATTGACCCTATAGACGGCACCCAAGAGTTTATTGCCAGAAGTGGCGATTTTGCCGTGAACATTGCTCTGATTGAAAACAATGAGCCTGTAATTGGCGTTATTTTCTGGCCTCCTGGACAGTCACTCTATTACGCTGCCAAAGGCAAGGGTGCGTTTAAATCATCCCCTGATGGCGAACATCGTATTCACGTGCGCAAGTTAGACGACCCCAAAAACAGTGTCGTAATGATTGCGATTAGCCGCCGCCAATCTAGAGAAAAAGTATTAAGCAGGATGTGCGCTAAGCGGGTTTATCAAACACTGCCTCTAGGGAGTTGCTCGTTGAAAGCCTGTTTTATTGCAGAAGGTAAAGCCGACGTATTTATGCGTATTGGTGTTACCGGAGAATGGGACACCGGTGCGTCTCAGTGCATAGTTTGTGAAGCGGGAGGCAGTATATCTGCGGCAAACTTTGAGCCGCTCACTTACAATCAGCGTCATTCTCTGGAAAATCCGGATTTCGTCGTCATGGGCGATAAACGCGTGCCATGGCAAGATATCGTACAATACGATGATTTTGTAAACCCACATCAGCACTAACCCGTAGAAAACAGGTATATAGCTGGGGGGGAAACCCGCGTATAATAATGCAGTAATGTTGCTGGGCTACATTGCGCTTTAATGATCACCATCAATCGAGATGGAATCAACATGTTAAAAGGAGTAAACCTATGATGGCGACACGTATTCGTACGTTATCGGCAGCCTTGCTCGCTTGTGGGCTAGCATTTCCAGCAGCCGCAGACTGGACAATAGACAGTGACAAGAGTGCGCTGCATTTTATGTCGACAAAAAATGCGCAGGTTACTGAAGTGCATCAATTCGATAGTTTTGAAGGCAGCTTATCAGATGATGGTAAGCTAATAGTAACGGTAGACCTTTCATCGGTTAATACTGCTATTGATATTCGCAACACGCGTATGCAAGAAATGCTATTCAATGTTGCTAAATACGCTGAAGCGTCGTTTGAAGCGTCGCTGCCAGAGACCATGACAAACCTTGAAACAGGCGATGTAGTATCAGGTAAAGTAGACGGTATTCTCATGCTTCATGGTAAGGCCGTCCCTACAAGTTTTTCAATTACCGCCAGTAAAGTCAGCGACGATACCATTAGCGTTTCTACCTCTGAGCCTACGTTAGTGAAGGCAGAAGCATTCGGCCTTGCTGATGGCGTTGCTGCCTTGCAAAAAGTCGCAGGCCTTAACAGTATTACGACAACCGTTCCGGTGACTTTTTCGGTTACCTTCAACCAGTAATGTCAGTGACGAGTTTACTTTCGGTTAAACAAAAAACCGCACATTACGTGCGGTTTTTTATTCGCTTAAAATCGCTTTAGACATTATTTACCAAAGCAGGTCGCATGGGCAGCGGCTTTTCACTTAATACTTGTTCAGGCATAGTAAGCGACAAACTTACCGGCAAACTCGGCACCTGTGGCTTATGCTGACTGATAGCAAAGTATGACATTGCAACGCGCAAACGCTTCAGTGCTTTGCACTCATGAATTTCTTGGTCGATGACAAATACGCCCCATTTACGCATGGTAACGCCTAATCTATCGCTACTTGAAAGACGAATAACCGGTGCCGCTAACACCATACCCACCAGCACGGGGAGCAACCACATGAACAATGACGGTGTAAAATAGAAGGTTGTTACGCCCCAAGCAACCGCCAAACAGCTCATAATTTGAGTATGTTTAATGGCGACCTTCCAAGGCACCTTCCGCCCTTCGCGCTCTTGTGCTTCCCATTTAACCGAGTGCCCTACAAACACGCTGATCACAAAGTAGCTGTGATAAAACATCATAAGGGGGGCAATTAGCACTGCCATAAGTAGCTCCGCTGCCGCCCCTTTTAGCAATGACCAAGCACCGCCAAACTCGTCGCTTCGCTTAATAAGTGCAAGCACAATGCCCAACACTTTAGGCAAGAATAATAATGCAGCTGTTCCCCACATAGTCACCATCATCATATCTTGACGCGCAACCTGCCAGCTTGGGAACAACTGATACTCTGATACAAAAAATTCAGGCACTGACGTGGCACGTATAAGGGCGTCAGCTGTGCCAAGCGCCAGCATGCAAAACAGAATAAGCGACGAAATATAGGCAAACGCACCAAACAAGAAATGTAAGCGATTGGCCGTTTTAAGGCCTTTTACTTTAAGCAGGCCTAAATGCTGAATATTGCCCTGCACCCAACGACGGTCTCGAATGGCATAATCAACTATATTACTCGGAACTTCTTCGTAACTACCTGTGGTATCGGTAAGCAAATATGCTTGCCACCCTGCTCGACGTAAAAGCGCCGCTTCCACAAAGTCGTGACTTAGAATTTCCCCACCAAAAGGCGCACGCCCTTCCAACGTTGGCAAACCGCAATGCTGCATAAAAGGTGCGATGCGAATGATAGCGTTGTGCCCCCAATAGTTCGCACTGTCGGTTTGCCAAAACGATAAACCTGTTGCCAACATTGGGCTGTAAAGGTGCGCCGCAAATTGCACAAAGCGACCAAAAAAGGTGTTTTGGCGAACGGGCATAGGAATTGTCTGCACTAGGGCAGTGTCAGGGTTTTGTTCGATACGACGAGCCAAGTCTTGCATACGCTCGCCGCTCATAACGCTATCTGCATCGAGCACGATCATAGATTCATAGTGACCACCCCAGCGCTCACAGAAGTCCTTCAAATTTCCCACTTTTCGATGAAGATTTTGCTCTCGTCTACGATAGAAAACCTGCTGAGAAAATCGTCCTAGTCGCTTCTGTAAGCGTGCGAATGCGCGCAGTTCTGCGTCAGCCTTTTGCATATCACGCGTATCACTTAGCATATAGAAATCAAACTGCTTGGCATTCGCGCTGTCCATTAACTCGCGAATACAAGCCTCAAATCCCACCATAATTCGACGCGTATCTTCGTTATAGACTGGCATGACAATAGCGTGACGTTGATGCAACGGTGTTTGCGCATCAGGTGTTTGCAATGTCTTTTTCAAGCTGAGGGGGTCGATATTAAATAGCTGCAATACAAAGCCAATAATACCCGTCCAAAATGCCATACATAACCAAGCAAACAAGGTAAGCCCTAAGCCCAGCTGAGCAATTTCCAAATTGGTTAAGCCATTAGGTAAAAATATCTCATACAAACTCCAACCGGCCAGTGCCGTGCTTGGGATCACTAGCATCGCCATAATAAACAAACGCATGGTTTCTCCTTTGATAAACATTTGCGATGCCCTAGATGGCACATCGCTTTGACTGTGAGGCACCGCGTTATCCTCGTTTGATGAATCTTGCGTAGGCGTCGACAACGCGCGCGCAACGTGCTTATTGTTGTGGTTGATAGACATAGTTCCACACCTCACTAATACGCTTACCGTCTTTTTCAATATAAGCGCGCATATCTACGGTTTGCTTTTCTTTGGGTTTTACCAAAAACGTGGCGCGCCATTCTTGCCCATCGGCTACGGCATACAGTCTTTGATCGGAAATGGTTCCGTTAGCGCCTTGTACAACAAGCTTCATCGCTTGGTCGTCAAAAGAGGTATCTTGAGGCGCTGTGAAATCAACGCTGAATTGGCGGGTAGTCGACAGCTTGTCGTTCTTAAATTCATCCCCTGGCAGTACCGCTTTGCCTTGGCGAGTGCGTACAACTGACGCAAGTTCACTTACAAATGGATTTTGTTCTACTGTGCTCAATTGATAAGAAAAATACAGAGATTCCCCTGCATTAAAAGGCGTTTCTGGAGTCCAGAATGCAACAATATTGTCGTGAATTTCTGATTTGGTTGGGATCTCAACCACTTCGAGGCGGCCTTTGTCAAAGCCAGCTTCAGGCGTTACCCACAAGCCAGGGCGAAGATGATAGTTGGCTTCTGCATCAAGATAATTATCCCATTCTGCGTCGCGTTGCAGCATGCCGAAGCCTTTGGGAGCAGTGTCACTCAATGAAGTAACTTGTAAACGCGCTGGGTTAGTTAGCGGGCGCCAGATTTCTTCTCCCGCGTGCGTTACCATTAATACGCCATCACTATCGTGAACCTCTGGTCGATAGTCGTCGATACGTCCTTGCGTGTTTTCACCATACAAAAACATACTGGTAAACGGTGCAACCCCCAACTTTGCCACATCTTCACGCGCAAACAGCCAGCTTTCTACCTTTACGCGAGTATCTATACCAGGCTCAATAACAAACTTATATGCACCTGCTACCGACGGGCTCTCTAACCGAGCGTAAATCGTAATAGGCTGACCATCGCTTGGCTCAATCACCCAGAACTCAGTGAAATGCGGAAACTCTTCGCCCTTGGCAAGTGCAGTATCTATAGCCAATCCACGCGCAGAAATGCCGTAAACTTGGTTTTTACCCACTAAACGAAAATATGATGCACCTAAAAAAACAGCGAATTCGTCCTTGTACTCGTTATTTTTAATGGGGTAGTGAACACGAAAACCTGCAAATCCAGACTTTTCATCGGTAAGACCAGCCAACGCTTGCGCACTACCATCGTACTTAAACATAGCACTATCAAAAGGAAGGCGAGTCGGTGTATTGTCAGCACCTATAGTGTGAATAGTGACTGGGTATTCGTACAGAAAGCCAGGGTGAAAAAACTGCAGTTCGTAATCGTTTTCTCCACGCCATAAACTAGCCTCACTATCGAAACGAATAGAACGATAGGTGGTGTAATCAATTTCCTTAAGCTTAGTGTCAAGGCCGTGGTCATCCTGCTCGTAGTCTTCTTTTGCTGAAGCACGCGCAGCATCAATGACTGACTGTAGTACTGGCGAAGACTTTTGCGGTTGATTTGCATCACTGACCTCAACCGCCCATGCGCTTTGCTTTAAAGCACCAATAAACATTAAAGACAGTACACTTGCCATCGACACAAGCGTATGTGTTAGCGCTTGTGAGGTAAAACCTTTTGTTGAAAATAAAACTGGCTTAGCCATTTGTCCTCTCCTTATGAAAACAACGGTTACCGATGTGGGCAAAACACCTCATTCGCCAACGTTAAGAAAAGCGCTCTCTTCCTTTCTTATTCGTCGTGCCTTGCTCGCCTTGTCACTGATGAAGTAGATAAAGTGCTGTGAATCCCAATCCAGTCAAATGGGAAGTGGGGATAGGCGAACATTCGATAACATGCGTAGTTATTGAACAAAAGGCTGAGCAAAAGATGTTCCAATGCGCTAGGGGAGTGTATTAATTTAAAAAAAAGATTATTTAACAAATGGTTACATGATAAACATTCGATAATAGATGCAAGCAAAATGCTTAGTGAAGATAGTGAACACAGAAACCACGCCCAAAAGTGTTGTTTTTTAGCGACAGTTCTTATTTGTACTTCGAGGTAATAGGGTCGAAATGCGCTTTAACAGCGTCCTCAACATTCATTTCCTACCGAAAATTAACATTTAATATCAAATACTTAAAAACAAACCGTTCCTTTTCATATGTAAGTTGGCAAAGCCTTTGCACTCACCAGATAACGATAAGTTAGCGCTTGTTTCTTCCATACGGGTTGGCACAAGCACAAACGGTATGCATTGTTTTGAATGTATAAGCAAAACAATGCCACTGTGAATATTAAGGAGTTATCACATGCGTAAAGCAATCACACTATTGGCCGCACTTACTGCTGCAACACTGCCTCTTTCTGCGATGGCAGATAAGCCTGACTGGCGTTACGTTGAAGGTGGTTACACTAAAATGGACTTCGACGGTAATGAATCATTTGAACCAGACGGCCTTACCATCAACGGTAAATACCTGCTTAACAGTAATTGGTATCTTAATGGCGAATACAGCTTCTTTGAAGAAGGTAACTTTGACTTTGACACGCTGACGCTAGGTGCAGGCTATCGCCTTCCCGTTAATGCAACAACTGATGCATACTTCGGCGCAAACCTAGAACGCGTGGACGGCGACTTCGATGACGAAACAGGCTATAGCATTAACGCTGGTCTTCGCTCAATGATTACCGAACAGGTCGAGCTAGCAGGTGAAGTAGGTTACTACGATGTAGATGACGGTGAAGCGACGTTTAAGGTGGGCGCAAACTATTACATTACGCCGCAGTGGGCCGTAGGCGCTAACTATGAAGTTATTGACGACTGGGACATTATGCAAGTCACCGCTCGTTACGCGTTTTAAGCCTTCCTCTCCTCAGGCAGGTTAGCCGGGTTGCTCGACCCGGCGTTTTTGTTTTATCTACTCTTCGCCAGCTTGAATATCTTCTTTGCGCTTAATATCAACACTTTCATGAAGTTCTGAGTAAACCAACACCGCCTCGCCCGACTTTAGTCGTTTAAGCACTTGCTGCACTTTAACGTCAAGAGACACTTCTTGTTCGCCATAGTCCGTTCCCTCGCGAAGTACAAACGATTCAGCCAAGCTATACAGCGTATCGGCTTCTAGCGCATCAATTGGGATAATCATACAACCTCCGGTAGGTCTACGTTAACACTATCAATGGTGTTCATGACAAGTCGCTACTTTGAGTAACTGCAGGTACTGTCAACAGGTAACACTTCACTCACAAAACGTTTAACGCGCTCATGCAGCCACACTTTAGGATTGAGCATAGAGCCTTGCATGAAGCCCACATGACCACCTCTCTCACTCAACTCAACGGTCACATTGCGCGCTAGTTCTTCTTCTTTAGGCACAATTAAATGGTTCATAAACGGATCGTCGATGCTGTGAAGCACTAAAGTAGGACAGTGAATAGCGCTTAAGAAATGGTACGCACTACACTTTTCGTAATAGTCTTGGGCATCAGCAAAGCCGTGTAGTGGCGCCGTAATCTTCTCATCAAACTGCGTAAAACTGGTCATGCTATCCACATCGCTTTTGGTCAATTGGATCAATTTGCGATAGTCGATGTATTCCATTTTTTTGCGTAGCGTGTTTTTCATGCTCGTGAGTAAATACTTCTGATATACCCGTGAAAAACCTTGGTTAATCGACTTAGCACACTCAGAGAGCTTTAACGGCGACGAAATAGCAACAGCGGCTTTAAGCCAACGCTGTGCGGGGTTTTCTCCCAATAATTTGAGCAACATGTTTCCCCCTAATGAGAAGCCAATTGCGACTTTAGGGATACGGGGAAATTTGTCATGAAGCCATTGTAAAAAGAAGCTGGGATCTTCAGTCTCACCACTGTGGTAGGCGCGAGCTTTTAAATTAGGCACACCACTACAACCGCGATAATGCATCATCACTACCTGCCAGCCATTAACCGATAACTGTGCCATCATATCGTTGGCGTAATGAGATTTGATGCTACCCTCTAAACCGTGAAATAGCACCACGATCCCAGACGTCTCTTGTGGCTTTGGCCCCCATGCAACGTCAACAAAATCATCATCAGGTAATGTGAGTCGCTCCATTTCGTAAGAAAGGGGAAGACGTTTTTGAATAAAGCGCGGCCATATTGTTTGCACATGACGATTTTTGGCCCACCCTGGCACTTTGAAGCTGCTTTTAACTATTTTTCCATGCGATAGCGCTGATTTACTCATTCTGTTTCTTATGTTTTTGTTACGGTAATTGGTTAACAACTAGACTTATTAGGCGACGCGCTTCGCTACTCTCTCTTAAGCCATAAGCATTAATGAATGCAGCGATAGAGGCGTTAAATACATTACCAGCTTGAACTTGTGGCGGTAAACAACTCACTTCTTCGGCATTAAACGCAGTGATCATGTCGTTCTGCTGCGCCCTTTCTAGAGCCAGTTCTTCTGCTTTTAATGCCTCGTAATGTGCACTGTCGCCACCTTTTTCAGGGTGGGCGGCTTTGCGAAGAGCGCGATGTGCTACCAATTTCGCTTCGCTCGTTGACGTCGACACTATAACGTTTTTTAGCTGGCTTAAGTTTATGATGGCATTATTTTCCAAACACCAGCATACAAGCAAGAGAACGTTTACATTTACGCCATGGTTATCTTGAAGTACTAACGCTAAAGGTGCGATATCCGCAGAGGTATAACGACTTACACTGTATTGCCAAAACGTGTTTGCATCGAGTTTAGGCGTTGGCGCTGTCATAAGCTTCTCGCTCCAATTCAATTTGCTCTTGCGCATCTAGCCACGCCATTTCTTCTTCTTCTAACTGCTGCTTTAATTTGGTTTGCTTATCAAGTAACTGCATCAACGTTGATTTGTTTTCTTCGTTGTAAAGCGCAGTATCAGACAGCGACGCTTCAACATCATTAAGTGCAGCAGTGTGTTTTTCCATGGCCTTTTCGTGCTTTTCTACTGCTTTTTTATATGGTGCTATCTTCTGTCTAAATTCTGCTTCGCGGCGCTTTTCTTCTTTACGGTCAATTTTACGCTCTGGCTTACTTTGATCACCTGCTGTTTTAAGCGCTTCCTCTTTCGCGTCGCTATTTGCCTTTGCTTTTTCTGCAGCCTGTTGCTTCAAGATCCAATCGCGGTAGTCGTCTAAGTCTCCACTGAATGGCTCAACCGCACCACTGTCCACTAAGTAAAAGTCTTCACACACTGAAGACAATAAGAAACGATCGTGCGAAACCAGTACCATGGCACCTTCAAACCCCTGAAGCGCGATATTTAGTGCATGGCGCATTTCAAGATCTAAATGGTTGGTCGGTTCATCGAGAAGCAATAGATTAGGCTTTTGATAAACAATAAGGGCAAGTACCAAGCGCGCTTTTTCGCCACCCGACATAGGGGCAACTGGCGCTAGTGCCTCATCGCCGTTAAAGCCAAAACCACCAAGATAGTCACGAAGTTGTTGTTCTGTTGCTTTTTCATCTATTCGCTGTAAGTGCAACAACGGCGTAGCGTTGGCATCAAGTGTTTCCAGCTGATGCTGCGCAAAATAGCCTATCTTAAGCCCCTTGGCCGTATTGAATATGCCCTGTTTGGGCGCATGTACGCCAGCAAGGAGTTTAATTAATGTTGATTTACCTTGACCATTTCGCCCCAATAGACCGATACGACTACCCGGTACTAAATTGAGCTTCACATGCTCTAACACAATGTGATTTTCATAGCCGAGCTGGATATTTTCCATCTGCACCAAAGGATTCGGTAATGCCGTAGGGGCAGCAAAGGCAAAACTAAATGGGCTCGCCATGTGCGCTGGCAATAACACTTCCATTTTTTCTAACTGCTTGATACGACTTTGAGCCTGCTTAGCCTTACTCGCCTTAGCCTTAAATCGGGTAATAAATGAATTGAGATGAGCGACCTTTGCCTGTTGCTTTTCATACTCTAAGTTTTGCAAGCGAATGCGTTCAGCGCGTTGAGTTTCGTAAGCAGAATAGTTGCCGGTGTACGTGATCAGTTTTTGATGTTCAACGCTAACGATTTGAGCAACGGTGTTATCAATGAATGCTTTATCGTGAGAAATTAATAGCAATGTACCGTTATAGCGCTGTAACCATTTCTCAAGCCAAATTACCGCATCTAAATCTAAGTGGTTTGTTGGCTCATCCAGCAATAATAGGTCTGACGGACACAAAAGTGCTTGCGCCAAATTTAAGCGCATACGCCATCCACCTGAAAAGTCGGTAACAGGTGCGCTAAGCTGTTGATTGGTAAATCCAAGTCCAGACAAAATAGTGGCAGCGCGAGACTCAACATCGTACGCGCCAGCTTGCTCTAGTTGACCATGTAGCTGGCCTATTTGCACGCCGTCTTCACGGGCTTCTGCTTCAGCCAATTGAGCTTGAAGTGCACGTAAGTGTTTATCGCCATCAATCACGTAGTCAATTGCACTACGATCAGATGCAGGTGTCTCCTGCGCGACACTCACTATGCGCCAATCGCTTGGAACACTGCAATTGCCAGCATCTACACTTAACTCATTTCTCAGAAGTGCAAAGAGCGTAGATTTACCGCATCCGTTACTCCCAATAAGCGCTACTTTATGGCCAGGGAATACCTGCATAGACGCGTCTTCTAGCAGCATTTTGCGGCCGCGAAGCAATGAAACGTTAGAAAGCTTGATCATGAATTACCTGCGATGAACAACTGAGGGCGCGTATAATACCAGTTAGTACAAGCATTACACAGCTTTCGTCTGATGACGTTTATTCACTCGCATAATAACAAAAACTTGGGGGAATAGCTGATCAGTAACGCCTGTTTAACGTATAATACGTGCGAATTTCCACAAAGGTGTATGTATGTCAAACCGCGTAAGACGTCGCTTTGTTGCAGGAGCAACCTGCCCTAAATGCCAGGAGCAAGATACTATTTCGCTCTATTTTGAGAATAACGTGGAAAAGTTAGAGTGTGTTGCGTGTGGTTATCACGAAGCCCAAACTGACGAAAAAGTCAGTGCAGTAACACGTGCAAACGAAGACGTTATCGGTATTTTTAAACCACACTAGTACGTAATCTTTTCAAAATGCTGCGTAGAAGTCACATACTGCAGGCATGTGAAAAGTGCGATAAAGAAGTGTGAACATGTTATCGTTCACACTTCTTAAACATTAGGTCTCGCTTTTTGAGCGCTTCAATAGCAGCCACCTCGTGGCCACAAACACCAGTCCCGTAACACCTCCTGAAACGAAATAGGTAGCTAGTTTGACATTGTCAGACATACGTTCAATAACATCACCAAGTATGTAAAGCTGTAATAAGCCTGCGACAACACTTACCAAAAATGCCCAAAAAACGATAGCCATGTTAGTCAGTCCACATAACGTCAAACATGTATGCTACAGCAGCACCCACGCCGCCGCCCAGCATGCCCATTGGGCCAGAGAAACTGCCCGCGACTGCACCGCCTAATGTGTTGGCGAAAAGCGCCCCCATTTCGAAGTCGCCCCAGCAGTATTCAGCACAACCGCCGCTTACCATCGTAATTTCGTTCATTTGTAGTTGTTGCATTGTTCTTTCCTTAGATACAAGTCGTAGCCTGATTGCTACCTGTAAAGCATGGCATAACACAGGCAAAAATGAACCTGATCTTACGCCTAGAATTTTGCGCAATTCACTCATTGCTTAGCGCGTGTGGTGAGCAAACTCGCTTTAGGTACAGTTCTTGAAGGCTTTAGGACAACACATTGGGATTTAAAACGATGAACCAATTTAAATCCCAGTTCCTTATACGTAACGAGAAGGCGAACAGTGATGAGTAGGACACGCGTTGTTACCATGTTACTTGCCGTGCTAATCACGCTTGGAGCTGTGCGCGTCAGTTTACCTTATGCGGTAGCGTGGTATATCAACAATACATTGAGCCAGCCAGGCAATTACGATGGCCGAGTGGGTGATGTTGACCTTATGTTATGGCGAGGTGCGTACAGCCTTGAACACGTATTGCTATACAAGGCGAATGGCGAAGTAGACCGCCCGTTATTTAAAGCCGACTATGTCGAATTTACGCTTTCTTGGACACAACTATTAGACGGTGCAGCAGTAGGTCGCGTGGTGGTTAATTCGCCTGAGATAAACTTTATTGACAGTAATGCCAGCGAAAAACGTCAGTCTGGTAAGAACGAAAATTGGCTCTCTATTGCCGATCAGCTATTTCCATTACGCATTGATAAACTAGCGATAAACAATGGCAAAGTTGCTTTTTATAACCCTGATACCACCCCCGCTATTGATATTTCACTGCATGATATTCAACTTGAGCTTAATAACCTTGTAAACAGCGATAGATTGTCAGATACACGAGTGGCCACCGGTAAAGCAACTGGACAGACTGCAGAGCAAGGCACATTAACAGTAGACGCCAAACTTAATCCGGCTACCCATGCCCCCACTTTCGATATTGATATACACGCAGATAATGTGGGCTTGGTCAATTTTAAGAATCTATTAGACACTTACGCACCCTTTGACTTGGAAGCAGGCACAATGACACTTGCCGCTGAAATCGCGTCAAACGAAGGCAAAGTAAAAGGTTATGTGAAGCCCATCTTGCACAACGTAGAAGTGTTTAGCTGGAAAGGTGATATCCAGCAAGATGGCGATGGTTTTTTTGAAGGTAGTATTGAAGCCATTTCAGCATTAGTGACTGAGCTTTTCGAAAACCAAAGTAAAGATCAGATTGCAACGCGCATCCCCATTGAAGGTGATATTTCTGACCCAGAAGCGCAAACATGGGATGCCTTCACTGCTATTTTAAAAAACGCTTTTGTACAGGCCTTCAATGGTGATGTAGAAAAAACCATTGAGTTGGAAAGACTTGATGTTGATAAGTCACAACAAGAAAGCACAGACTAGGTTGTACACAATACACCCGTGATTATACTGTGCTTTATCGCTCTAGCTCCTGCGAAAGATAAATACTTTTGTTGCTAGCAAGGCAACAACTGGCAGCATACTAAATCGTACAGCTATCACCGCAGTCATTTGCACCATCTCGCATGCCTTCAATTTGCTGACTTTCTTGCTTGTCTTTCTCTGCCTGCTTCTGTGTCACAGTTTCTTCAATGGCGTCGAAATCAAGGTTGTCAAACGCATCCATATCAAAGTCACTCATTACAACGTGCCCTTATCGTGTTTTCGTAAAAAATAAATAGAATTCAATTATAAATGGGGCAGTCACTTTTAGTGAACTAAATCGCTAGTTCAAAGCGCGATAACCCATAACGAATTAAATGATCAACACGCTCTAGTAATGGGGAGGGGGCGTTTCTTCAGATTGTTTAGCAATATTTGATGGCTCTATCGATTTCACTCTGTCGATAACATGGCGCACCTTAAACGCAATATCATCCAACTGTTGCTGCTGTGAAGACAATGCATCATTAAGGGCATCAATAGTATGTTCCTGGAAGGCTACTTTGGTTTGCAGTTCTTCAATATAACTATGGGCGGTATCCAGCTGTTCTTGTAAAGCTGCTATACGTGTGTCAGTCATGCTTGTCTCTATTTCTCTCGTTGCCATACTTCGGCTAGGCCGCTGCTACTTGCTGATACTATATTACCATCTGGCATGAAGGCGACGCCATACACAACTGCGGTAGGCGGAGAGATAGTTTCTCGAGATGCCACCTGAATGGCTTGCAGCTGATCACCTGTTTTAATGTCCCACAAGTAAACCTTTCGCGAAGGCGAACCAGTAAGTAAATACTTACCATCCTTCGAGAATTCAACATCAGTAAATATTTTCTGACGAGACGCAAAGTTAAGTGCACTCACCGCTTGGCCAGTTTGTACATTCCATATCTGTGACTTACTTTTACTATCAGCAGTAAAGGCGTACCGACCTTCATCGTCTAGTGCTACCTTTGTTACGCGTGTTGGATGAGTGAACGTGTGAATAATTTGACCCGTTTCTGTGCTCCACAGATAAGCAATATAATCATTGCCACCAGTAAGGGCATATTTACCATTAGGTGAAATATCAATGGAATTTACCTTTTCCTGATGGCCAAGAAATTCTAAACGCCTCGATGTGCGAGGCTCAAAATACATGACCTTTCCACTAGAGCGCGCGACAAGTATACCATCGCCATTATTCGCTACTGCTACGTCGCGAATTGATGACTCATCGATGCGCCAAAACCCTTCAGGTTCCCCAGTTTCCATACTCCACAGAGCAAACGCTTCGCGGTCAGCAGTAACGATATAGCGCTTGTCAGCACTAATATGCACCGACATGACTAAGTTGTTACCCTCACCTTGGTGTCCCCAGTGATACAAAGGCTCATCTTCACCAATGCGCCATACATTAATGCCATTATCAACGCCAGATAACACCGAAATGGTGCCATCTGTAGAGATATCTGCGGCATATGCGCCTTCTTCTACATGACGCCACTGTTGTATTGGCGTAGTATCAGGAACAGAACACCCTATGGATACGCCAATAAGTACGACGAGTAACACTATTCTGAGGAACATTTGGGCCTTAAACATAATCAAATGGGTTTCGCTTTGTAAACGCTAGGTTTAACATAGCATGGATCACGCATCTTTAAACTATCGTGCACACTGCCTTGGATGCAGCAGTATAGACATAGACGCATGATGATAAAAATTAATGGAGACGTTTTTATGCAGAAGTCGCTCGTTGCCTTATCTACTATCGCTGCGCTAGGCCTTTTCGCTTGCCAGCCAAACACCACAGATGAGGCCGCTTCTAACGCTGATAGTGCAAAAACAACTTCTGTCTCTGCAGAAGAAATGACAGATTCACAAAAGCAGGCTTATGCCATGGGCGCAAGCATGGGTTTATTTGTTAGCAATCGCGCTGAACAACAAGCTACGCTTGGCCTTGAACTAGACCAAGAAGCCTTAAAGCAAGGGTTCAATGATGGCCTTGCAGATACACTTAAATTCACTCCAGAGCAGATTCAACAAATTGCTCAACAAGGTGAAGAAGTACTGCGTGCTAAACAACAAGAAATGGCTGCCCAAGCTGCTGAGAAAAACATTGAGGCAGGCTTAGCCTACCTAGAAGAAAACGGTAAACGCGAAGGTGTTGTAACCACTGACTCTGGACTTCAGTACGAAGTACTGACCGAAGGTGAAGGTGCCAGCCCAGCAGCAACAGATGTGGTAAAAGTCCACTACCGCGGCACCTTGCTAGACGGTACTGAGTTTGACTCTTCTTACAAGCGTGGTGAGCCTGCTGAGTTCCCACTTAACCGCGTTATTGCAGGCTGGACTGAAGGCGTGCAGCTGATGAAAGAAGGCGCGAAATATCGCTTCCACATTCCATCAGAATTGGCCTATGGTCAACGCTCAACAGGTGCAATCACACCAAACTCTACACTTGTTTTTGATGTAGAGTTGCTTGAAGTGGTTAAGCCAGAAGCAGACGAAGCTGCTGAGTAATCACTGAGCGAACGTCCTCTATTTGCGGGGATATAAAAGAGAAAGCCGACACACAATGCGTCGGCTTTTTTGTTTAGTGAGTCAGCGTAATCCTTGCCTACCTTTTCCCTACGAGCTAGTGGGTTTTCACCACGCGCGTACCCAAATAGTAAAGTGGGTTATTCAATATGCTTGGTGCCTCGAATCACTCTTTAAGCATAGTTGAAAACGGCAATTTTGCACTTCGCGAGCGCCACTTTCTTGTAACGATTTAGCCTTAAAGCCGTACGCTTAGAACCTTAAGTTTTAACGCCCGTTATCGCTGGGGTGCACGCCTTCTTTCAGTTGGGACTTTTAAGGTAGCAAAGTAATTAAGCAACGAGTGCCCTATTTTATACATTGTGCAACCGGCGATAAGATACAGCACGGTTTCGATGCTTTTGAGACGAACAACAATATCGAGTAAGGCGTACAACAAGAACAGCGCACCGCTTAAAAAAAGCATAAAACCTATGATAGTACCGCTGGTTTGCAAGGGATCTTGATCCGATCGCCTTCGGTTAATCAAAGGTAAGTTGTTACGCATTAGTTTCCCCTAGTGACTTGTATATTATTTATACTACGACACTACACTTTTAGATTATGTTCAATAAATATTCAAACTCTCTGTATTAACTCATTTTTAAACGCACTAAAGATTGCGTTTTTGCGCAATACCCTCATAAAGTAAGAGGTATAGAAAAATATTGCTTTTAGAACATTGTGAAAACGCCACTTATTACCCGCAAAGGTTACTTAAAACTTAAGCAAGAACTCGACTTTCTATGGCGAGAGGAACGGCCAGAGATAACACGCAAAGTAACGTGGGCAGCTAGCCTAGGAGATCGCAGTGAAAATGCCGACTACCAATACAACAAGAAGAAGCTACGCGAAATAGACCGCCGTGTGCGCTATTTGCGTAAATGTCTAGAGAACCTGAAGGTTGTAGATTACGACTCACAGCAAGAAGGCAAAGTCTTTTTCGGCGCATGGGTAGAGATTGAAAACGAGAGCGGCAAAGTGATGGAACTGCGTCTTGTTGGTTACGATGAAATATTCGGCCGCAAAGACTATATCTCTATCGATTCGCCCATGGCGCGCGCGTTGGTTGGAAAAGAAGAAGATGATGAATTTACGGTTAAAACTGAAACCGGAACCAAAGAATGGTGGATCAACCGAATTTGGTATGACCCTACCGACAAGCTATAAGCCACCTTGTGTAACGTAGATATGACAATCTCTTTGGCTACGCGCCTTTCAAAGCAATAATGATCAGACGACTTATACTAAACCGCGGTGCTATACTCACCGCTCAATTTTTCACTCGTAACGCTGTGTGCCACGGGCAGTTAACACATCGTTAATTCGCACTTTCCTATCGCGAATTTTTGCACTTTAGAGCGACTTATGATTATCAATAAAATTGCCGAAGAACTTGCCGTTCAACCTTCGCAAGTTACTGCTGCCGTTAAACTTCTTGATGAAGGAGCAACCGTTCCTTTTATTGCACGTTATCGTAAAGAAGTCACACAGGGGCTCGACGATACCCAACTGCGTAACCTAGAACAGCGCCTCACTTATTTGCGTGAGCTGGAGGAGCGTCGCGATGTTATTCTTAAGTCGATTGAAGAGCAGGGCAAACTCAGCGATACGCTAAAAGCAAGTATTGTTGGCGCAGAGAGTAAGACCACGTTAGAAGACTTGTACTTACCCTATAAGCCACGTCGACGCACAAAAGGGCAGATCGCCATCGAAGCTGGCCTTGAAGGTCTTGCCGATACCTTGTTCAACGACCCTAATACCGATATCGACGCTACCGCACAGTCGTATGTCGATGCCGAAAAGGGTGTTGCTGATACCAAAGCGGCACTTGAAGGTGCGCGCTATATCCTTATGGAACGTTTTGCTGAAGATGCCGCCCTACTTGGTAAAATTCGTCACTACTTGGTGGAAAATGCCCACCTCAAAAGCACTGTTGCACCGGGCAAAGAAAAAGAAGCCGTAAAATACAAAGACTACTTCGAGCACAGCGAAAAGTACAAAACAGTGCCATCACATCGCGCCCTAGCGATGTTTAGAGGGCGCAATGAAGGCATGCTTCACATTCAGTTAGATGCAGATCCGCAAAATGAAGAAAACGGTCCATCACATTGTGAGCACATTATCGCGAGCCACTACGACATTATGCATCGCGGTCGCAGTGCAGATGACTTTCTTGCTCAAGTTGTGCAGTGGACGTGGAAAATCAAAATTGGTCTTCACATGGAGACTGAACTCTTTAGTACCTTGCGTGAACGCGCTGAAGAAGAGGCCATTGAGGTCTTTGCTAAGAACTTGAATGACCTACTTATGGCCGCGCCCGCTGGCGCGAAGACTACCATGGGCCTCGATCCGGGCTTGCGCACGGGTGTAAAAGTCGCCGTGGTAGACCAAACAGGCAAAGTTGTAGCGACCAACACAATTTTCCCTCATGCACCACAAAACCAGTGGGACAAATCGATTCGTACGCTCACGACTTTGTGCAAACAGTACAAGGTTGACCTTATCAGTATAGGGAATGGTACAGGCTCTCGCGAAACGGATAAGCTCGTTGCTGAAATGTTGAAGAACAACAGTGATTTGAGTGCTCAGAAAATTATGGTGAGTGAAGCAGGGGCATCGGTATATTCGGCTTCAGAATTGGCTTCCAAAGAATTGCCAGAACTTGATGTGTCGCTACGTGGTGCTGTATCTATTGCTCGCCGTTTACAGGATCCACTTGCAGAGCTGGTAAAAATTGAGCCAAAAGCTATTGGTGTTGGCCAATATCAGCACGACGTAAGCCAAAGTCAGTTAGGTAAGTCGCTAGACCGTGTAATTGAAGACTGCGTAAACGCTGTAGGGGTCGACCTAAATACGGCATCACCGGCGCTACTAAGCTATGTGTCTGGCTTGAACAAAACCCTCGCGCACAACATTGTAAACTTCAGAGATACTAATGGGGCTTTCCCTGACAGAAAAGCCTTACTAAACGTTGAACGTTTAGGTCCAAAAGCGTTTGAACAAGCTGCCGGCTTCTTGCGGATTGTTAACGGGACAAACCCGCTAGACGCTTCTGCGGTGCACCCAGAAGCTTATCCCGTTGTAGACAAGATAGTGGACACCACTGCTGTGGCAGTCAACGACATCATTGGCAATACGGAGTTACTGAAAAGTTTGTCGCCCGACACCTTCACCAGTGAGGCGTTTGGTCTACCTACCGTAAAAGACATCTTGAAAGAACTTGATAAACCAGGACGCGATCCTCGCCCAGAATTTAAAACCGCGGCATTTAAAGAGGGTGTTGAAACCATCAATGACCTTAAGCCAGGCATGATTTTGGAAGGCGTTGTAAGTAACGTTGCCAATTTTGGTGCCTTTGTCGATGTAGGCGTGCATCAAGATGGGCTGGTGCATATATCGGCGCTAACGAACAAGTTTATCTCTGACCCCCGTGAAGTGGTAAAAGCGGGTGACATTGTCAAAGTTAAAGTGCTAGAGGTAGATGTACCACGCAAACGTATTTCATTTACCATGCGCCTTGACGATACGCCAAATCAAGCTGGTGGCTCAGCAGATAAAGGGCCGCGTGCGGGTAAAGGCTCAAATAAAGGACCAAACAAGGGGCAAGGCAAGCAATCAGGGCAACAAAGGAGCGGGCAGAGTCGAAGTAACCAAGTGCAAAACAGTGCCATGGGCAATGCGTTTGCCGATGCCTTTGCAAAAGCGAAAAAGTAATTTGTGACTCTGAGTATGCGCTACCCTCATCAAGAGGTAGCGCATTACCAATGCTGCTAGGCGTGAGTAGCAAAAAATTGATTACGCTTGAAGCGATAGCCCTTCGCGCGCAGGGGTGTAGGCTTGTGTATAAACGTTCTGTATGCGGCCTATGCGCGCCTGTATCGCATCGTCACCGTTCAGATCACTGGCATTACCAAAGTTAAGTGAGCGAGTACCTACTTCGCTTGATGCGCCTTGTGATGCATCCTCACTACTGTTGCCTTGCTCTGTTTTTAAGACAGCATCATCTAGACTACGTGTGGGCCGCTCGACGCCTGCGGTATCAGTGATATCATCGATAGAAGGTATCGTTGGCTCACTTGCACTTACACCATCACTACTTTCACTTTCTCGCGCTTCGCGATTTTCTTCAGCTATGTCGCTTCTTGCTTCAAATGCTTTTTGTGCGGCCTCAGCTGCCACTTTTAAATCTTGAGATGATGGCTGAGCTGGCGCTAATGCCGCTGCGCGCACCTGTTGCATTTTTCGCAGTGTTTGTTCTGGGCTTTGTGCTTCAGAAATATCAATTGAAACTTCGCCGTCGGTGACATAGCGCTTGTTATCAGGGCCTGTAGTGTACTCATATTGAGGAGAGCCTGCATATTGGCCTCCCGTCGCAGCATGGGCTTGCTCGTGGGTACGTACTTCTTGGTCACGCGCTTTGAGCTGCTCGATCTCTTGGGTGTCTTGCTGCTCTTGCTGTTGTTCCCGCTGACGAGCCTGCTGCTCGCTTTGTGCATCTTGCTTGCCTGCACTTTCATCTTGCGCATTGTCTTTATCTTGGCCAAAGACATTTTGGAACGCCGCTTGTAGCTCAGTTTGAACTTGCGGACGTTCGTATGTAACCGGGGCAGGCGGCTGACCAGGGCTTTTTGCCTTATCAGCTTCCGAACCTAAACCTTTTTGCGACGCCCCTTGTTCGGCATCACTGGTTTGTGGAATAGTTTCGCGCTGCACGTTATCACGACGGGCAGACTCAGTATTGATATTCGCGGTAGGGTAGGCAATGGCGTTGAGAATTGGGGTTACGATATTCACCGTTATATCCCCTAAGCCAAGATGTCGATAATGGTACCCACCGTCTCATTTGCTACGTCGAGCACGCGTGCAGACGCTTGCGCGTTGGTGCTATTGACGTTAAGCGCAATAAGATCATTTGTTAGGTTGCCATTTGAAACATTCGACGATGCATTTGCTTGTGCATCGGTAGAAGAGGCATTACTTTCCACAGTGCGTTGGGCAATATTCGACGCAGCCTGCGTAATACCATCACTGGCATTTTGCAAACCGTATTGCCCTGCTAAAAAAGCAGAATTTAGATTGGCGCCACTAACGCTAGTCATACACTACCTCTGTCCTCTCATGCCTAATTATTAACCAATTTTGAGGAAATAGGAAGCCTTGAAGCTAGCGACAATATTAAACACATGTCATACAAGGCTTTTTTACTCTCTATGCAGGTACAGTAACGGTTTAGCGCATGAACTAAGACGCCTTCTGCTGATAAATATTGGCTGCAAAACGAAACAGAATGTCAGCGGTTTGCTGCGGATGGGAGATAAAGGGCGCATGAGACGCGTGAGGCAGTACGACAGCGTCAGACTGTGGGTGCAATTCACAGATTTGGTCAATGCCACTGGTAGGGACTAAGCTATCAAGCCTACCGTAGAGCCGTAACGTTGGTATAGCAATACGTCCGACATCCTGTCGCATATCTTCTGTAGACAATATCCTGAGCCCTTTTTTCAGAGCTTCTTCTGCAGGGTCTGGATATTGCGTCACTTGCTGTCGAATTGTCTTTATATCGTGCTTTGCTGTATCGCTGCCCATCGCCTGTATAGCTAAGAAACGCTCGAGGGTCTTTTGAAAGTTCTTCTCCAATTGCGTTTCGAACATTTTCAACAAGTCAGCTGCAATGCCCGGCCAACCAGGACCAGCTATAAAGCGTGGAGTAGACGCAATAGTCACCAACCCAGTGAGCTTCTCGGGTACCATCAATGCTACTTTTTGGGCCACTAACCCCCCGAGTGACCACCCGACTAATACGCACTGTTCAGGTAATACCTCGACAATCGCGCGCGCTAACGAGTCAACATTATAAGGTGAGGGTACCACACTGGCATTCTCCCCAAAGCCGGGAAGGTCGATTGTGGTAACGCGAAAATTGTCGCTTAGATAAGGAATAAAAGAGGTGAACGCACCGCTGTTCATCCCCCAACCGTGAAGAAATACTACATCGATACCTGTACCCTCTGTACGGGTGACAAGCGCGCCGTTTGTATGCAAACTTTCCATTTACACCTCCTTTGGCAAACACGCGTTTTACGCAAAAACGCGTCATGATGAAATTAGACCGACGGTCGACAAGTTAAGGAAGTTGATGGAATCAACACAATGAACCTTTCATGCTTGCTATGTTATCAGGCAAGTCCCACGCCAGTATGTCACTGGTGTGACGATGACATGTTTTTTTTCGATACACAGATACACGGAGATGACTTACTTAGGTACGGCCCTGTTGGTCGCCACGTTAAGCACAGTCATTATAAGGTATTGAGTGTATTAGGATTACACACGTGGCCCATGTCATCACTGGTTCACCAGTTTAAGTTTACCCATTCTCTGACTGCAGGCAAAGTACTAAGCAACTGGTTTGTCCATAAGAAGCGACACTGCACTTTGGCTGTGCCCAATTTGCTACTGCCTGTCCCCATTAGTGCATGGCGTTTAGCGCATAGGCACTACAATCAAGCAGCGGTGATATGTCACTATTTAAGCAATGCTCTGAGCATTCCCTTTGATAATCACTGGGCTAAGCGCCATGGAAGAAGTGTGCAGCATCACTTGTCCAAGGCAAAGCGCGCTGACAACGCGCGGCAAACATATCGGCTCACGCAGCGTGCTATTGATAAGTGGTATCCCATACAGCAATGCAATGACAAAGTGCCGTTCACTGTCGCCATTGTAGATGATGTGATCACCACCGGTGTAACTGTTAATACATTGGCTAAGCTACTAAAAGACCGTTACCCCGCAATACATGTGCAAGTATGGGCCTTAACCTTTACACCGCCGCCCAAAAGTGTGTTATTGAAACTAGAGTAAGATGTGCGTTTATGCCCTTGTGCTTGCCGCAACCTTTGGTAAACGGCAAGCATAAGATGCAAAACTACAAGTGGTTAGCGGATAAAGTGTGATTGATAGATGGCATTTGCCAACATCTTATTGGTACCGTACCAATAGCCCCTGAACTGGGTATTGTCGGTAAAGCCAATGACCACGCCACGACCCATTTTATTGGTTGTTACCGCTGTAGTCTGTGCGATTAACGCCACCATCGCGTTGTCACTAAACCCAGCCATCAACGGCTCATCAGTATAACGCGCAGGGGTTGTAAACGGAGACTTATCACCTTTCACAATCATATTGCTGGTTTTAAAAAGCGGCAGGGTGTCATCGTCATACCCATAGAATAAAGGGTGAGATACGTCGATATTGGCTTCAAAGACCGCACCGGCCACCAGCTTTCTTGCATAGAGAGAAGCGCCATCGCCATAGGTTAAGTTACTTTCGTCAAAGGCGTTATCAATGGTATCGCGACTGATGAGTTCTACATCTAACCAATTGTTTTCAGCGAATAAGCGAATCGCTGACTTTTGCCCAATAACAACACCGCCCGCTTTTATCCACTGTTCTAGCTGCGTTTTCTCGCTATCTGAGAACGTATATCGACCACTGGGAAAAATAATGTGTGTGTAACTGATCGAATCGTCAGCGAGAGCACGCCCCACATGTCGCTGCTCAACAATGCTACCTGCTAGCCCTACCTTGGTATCAAAGTAGTGCCACATTTCACCCACTTCATATTCGCTGGTGCCTTCACCGCCTACGATAAGCACTTGAGGAGGGGTAACGGGTGCCATACTTCTACTACCCAAGTCATTCCCCATTGGCGTAAGGCCACTCTTAAAGCTGTGAACAGGCACATGTAGCTGGGACTGCGCCCGTTCGATAATTTGTGCTAAATCGACAGGCTGATTGAGCCCTTTAGGGATCACAATACTGCCAGCAGGCAATGTTGTGGTGCTATTGTCATACTGTATTGCTGAAAAAGACTTCTCTGTACTTCTTACCTTTACGCCCGCTTCTAATAAAGTTTGTAGCATGGCGGGGGCATAGTAGTGCTGCCAAGAAAAACCGTACGCATAGGCATTTTTCTGAATGGGGTTGAGGGCGTTAGTACTCAGTAATGCCCCATCTGCACGTTTAACGTCTCTGGCATCGCCTTTATCTAACGGTGAATAGTCAAGGTTAAAGGCCAGCGCTAAATTCCACGTCGATACGTCATAAAATGTATTGTTTTCAAATGAGGTTTGCGTTGAAAAAATCGATTTCACAAGGCGATATTGTGGTTGATTTGTTGGGATATACACGGCGTGGCCTGCACCGTAGGTAGTGTCTCCTACTTTGCTTGCCTTATTCACTACGTCGTAGCGAATATTGTGCTGCTCAAGTAGTGCAACGAAAGCGTTGAGCCGCCCTAAGTCAGTGTTGGTGCCAACTACGTAACCAACCGTTTCGTCTTTAGCCGCTTGTGCTTTGGTACTTTCAACAAAGTTTGACTGATAATCTAAAATTGCTGCTTTATTCGCTAATGCACCTTTAAACGTACTTAGTGACGTGGTGATTTGGTTTGCAATTGTATCTTTAAAAGATAGCTCGCCGTTTATCGACGACTGTAAATGTCCGCGTGAACTGGCTTGTTCAAACAAAATACCAATACTACCGTGTAGGTCTGGATAGGTTGAACCTTTACCGGCGTAAAAATCATCGAAGGCTTCTTCGGTAAAGTACAACTTACCCTGTGCATCAAAAGCAGCAGCATGATACTGCGCAAGGGCTTCAGTGAGCGTTACATTTTCATCAGGTGTCATCGGGTTTTTACGCGAGCGCACACCAGGCTGGAAAAAGTATGTGCTGTCTGTGCCCATTTCGTGAAAGTCGGTAAGCACATGTGGACGCCATTTGTGAAACTGCTTTATACGCGCTTGTGATTCAGGGTGTGCTAATAGCAACCAATCTCGGTTTAAATCAAACCAATAATGATTAGTACGGCCTGATGGCCACCCCTCATCGTGTTCTCTGTGACGAGAATCCGCGACTAGCTGCTTGCCCTTATGCATATTTGCCCATTGTGCAAATCGAGAAAGTCCGTCGGGGTTGAAAGAAGGATCAAAGAGCACAATATTGTTGTTCAACAAGGCGTCTATTTCGTCGCCCTGTGCAGCAGCAAGATAGTAGGCAAGTGCAAGAGACGCATTAGAACCTGACGGCTCATTACCGTGAATGCTGTAACCCATGTAAAAGACTAGCGGCGCATTGTCACTGACTGATTTGCCGCTTTCCATCGCTTCGATATGCGCTTGGCGCATTGCGTCTAGGTTATTGCGGTTTTTGGGCGCTGTAATGGTAAGTAGCACCAAAGGACGATTTTCGTGGGTTCGGCCAGTCTCTTCGATGGTAATGCGGTCTGACGTTTCAGCTAAACGCTGCATGTAATCTACAAGTTGATCGTGACGCACATGCCATTCACCAATGTTGGCGCCTAGTACTGACTCAGGGGTAGGAATAGCTGGATTGTAGGTAACAGAGTCGGGTAAGTAGGCCTGTACGGGTTTCCCTCCCACATCGGGGGTAACAGTAATTGGCGTAGCATACGCATTGTTACTATTGAAGGCACCTAAGGTCAGGGCGCTAAAAGCGAGCGTTGTTGCCAACGCAAGGCGGCTCTTTTGGGCGCATTTGTACAGATTTACTAGCATCGCGTTTCCCGTCTTGTTGTTATAGCTGAAATGCCGTTACAGAAGTAATGCTTTCAACAAATTCGATTTACTGAAATAATTTATTTAATTAATACCTGACTGTTTTACTCAGGTAAATTTGATACACTAATCCAAATTTTCAAATATGTAGGACTTGCTGATGATTACTATATCAGAAGAAGCCCAGGCTCACTTCGTAAAACTGCTGAGTAAACAAGAGTCTGGCACGAATATTCGTGTATTCGTCGTAAACCCAGGCACATCGTCGGCAGAGTGTGGCGTGTCCTATTGTCCACCTGACGCAGTTGAACCTACTGATACGCGATTACCGTTCAATGGGTTTGATGCAGTGGTCGACGAAGAGAGTGCACCTTACCTCGACGAAGCAGAAATCGATTATGTCACTGACCAAATGGGCTCTCAGCTTACGCTAAAAGCACCTAATGCCAAAGCACGCAAGGTGGCCGACGATGCCCCACTTGCTGAGCGCATCAACTACATGATCGAGTCTGAAATTAATCCTCAGTTGGCGAGTCACGGTGGCAACGTAGTACTTACTGAGCTGACTGACGATGGCTACGCCATTCTTCAATTCGGCGGCGGCTGTAATGGTTGCTCGATGGTAGACGTAACGCTTAAAGAAGGCATTGAAAAGCAAATGCTTGAACAGTTCGCAGGCGAATTAAACGGTGTACGTGACGCAACAGAACACCAAGCTGGCGAGCACTCTTACTACTAGGCGAGTTCGCTCGCCCAGTAGCGGTAGCGTTTATGCTATTTCTCTTTAACGATATACACCAATGCTGGCAACGCTTTAAAGTTGGATTATCCATTTTCGTTGTCGGCGCGGTGTCGCTTTTCGCTATTGGCCACTTTTCCGCGTTTTTCCATTACGCGTCGCTTACTATCCTTTTTGTAGGCTTCGGATATGCCATGCTTGGCTATATCGGTATTTTCATTCAACGTTTTTCGTTTATAAAAAATAAAAAGCCGCCACCTAAATTTTAATGTTCAAAGCGCTCGCTTTAGATACTGCATACTTGTAAACCACAACATACTTGTAAACCCACTTATTCCGCTGCACAGTAGAACCTTGGATACTACTTTAAAGGGAGATGCTGGTTATGAAGAAGCTTGGTCTAATAGGCGGTATGAGCTGGGAATCTACGGTAAGTTACTACCAAGCAATAAATCGTGGCGTCAATGCTAGCCTCGGCGGTTTGCATAGTGCCAAGCTCCTCCTTAGCAGCGTAGATTTCGCGCTGATTGAACGGCTTCAACATGAAGGCCAATGGGATGAAATGGCCAATATGCTCAGTGAAGAAGCTGTTTGTCTCGCTAGTGCTGGTGCCGAGGCTATCCTCATTTGTACTAACACCATGCACAAAGTAGCTGATGCTGTTGAAGGTGCTGTCACTGTTCCACTTTTGCATATAGCCGACGCCACAGGGACGGCTTTGCAGCAACAAGGCATTTCGAAAGTAGGGTTACTCGGCACGCAATTTACCATGGAGCAAACCTTTTACTCTGGTCGATTGAAAGAAAAGTTTGATATTGATGTCGTCATTCCCGATCAGGCGCAACGACGTATTATACACAGCGTTATTTATGAACAATTATGCAAGGGCGTGATTTGTGTTGAGTCGCGTAAGGCGTATATTGAGATCATTAATGCACTGTGTGAACAAGGTGCCCAAGGCGTTATTTTGGGGTGCACAGAAATTGCGTTATTAGTACAACAAGAGCACACCTCAGTTCGTCTTTTTGACACCACTGCTATTCATGCACAAGCCGCAGTGGCATTTGCGCTCGCGCAAGACTAAAGACAAATCGAGGTCCTCCTTAACAACTAAAAGGACACTATCATGTTTAGCCATGTAATGATTGGAGCCAACGACTTAGACGCATCGAAGCGATTTTATGACGCCATATTAGGTATTTTGGGTTACGACGAAGGCGTTTTTGACGAGTACGGACGGGTTTTTTACTACACACCCAAAGGAATTTTAGCGTTAACCAAGCCGATTAATGGCGAAGCGGCAACGCATGGCAATGGTACAACACTTGGGCTGGCGGCACGCACACCAGATATCGTTGATGAATGGCATAAAGTCGGTTGCGAAAACGGTGGTATAGCATGTGAAGATCCACCGGGCATACGTGGCAATGACAAGCGACAACTGTATCTTGCGTACCTGCGTGATCCTGCGGGCAACAAACTGTGTGCTACTCACGTTATTCGTTAGTAGCCCGAGAATAATAGCAATAAGGAACTAGCGTGTGACACCAGAGCAAACAGGGCAGGCCTACGACAGCATCACACATTTGTGGACCAGAGACGGCTTTAACCGTGAAAATGGGCTTGCTGCCTATGAAAAAGCCCTGTCCTTTTTGCCTGCGCACCTAGTAGAAGAAAATGGTACTGCGTTAGACGTGGGTTGTGGCTGTACTAACCGCTTTATCCCAATTATTGAAACTGCCGGGCTTAGTTATGAAGGTATTGATATATCAGAGAAAATGTTAAAAATCGCGCGTACATCAATGCCTGCCCATACATTTCACCAAGGTGATATCTGTACGTTTGAACTGCCCAAGCACTATGCATTTATCAGCGCATGGGACAGTTTTTGGCACCTTCCTTTAGCGCAGCATGCCCCCGTACTCAAAAAGCTGGTTGAAAACTTACCCTCAAAAGGTGTACTTCTTTTCAGCTGTGGTGGTGTGGACGAATCGGGTAGCCATACGAATACAACCATGGGGCCAGAAGTCTACTATGCGTCTTTAGGCATAAATGGGTATATCTCGTGGCTTCTAGAGTTAGGTTGCCACATTAGACACCTTGAATACGACCAATATCCTGAACAACACACTGTAGTTGTAGCGCAAAAACAATAGGGCATGTCTATAAGTAGGCTACGCCAACTTGTCCATTCTATAGAACGTCCACCCCAATGTAACACCCCGCGCAAATAAGAACGCAAGCAAGGCATACCACAAACTAACATTGCCTTGATGTTGCGTGATATACCAAATAGGGAAAAAGACAAACAGTGCACTTATCACCATGGTATTACGCATCGACTCTGCGCACGTAAGACCCACAAATACACCGTCGTATAAAAAGCACCAATGTCCCAGCAAAGGCAATAAAACCATTAAGGGTAAGTAGGGAAGTGCAGCGTCGATAATAGCCACATGCTGCGTCAGTAACGCAACGATACGCTCACCCGCAAACAAAAATACAACACTGTAGAGTACTGCAAACAGTGACGACCACAGTAGCCCTTGATATGTCCGCCGATTGATTTCGTGGACGTTCCTTGCACCTTTCGCTTCTCCGACCAAGGCTTCTACCCCGTATGCTATACCGTCAAGTCCAAGCGCGATAAGCACGAAAAACTGCATAAGTATGGCATTCACCGCTGCAGGTACTTCGCCATACCGCGCGCCTTGAATAGTTAAAAATGCTAAACAGGCCTGAAGCGCTAGATTGCGAATGAGCATGTCACCATTAAGCTTCAGCAGCACTTTACGTGCAGCGCGGTTAAACCACGCAGCTGAAATAGACACATCACCCACGCATTTAAGGGCAACTGCCAATGACATTACCGCCATACTGTATTCAGCGATAACGCTGGCATAAGCCACACCAGCAACCGACAAACCAAGACCAAATACAAATAAGACGTCTAGGCCGGCATTCAATAGGTTACCGACAATTTGTATAGTCATTACGCTGCGCGTTTTTTGCTGACCCACCAGCCACCCTACTAGCGCTAAATTCAGCATAGCAGCAGGCGCACCCCATACTCGTGCGTAAAAATAGTCACTGAGGTGGGTAGCGACATTTACATTCGGGTTAGTAAGATTCAAACCAACTTGGACAATCGGTTTTTGGAAGGCCAGTATGCTAATACCAAGAACAAGTGCAACCGCAATGGTCTGCCACAACACTTTCGCCGATTCATAGTGTGCTTCGTTACTGCCTTTGGCCTGAGCACTTAAGCCTGTTGATGACATTCTCAAAAAGCCGCATACCCAATATATTTGCGTCAATATTAGTGCACCTATCGATGCACCTGCTAACATAGCGGGCATTGACATATGCCCCAGTACAGCGGTGTCGACTAGGCCAAGTAACGGGGTTGTAATATTTGCCAGAATCATTGGCAATGCCAAGGCAAGTAGCCGCGTATGATCGCTGAAAAAAGCAGGCTGAGCATTGGAAGAGCGAGGCATTCTGTGATCTCTGTTTTGCATTAACGGTTATAAAATGGCATTAAGGAAGGAGTGTATCATGCTAATCAATTTAATTCGGTCTTGGATAAGGTCCTCAGCATCCTTGAATTCGGTCCCATCCCCCGCGTCTATGATGACTATAGTGTGCGCCACTTTATTCGGTGTTATCTCACTAATCGCAACCGCGTCATCGTCCGACCAAGCGCCACCTATACCCAATGCGACTATTTTGCTGTATCACCATGTATCAAATGAAACGCCACCAAGCACCAGTATTTCTCCAAGTGATTTCAAAGCACATATGGAATACTTAAAGGCCAATCACACCGTCGTGCCCCTACAAGATGTTGTGGCCGCACTTAAGGCCAATACGCCCTTACCAGATAAAGCGGTCGCCATCACGTTTGATGACGGCTTTGCCAATATTTTGGAAAATGCCCACCCAGTACTGACTAATATGGACTTTCCTTACACCATATTTATCAACCCAGATGAAATCGACGTGGGCCCTAAACAGCTAACGTGGGAACAAGTTAAGCGTATGTTGAATGACGGGGTAACCTTTGCCAACCACACGCTAGATCACCTGCATATGCTCAATGATGAGCAGTCGTTGGGCGAATCGGTATGGCTGGATAAAGTGTGGCAAAACGTGGCGAGCGCTGAACGCAAAATAAATGACCAAATTGGTGTCAGCTTAAAGTACTTAGCCTACCCTTTTGGCGAGTACAACCTCAGCTTAGCAGCAAAGTTAAAAGAAGAGGGCTACGTTGGTTTTGGACAACATTCAGGCGCAGTAGGGCCGCATAGCGACTTACAAGCACTACCTCGGTTTCCAGCAGCTGGCCCCTACGCCAACCTTAATAGTTTAAAGACAAAGTTAAACAGTCTGGCTATGCCTGTTACGCACTCATCACTTCAAGAACCTCGCTTAACAGATCGTAAGCTTAGCGACCCTATCACTCTTACAATAGAAAGTGATGATATGCGCACCTCACAGGTCACGTGCTTTTTTAAAGGTGATGCCATTGAGACCCGAAGTAAAGGCAATACCGTGTCTTTTCGCATTAACGACACACTGCCAATAGGTCGCTCTCGCATAAACTGTACCGCCCCATCAATAAAAGCGCAGGGACGATACTACTGGTATTCACAGCCATTCTTTATTGCTGATAAAGCGGGGCGATACCCTGACTAAACAGTAACGCAAAAACACGGCTTGCCTTTCGCATTAATTCACATCAAGAGGTAAGCCACGTTGATGCTGTTACATTAGCGCTCACGTATATAAGAAAACGTTTACCTAAACATCACGGGCAAAACGAATAAAACCTTTGTTAATAGACTCTTCGCTAAAACCGACATGTTGGTAAAAGCGAATAGCGTCCACATTGGCCAACTCGACATCAAGTACAAGCTTTCGCTTTTTCAGCTTTTCTGCTCTTTTGTGCATTGCGTCGACTAAAGCAGTGCCAATACCTTTGCGCTGACCTGTCGGGGCGATTGCAAGGTGCCCAAGCATAAGTTCAGTATTGTCAGGCGGCGTTAAATTGACTGCGACCGTCTGATTGCGCATCAGTACGTTCATCGCTTCATCAAGTGTGAAATACGAGGTGATGCTATCAAGTGTAGCGCGGTCAAATGCTGCCCCTAACTTGCTATGCCAGGAAGTGATAACCCCAAGTACTTCACCTTCTTTCTCAGCAACCCAGTGATTGTTGTAGCCATATTGACCACCACCCAGTTGCCATGCATGAAAAAGGTACCCTTCAGCGGTTTTATTTTGATTGTGTCCGAAAATAGAAGTTAATAATGACTCCGCAGCGCTGAGAATAAGTGGAGTCGTTTGAGCGGCATCAGACGCCACTCCTAGCCTGATTTTGATATCCATATTACTACTTCGAGATTATAACTGGCATATCTTCCAGTATTTGCTGAGAATCACTTATCGACAGCTTTCCTGGCTCTCTTCTGGGTTTAAATCTTCCTATCACCCTGGCTTGTGGGTCGATAAGTACGACAGACGCACTATGGTCAACTAAGTAGTTCGGATTGTCAGTACTTTCAGCAATTGCGTACATCATGCCCAAGTTGCGAACGAAAGGAAAAAGGGCTTTGTGCTCACCAGTAACTGCAACGAACTCTTTATTAAAATAGCTCACATATTCAGAAAGTCTATTTATTGAGTCACGTTTTGGGTCAACAGACACAAATATAACACGGATAGGCTCGTCACTTTCTATCGCTTGAAGCTGCGGGTATACGCTGTTGAGTTCAGCCATGGTAGTTGGGCAAATATCAGGGCAAAAAGTATAGCCGACAAAAACCAGACTCCATTGGCCTTGTAGTGAACTATTCGTAAAGCTATTACCTTGATGATCGGTTAGCGAAAATGGTGATAGCGCTCTAGGCTCGGGGTAAGCCTGAAAATGTTTAGGCTGGTGCTTATTGTCAGCATTTGGTGGGGCGATATAAAGCGCCCCAACAATGCCCACACACAGTGCAACAAATGCGACTATTCCAACTAAAATCCGTTGATTCATAAACTTATAGGTACGTAGTGATCTAACAGCAATACTACAAACAATACCATGAGATGAATAATTGAGAACCTAAAAGTTTTCATTGCCGTTTGGCTATCAGCGGCAAATTTAAGCTTCAGTGCATAAGCAAGAAAGCCAAGGTTTAACGCACTTGATCCGATGAGGTAAATGAGATCGCTCATGCCAATAAGATAGGGCATTAAACATACAAGGCCCAATAGTACCGTATAAAGTAATACCGAGGTCTTTGTAAACGACACGCCATGAGTCACTGGCAGCATGGGCACTTGTGCTTTAGCGTAATCTTTTTCTCTGTGGATAGCGAGGGCCCAGAAATGAGGTGGCGTCCATGTGAAGATAATCAGTACTAAAAGCAGCGCATGGGCATGCACTTCGCCAGTGACCGCTGTCCATCCCAACAAAGGAGGTGCTGCACCAGCCAAGCCACCTATCACAATATTTTGTGGCGTAGCACGTTTAAGGTACATAGTATAGATAAACGCATAGCCAACCAGACTCGCCAATGTCAGCCATGCCGTAAGCATGTTGACAAAAAGTGCTAATACCGCAAAACCCACCACACCTAGACCAAAAGCAAACCACAAGGCGTTAGACACTGTGACTTTTCCTTTCGCCACAGGGCGGTTAAATGTGCGCGCCATCATGCTGTCAATTTTGTGGTCAACCACATGATTAATCACTGCGGCTGACGCCGAAAGCATACCAATGCCTGCTAAGCCGCAGATCAGGGTCACCGCGTTTACCCACGTTGGCGTTGCTAAGCACATACCCACTAATGCCGTTAATAAAAGCAACATCACCACGTTAGGCTTGGTCATTTCATAATAATCGCGCCACGATACCGTGTGATGATGGCGTGTAGTGCGAGAAGCAATAGATACTGATTTAGCCATGGAAGCCTCCGGGTGCTTTAGTAAGCGAGTGTGATGAAAAAGATGCCGCAGGCATTGCCGCGCCTGATGCGGTATAGCGAGATGGACTTGTTGCGTCGTGAGCGCGTTTAACTTTACTCGGTGCACTTACAACAAACGAGAACACCAGATTAAGGAGTGAAAGTAATAACACTGCTCCGACAGCGTTGTGCATTACGGCAACGGCAAGGGGCAGCATAAAGACAATGTTACTAATGCCCAAGGCCACCTGTACGACTAAACTTCCTAGCATAAATAGGCTAATGCGTTTTTGCGCCACACTGGTTGCCCGTGAGACCAATACAGCAATACCAAGTGCTAGAACGTAGAAAAACGTTACCAGCGCACCTGCGCGATGCATAATATGCATAGTGACCCGCTCATCATAGTCATGAGCGCCAAACTCATAGTTGTCGGCGTCAGGTACACTGTAAGCGCCAGCAAAATCGAGGCGTTGCTGCCAGCCGCTTTCACATACGGGCATCTCAGTACATGCTAAGGCGGCGTAATTGGCGGATGTCCAACCACCAAGCGCTATTTGTGTTACGACTACTGCAATACCCACAAAAGCCAAAAGGCGCAGTTTCTGCGATGATGAATGCGCACTAGCACTGTGATCCTTAGTTACTTCATTATTCGAAGTGTCGCGACGCCGAAGCCTTAAATACAGAATAAAGAGGCAAGACAGCACACTAAACCCACCAAGAAGGTGTCCCATTACAACCACTGGCAGTAGATTAAGCGTTACTGTCCACATACCCAATGCAGCCTGGAAGATGATAAGCGCAAGTAATATCAGCGGTAGTTTTAATGGCGTACCCGTTTTACGCTGACGCACCGCCATAATGGCAATGGCAAGCACACACAACCCTAGTGTGCCCGCAAAATAGCGATGTATCATTTCATTCCATGCTTTAAATGCTTCCACGGGTCGTTCAGGATATGCCGCGTTGGCAGCAGCAACTTTGTCTTCACTGAGTGGTACTGTTAAATTGCCATAACACCCTGGCCAATCAGGACAACCTAGCCCAGCATCCGTTAAGCGAGTATAAGCACCAAGAATAATCACCACAGCAGCAAGAAAGAGACTAAATAAGGTCAATTTTTTCATTGCGATCATCCTATACGAGACAGTTTTAGTAATTTTCTAATATCTGCCAACATATCGCGGCTTTCCATGACCGCTTCTTTCCTATCGTTCTTTATTTGATAGAAAAGCATGGCGTTATTCTGTGTATCAACGATATACACACTGTTTGTTTCTAACGACAAGGTATTTGACGATGCCAATGTGCTCACATTGGGATAATCAGAAAGGGCAGCCACAGCGGTGTTATCACTGTCTTCTTTCAGCAAGACAAGGGCTTCTGCACGGTCTGATTCCTTACCAAGAGCAAGCCACACTTGGTTGATACTAAATAATGCATTTTCACACACCGCATCGCACTGCGACGGCATGACATAAACCAGTCGCCACTTTGGCGCTTCATTCTGTAAAACGGCACTCATATCAATGGTAGGCGTCAACAGTTGCCCTTTATTCGTTGCAGCCTTGGTAAACCAATCGTTTTCTAACGCTAACTTCGCCAAAATGACCGGTACAACAAACACTGCAATCATTAATAACAAGGTTTTCTTGGAAGCCGTACTTTTCGCTGATGCCGTATTACTCATAACTACGTCCTTTCTTACTTATTGCAAAACCACCAATGGCAGCCGCAGCAATGGCCAAGCCGAACCACTGCACTGCATAACCAAGGTGCTTTTCAGGAGACATCACCACGGGTTGATACTCGCGCACGAACGCAGGATTTTCCGTAGTAAGTTGAATAACGATGGGCAATAGCGTCACGCCCAGCCCGTCACTGAGTGCGCCGAAGTCATACTGTTGAATTAGCGCAGGAAATTGAGAGAGATTGTTGTTGGTTTCTTTCACAAGTGGATTATCAGAGGGTAGTGAAACAACACCTTCAAATTGTGTAAGTGACTTATCTAGCTCTATTGTAGGCAGAGTACGCAGTAAATCTGGAGCTGGGACCCAGCCGTAGTTGACCAAAACCCAACCCGCATTGGTGTTAACCGGCACAACAACATCGAAGCCCACCCGTTGGTTTTGTATCTGATTATCAAGATAAATGAGATGACTCGCATCTGGCACGCCATCGAACGTTACCTTGATATCTCGGGGGTCGTTTTGCGAAAGTGCAGTCATCAAACTCATACTTCCATTGCCTTGCTTTTGCGCTATGCTAGCGAGACGTTGTTGCTTTTGTACCATGCGCTCTAACTGCCAATAGCCTAACGCACACATTATTGCCACACTTAGGGCAGTAAGGAGCCAAGGCAGTAATGTGCGAGAACGCTGAGACATAGCTAACAAGCCCTGCGCACAGAAAAAACAAAAACAGAGGTGTTAAAAATGATAAAAATTGTCCTTGTTGCCCTAGTGATATACATGATTGTTAACTTATTTCTGGCAATGCGCGTAATGATGAAAAACGACCCCAAAAATGGCCCAATGAGCAAATATATTGGGCGTCGTGTTCTTACCTCTGCGGTTATTGTTGTGCTTATTCTTATTGCTATAGGTACAGGGTTAATCACGCCGAACCCACGGCCTTACTAGGGTTCGGCTTGCGTCTAGTTAGAGTACGTAAACAAAGATATAAAGCATTACCCACACCACATCGACAAAGTGCCAATACCAACTTCCCGCTTGGAATGCGAAGTGATTTTCAGGCGTAAAGTGGCCTTTCAATACTCTAAAAAACAGCACGATCAAGATAATAGTACCCAAGGTCACGTGCATACCGTGGAACCCTGTGAGCATGAAGAACGTGTTGCCATAGATACCTGATTGCAATGTGAGACCTAGCTCTTGGTATGCATGAATGTATTCTTCCACCTGTAAGAACAGGAAGCCGCAACCCAGTAAAATCGTGATACCAAGCATTAACGTAAGTTGTTTACGCTTGTTCTGCTCTAACCCCACATGGGCAAAATGCAAAGTGATTGAAGAAATAAGCAGAATTACCGTATTGATAGTAGGTAACCCAGCCGCACTCATTTCTTGTGTGGTAATGCCACCTGGCGTAGTGACCAAAGGCCACATTGCCTCAAAGGTCGGCCATAAGACCTCGTTTGTCATCGCATTATTCGACGCACCACCTAACCACGGCACCGCGATAAAGCGTGCGTAGTAAAGCGCACCAAAAAAGGCGGCGAAAAACATAACTTCAGAGAAGATAAACCAACTCATGCCTTGTCGATACGAGCGACCAAGTTGGTCGCTATAAAGACCCGACATCGACTCATCTATTTGGTTTTTGAACCATCCCACTAACATCACAAGTAAAACAATGATGCCTGCTGAAAGAATGTGGCCACCGAAACCTGACTCTCCTCGAGTTGTTTCTACCACAAAATTGCCTGCGCCAACGGCGATTAGAAACAGCGCTACCGCACCAACTATCGGCCATGGGCTTTGGGCGGGTACATAGTATTTTTGATATTCTTGCTGCATTTTTTTCTCCTTGTCCCTGTGGTTATTCACCGCTTTGCGATGTATCTACCATGAAGGGATTCGGTTTTGTCGTTAGGTCACTTGCTCTCGCGGTGACGTCATAGAGTGTGTACTGCAATGTAAAATAGGTAATTTCTTTAGGAAGCTGTGGGTCGACATAAAATTGCATGGGCATGTACGCTTCACTTCCTGCGTCTAACGGTTGCTGGTTAAAGCAAAAGCATTCCGTTTTATTGAGGTAAAGTGCTGCGGTGCCAGGGGAAACTGACGGTATTGCTTGCGCCACAATGTTGCTTGACGCTGGGTTTCTGACATAAAACGAAACGGTATTTAACTCTCCAGGATGTACTTTTACGCGCTTAGTTTCTGCGCGAAATTCCCAAGGCATTCCCGTATTGGTGCGAGTAATAAACTCCACCGTCACTTCACGAGATGTATCAATTTCAACCGCTTGATACACTGATGCCGAGTTTTCCGTTTTGCCGTTAATACCGGTGACATCACAAAACACATCGTAAAGTGGTACTAACGCAAATCCAAAGCCAAACATACCTATGACGATGACAATAAGCTTTAACACCATTTTATTATTTGCGTTTTGTTGTGACATCACACCCCTCCCAATTTGCCTATGCGCTAGTGAGATAGTGGCCCCCTCTAATGAGGGGGAGTGGGTCCACTATTACACTGACTGTTATGACAGTGATTACTTCACTACAGGTGGCGTTTCGAAAGTGTGGTATGGCGCTGGTGAGGGAATTTCCCATTCCAGACCTTCCGCACCGTCCCATACTTGCGATGACACTGGCTCGCCTTGCTTCTTACACGCCTTAATAAGTAGCGCCAAGAAGATGAGCTGAGATAGGCCAAACGCGAAGCCACCAAGGCTGATCCATTTATTGAAATCAGCAAATTGCAATGCATAGTCTGGAATACGACGTGGCATACCTGCCAATCCAACAAAATGCATAGGGAAGAATAAGACGTTGACCGAAACCAGCGAGCACCAGAAGTGCCACTTGGCTAAAGTCGTGTCGTACATTTTCCCAGTCCATTTCGGCAACCAATAGTAAACGGCAGCCATAATAGAGAATACAGCCCCAGTCACGAGGACATAGTGGAAGTGCGCTACCACAAAATAAGTGTCGTGGTATTGGAAGTCCACGGGTGTAATGGCCAGCATCAGTCCAGAGAGCCCGCCAATGGTAAATAGCACAATGAACGCGATGGCAAACATCATGGGCATTTCAAATGTCAAAGAGCCGCGCCACATGGTTGCTACCCAGTTGAACACCTTCACCCCAGTTGGTACTGAAATCAACATGGTGGCAAACATGAAAAACATCTCCATGTACACCGGCATGCCCGTGGTAAACATATGGTGTGCCCATACCACGAACGACAACAGTGCAATAGATGCTGTGGCGTACACCATAGATGCATAGCCGAAGAGCTTTTTGCGCGAAAAGGTCGGCACAATTTGCGAGATAATACCAAACGCAGGCAATATCATTATGTACACCTCAGGGTGCCCAAAGAACCAGAAAATGTGCTGGAACATAACAGGGTCACCGCCACCTGCGGCATCAAAGAAGCTAGTACCAAAGAACTTATCAGTAAGTACCATGGTGACTGCACCCGCTAGTACGGGCATTACCGCAATAAGTAGGAACGCAGTAATAAGCCATGTCCAAACAAATAACGGCATTTTCATCCATGTCATGCCAGGGGCACGCATATTGAAGATAGTCACAATAACGTTAATTGCCCCCATAATGGATGAGATACCCATAATGTGAACTGAGAATACAAACAGTGCCGTTGAATCACCGCTATATGTAGTTGAGAGTGGTGCGTAGAATGTCCAGCCGAATGCTGGGCCGCCGCCTTCCATAAACAGTGAACTCAAAAGAATAAGAAAGGCCCCTGGTAAAATCCAAAAGCTCCAGTTATTCATACGCGGGAGGGCCATATCTGGCGCCCCTATCATCATAGGTACTAACCAGTTGGCGAGCCCAGTAAAGGCTGGCATTACCGCGCCAAATACCATAATAAGACCGTGTACAGTGGTCATCTGGTTAAAGAAGTTAGGGTCGACAATTTGCAAACCCGGCTGAAAAAGTTCAGCACGAATGACCATTGCCATGGCCCCACCAACCAAAAACATGATAAAGGCGAACCACAAATACAATGTACCGATATCTTTATGGTTGGTGGTAAACAACCATCGAGTAATACCTTTCGGTATATGGTCGTGGTGATCGTCGTGATGCACAGTTGAATCTGGCGAAATGACTTCAGTTGCTTTGCTCATAACTCGCTCCTAGTTACCCGTTGCCACGGCGTTAACGTCTTTCGCCTGTACCATGTCACCCGTGTTGTTACCCCACGCGTTACGTTCATAAGTCACCACTGCAGCAATTTCTTTGAGGCTTAACATTTTGCCGAACGCTTGCATGGCGGTACCTGATTTACCATGAAGCACAATATCGATATGCCCTTCCTGATCTTCTAGCGCCATTTTGCTGCCTTTAAGAGCAGGGAATACGCCCGGCAGACCTTCTCCATTTGGCATATGGCAAGCTGCACACGTGGCTTTATAGACTCGCTCACCTTCTTTCATCAGTTCGTCCATCGACATATTCATCGACAGAAGGCGTTGCTCTTCTTCTTTAGCTTTACGAATAATGTCTTCCTGCTCACTCATCCAAGCAGCATATTCAGCAGGCTCTTTCGCAATAACCACAACAGGCATGTAACCATGATCTTTGCCGCAAAGTTCAGCGCACTGACCGCGATATACCCCGGGTTCGTTAACCTTGGCCCATGCTTCGTTTATAAAGCCGGGATTTGCATCCTTCTTAACTGCGAAATCGGGAACCCACCAAGAATGAATAACGTCGTCAGATGTGATCAGAAAACGAACTTTTTGACCTGTGGGAATGACAAGCGGACGGTCAACTTCAAGAAGATAGTTTTCCGTTTTTTCAAACTTGTTTTCAATTTGCTCGCGCTGCGTAGCCAGCAACGAGTAAAACTCTACATCACTATCCATGTATTTGTAGTGCCACTTCCATTGAGAACCCGTCACCAATACCGTCATATCCGGTTCTGAGACGTCTTCCATTGCAATTAGCGTGTTGGCAGCGGGAACCGCCATAAAAATGAGGATAAGGAACGGAATTACAGTCCACGCGATTTCTACTTTTACGTTTTCGTGGAAATTCGCGGGCTTAGCGCCTCGTGACTTTCTGTGCAGATACATAGAGGCGAACATTACGCCAAACACGACTACTGCAATACCGACGCAAATGAAAAACATTAACATGTGCAGGTCATACACCTGCCCGCTAATGTCAGTTGCTCCGCGCCTGAGGTTAAGAGAAGAAACTTCTTCTGCAGCCTCCTGCGCAAAAAGGAAATGAGAAAAAAGCAAAAGGGGTATACTAGCAAACCCTTTTGCCATGACGGTCATTAGTTGTTTCACTCAGCACCTCCGTAATGGTAGAACCATTAACGCTAAATGTTAGTGCGCGCTGTCCCTACCAAGTGGTTTGCGAACGATTGACCCACAACTACAATTTGTAAAACAAATTTAGAGCCATTGTTATTATTTTGTTAATCTCTGTATAAGAATTGCGCAATAATGACGTGCCGTCTAGTCTTTTCTGCTAAAAATTTAACGAGACGGTTAAATTTTAATCATTTCATGCTAACTAGCTGCACCTTGTTAGTGCAGTGAAGCAGTGTGGCGTAAGAGTACGTCGTGAAGCTTTTAAACGCTCATTTGGAACACATGAGGCGATAAGGAAATCAACATAAGTCTTTAAAAATCAATACATAAGAATGCAAATTTAGATATTTTCAAACGTAGTTTTGTCAAAAGTAACAGGATTAAAAAGCGCTTGCGGCGCGAAAAAATTGGCGTTCTGGTGTGATTACAAAAAAATTAAACTTTTTTGACAGACTGTTCAAAAAACAACCTTCACACATAGAACAGCCTACAAAAGTGAAAGTTAAGGTACAAAAAAAGCGGCTACAAGGCCGCTTTTACGTTAACCTGCCGAAACCTTACATCCAGTCAGCGTTTCGGATAACACCCACCGCTATACCTTCAATAGCAAAAGGTTGTGAAGCCAAATCAACTTTTATAGGTGCAAATTCATCGTTCTCGGCGTGCAGTAATACTTCTCGCCCGCGTTTTTCTAAACGCTTAACCGTGACGTCTTCATCCACCCGGGCAACAACAACTTGACCGTTATGTACATCAGTAGTGCGATGTACAGCCAATAAGTCGCCATCAAGAATACCAATGTCTTTCATACTCATACCGTTTACACGTAGCAGAAAGTCTGCCTGAGGTTGAAATAGCGCAGGATCGACCTTGTAATGCGACTCAACATGCTCTTGCGCTAAAATAGGTTCGCCCGCTGCTACGCGCCCAATAAGCGGTAGCCCTTCTTCCTCTGGTGTTTCGTCTTCCAGTGGAATATTCAATTTAATGCCACGAGAAGTACCTGGCAAAATTTCAATAACACCTTTACGCGCTAAGGCCTTCAAATGTTCTTCTGCCGCATTAGCAGAACGGAAACCAAGCTGTCGTGCAATCTCTGCACGCGTAGGTGGCATTCCCGTTTCTTGCATGGTCGTTTTAATAAGTTCTAAAACTTCGGTTTGTCGAGCTGTGAGTGGGCGCATAAAAGACCTGTCTGTTCATACAGTTCCTGTAAGTATATACACCTAAATTTAAATAACAAGCACTTGCCGCGTCTTTTGCCAAAAGCATTATTCTGCGACAAGTGTATTGCCTTTATTTCACCAGAAGAGCCATGTTTGGGTTACCTATTTGCAGCTCTACTTTGTTGGCATTATTTTTTCGAATACGCAAACCATCTACATTATCAATACTTATTGAGGGACTACGCCAAATAACGTTCCCTTTGCTATCAAGCTCAGCAACTTGATAATTAATATTGTCATAGTACCCGTATGAAGAATCATATTCGTTAGTCGGATAAATGCCGAGTATCGATTGATTAGATGAAGTCGTAGGGATTACCGCAATATTTTGCGGGTAAAAAGTCAGCGAAATGGTATCTTTAAGCACCAATGCGTCGTTTGTCACATCGTAGATATTTATCACATTATGAGTTGTGTCTAGACATGCAAACTCAAAGGCATCATCGCTATCAGAATTGATACGAAGCAATTGACTACAAACAGTTTGAAGTTCATTCAAACCAATGAACTCACCCTCTTGCATCTTGTATAGCTTCAGTGACTCATAGCCACTCACAGCGAAGAACTGCTCGCCGTTATTCGTTAATTCCGCAACAGCAACAATAGAGAAGTCACTGATGATCGAATCAACGAGTATCTGGTTCTCGATGTCGTAAGCTTTTAGCCGGTCATTTTCAATTACAACAGCATCAATAAAGCCATCTTCATTGACATCAACGGCTTCAATCAGCGAGATTTGACTGTTATGATTTTGGCTTAGTGTCCACTGAGTTGAATTATCTGACAGCTGAATTACGTTGAATGATGAGTTGTAATCTAAAGCGCCGGTTAATAATTCACCCACACCATCGTTGTTATAATCAGTCACAACTGGTCGGCTATAATCGTAAGCGTCGTCGCCGAGCTCTTCACTTACTGTGATGTTATCTTCTTTATCTACTGACAGAATTTGGATGGACGTGTCGTAATTATTTGTATTACTTACAAAAACAGCTCTTTCATCGTTATCACCAAATGGTGCCCAACCAGCAGCAAAATAATGGGATGAATGTGCCTCAGTTTTAATATCTGACAACACGTAATCGCCACTAGCCTCTTGCTGTGCAACTAAGATTTGATAGTCTCCGACCCAGATAATTTCATCACTGTTATCGTTACTCAGATCGCCAATTAGAAGTGATATGCCGCTATATGTATTGTGATTAATGCTCCATTGTTCTGATATTTGACTCCCTTCTAGTGTGAGTGCTTTGATCTCTCCCCATTGGCACTCAGAAATAACGACCATTCCCTCATTAGTCGCGTCATCTTTGGTATAAGACATATCGCAGATATCGTTATGCGTCGCTGTTGCCAAACTACTTTTCGAAACGGCAGAATAGATCGAGATATTTTCGTAATAGTCGGCACCGATGATTTCATCGATGCCATCATTATTCATGTCACCAACAACTACGTATGCGTCGCCGAATCCACTGCCAAGTAGCCATTGATTAGCGCCGCTTTCAATGTCAAATACGTATCCGTTGTTAGTCACCATCTCGATAGACGCATCGTCGTCTACATTACCAAAAGATAGGGTGGATACACCGTCTATATCATACTGCTGTAACTTCTCTCCTGTTGTTACATCGTGAATAGAGATAGAGGTCATATCGTATGAGCGATTACCGTGTAGGTATGCGATTTCACCAACACCGTCGCTATCAATATCGAAGAGCCATCCAGAGCCAATGTTACCCTCTATTACAAACACAGCTTCTGCATTATTGTTGCGATCTTTTATAACCGACAGGCCTTGTTCAGTGAGAATATATATTTCGTCATTGCCGTCGCCGTCTACGTCTTGTGTATAAACGCCTTTAATTTCCCCCCTTGTTGGAAGCTTGTAAGGGTATACATAGGTATTTTCTAGCGTATTACCTTTTAATGAGAAAGCTCCCACGTTGCGGTGACTAACCGTTATGAGCTCATTCACACCATCGACTGAGGCAAGTGCGAAACCTTGATTGAAAACCGGCGTTATTGAGGTAGTGCGTGCAAACGCTGGGGCCTTATCTGCATATGAAGTTATCTCTACGGTTTGAAGGCTCTCCACACCATCTAAACTAGCAAAACTAAAAACATAAGTTTGTTCATTAAACAATTGCTCTTCTGGCACCTGCCAAGTAAGTAAACCTTCGTCACTAAGGGTTACTCCAGTGGGCGCAGAGACAAGCTGACCTGCAGCATCACCGCTAATTCGGTCTGGGTCAGTCATACTCACAGTGAACTCAACGTAACCACCTGCCACTACAGAGTCTGGCATATTAGAGACGGTAAGTGTCATTGGAGAATCGCTGATGGTAATGAATACCGGCTGTGATTCGACAATATTACTACCGTCAGACACCACCATGGTTACTTTCAATTCATCGCCGAACACAGCATTGTATGCGGGTAGGGTAGTACCGTTGACGCCATCTACTACATTATTATTGATATACCAACGATAGGATATCGATAGATCAGAGTCTGGCGTATCGGGATCGTAATAATATCCTTGCTCGACGATTATATCGTCAGAAGTATAAACGGGTTCATAGGCATAATAATAGGGTTCACTTACAACGGGCGGCGCAGAAATAGTTTCGATGTCTGATAGAACAATATTAGCGGTATTGCTGCTTGCGAAGGTTTCGATATTGCTGAAGAACACGCCAACATCATATGTGTCATCTCCATCAGTATCTTCACCGTAGCGAACCGCGCCTTGCATAATATCAATGCCAGCCGTTTTATCGCCTTTAACAACAAGGGAACCTTGATAAGCATAAGGCAGCCCGCCTTCCTCTGAGATGTAAGAAAAATCAAGCTTACCTTTTGAGCCGATATGCATTGTACCGTCATATTCAGTGGTATAACGGTCATCCTTTATGCCGTCGTATGCTGTTCCAATTATTTTATAAGTTTCGCCGCTAAATGTAGCGGTCAGATACTGCGTGTATGTCTCACTATAGTTCCCGTTAAATTCATGATAATTTAACGCGAATTTAATTAGCCCCTTTAGTGTTGCGCGCTGGCTACCTTGCCCTACCGAAAGACTGGTGAAGTAAGATGTTGCCTCAAAATTATTGTCGTCTAGTTGAGTAATAGCTACAGAAATCTGACCATCATGATACTTATTTAGATAATAATGAATACATTGATCATAATCGATGACTATTGTCCCGGTCCCGTCGTCCAGATCGAGTTTTCCAGAATAAGTAATAGAGCCGCTATCTGAACATTGAGTGACGCCATCAATATTTCCATTATCATCGGCAAAGTCGTAAACCTCAAATACGTCAAGATAAGGTGAGCTAGCGAGATCTTCACCAAAAAGCGCGATATACACATTTTGAACAGCGTCAATATCTGCCGTGGCAACGTTTGATTTTCCCGTGTAACTACTATTAGCGTAGCTCTTTGCAGCAGTGTCTAGTTGCGCAATAGAATAGTCTAATGGATTTGATAAAATCTCTAATGAAGTAGGCTCTGGAGGTGGTGCAGGTGTTGGGTTAGGCGATGAGCTAGAGCCACCTCCACCACATGCAGTTAGAGCTACAATTGAAAAAAGGCCAGCAAAACCCAAGCGCGAAGTGTTCATACATCGTCCCTGATTTAGTAGACATGGAGGCTATTCATTAGCCAACAGCTCACAACACGCCTACTTTGTGTTAACTACAATAAAATATTACGTTCTTATAACTTATCTTTGTTTATCTGGCAATGCTTTAGTCAGCCGGCGAGCAAGCCCTCAACACTTTTGAACTTACTTCGCGGTAAGGAGTCAGTAAAGCAAGAAAAACGATAGTATTGGCATACCGCGAGATAAATCGCCAAATGTGTTACACTTTCCCCGTTTTTATTTCATAGGATTACATACTTCATGTCGTGGATGCGAAAAGCCCTTTTGTCGGTGTTTCATTATCCTGTTAAGTTACTGGTTAAAGCGCATAGTATTCCAGTAAACGTTGAAACCGAATTAGGAATAGATAAGAACAAGCCAATTGTCTATCTACTTCCCACTAACTCAGTGACCGACCAGTTGGCACTTAGAATGTCGACTGAAGCACTGGGTTTGCCAAGCCCAACAGAGACGTTGGCACTTGCAGGGCGAGAGTATTCGTCCACATTATTTTTACGTAAAACTCAGCCTATCTTTCGCTCTTCAGCAAAAGAAACTGACATTGAAGAAGTCTTCACTGAATTATTCCACCTGCACCGCGATCATGAAAACCTAGATTTGCAGGTGGTGCCAGTATTTGTAACTTGGGGAAGAGCGCCAGGCAAAGGCAACCCAGGGCTTAGCGACTTAATTGCCGATAGAGCAGCACCTAGTTGGTTACGTAAATTATTTATCGTACTGTTTTTGGGTCGCGACAATTTTATTAACTATTCAAAAGCCGTATCGGCTCGCGCGATGTCAAACCAGCATGGTAGCGATCAGAGCATTGCCCATAAACTGGTTCGCGTAGCAAGTACTCACTTCCAGCGAAAGCGTCAAAGTATGACAGGCCCAACATTACTTGAACGCCAAGAACTCAATAATAGTGTATTGGGCTCTGATGCGGTGCGACGCGCCATTGCCGAAGAGTCTCGCAGCAAGAAAGTTACCCACGAGAAAGCCAAAGAGACTGCGCAATCTTACATAACCGAAATTGCCGCAGACTATCGGGAAGGTTTAATAAGGTTTGGCGATCGCCTACTTACACGTATTTGGAATAAGATCTACAACGGAATAAGCGTAGGTCATGCCGATAGGATTCGTGAACTCGCCGCCAATGGCCACGAAATTATTTATGTTCCGTGCCACCGCAGTCATATGGACTACTTATTGCTGACCTACGTGATTTATCACGAAGGCATGGTTACTCCTCATATTGCCGCTGGCATAAACCTCAACTTTTGGCCTGTTGGCAAAATGTTTAGGCGTGGTGGCGCGTTTTTCTTGCGTCGCAGTTTTGCTGGTAACAAGCTTTATACGGCCGTATTTAGAGAATACCTTGAGTTGTTATTTAACAAAGGCTACTCAGTGAAATATTACCCAGAGGGTGGTAGAAGCCGCACCGGAAGACTTATTCCTCCGAAAACGGGTATGTTGGCCATGACAATTCAGGCAATGCTAAAAGGCGTTAATCGCCCTGTAAGTATCGTGCCTGTGTACATTGGTTATGAAAACGTAATGGAAGTAAAAAGCTACCTCAACGAGTTGAAGGGCTCTAAGAAGAAAAAAGAGTCTAACTTGCAGGTATTCTCTGCCATTAAGAAGCTGAAAAACTATGGTCATGGCTATGTGAATTTTGGCGAGCCTATTCAGCTTAACCAGTTTTTAGAAAATCATGTGCCTAACTGGCGTGATTGTCGTGACGCTGAGCCAGAGAAGAAACCGGCATGGTTAACACCCGCCGTAAATGAGCTGGCGAACAATGTTATGACACGTATCAACCGCGCCGCCGCGTTAAACGGAATGGCGTTAACATCGCTTTGTTTGTTGTCATCAAAGACACAAACCATGAGTGAAACTGAGCTAAAACAAGCGCTAGGCGACTTTATTGAATTATTCAAAGCAGTGCCATTTAGCGACGACGCCACTATTCCTGACTCTACAGCAGACGAGTTGCTGCGCGATACATTAAAATTAGGCAAATTCGACGTAAAAGAAGACGACTATGGTCGCCTGATAAGCCCGCAGCCTAAGTCTGCGGTTTACTTGACTTACTATCGCAATAACATTTTACATCTCTTTGCGTTACCCGGACTGATTATGGCATCGGTGTTCGCGAAAAAAGGAACCAGCCGCAATGCTATTTTACAGCTGATCGCGGCGCTGTATCCATTGTTACAAAAAGAGTTGTTCTTACATTTATCGCAAGACGAAGCGTTAGCGCATACCGATGCACTGATTACTGCGCTGTTAGACAACGGATTACTTCGTCAAAAAGGTGAAGATTTGCTGCCACCTGATGCGCATTGTAAGCAATTCCATTCAGCATGGCTGTTAAGCCGTTGTATGCAAGAAACGTTGCAGCGCTATGCGGTAGTACTCACCATCTTAGACAAAGAGAAAGTGATCAGCCGCAGCGCCCTTGAGCGTGAAAGTAAGAAAGTGGCAGAGCGCTTATCGACACTGTACGGACTGAGTTCGCCTGAGTTCTACGACAAAAACGTCCTATCAAGTTTTATCAGTGCGCTTAAAGACAACCACTGGTTAGACTCTGAAAAGGACGGCAGCTTGAAGTATTCAGAGGAATGTGAAGCGTTGCGAGAAGATGTCATGGCACTAATCTGGCCAGAGATGATGCAGCACCTCGAAAATGTAGCCTTAAGCACAGACAACTAAGCACGCAATAAACCTTGCTCTAACAATAAAGCCCAAACCGCCTTGGAAAAACCTTGCGCGTTTGGGCTTTTTTATTGCTGCTTTACATCGCTCCACAGTAAGCCAGTGCTTAACATGAAGCGATGCAAAGCAAAACGCTGCACCTCGAAAAGCCTTGCCAACATAACAAGGCCAGTCAGACTAACTAGTGTGGCTGGGACAAGAAGAAGCGGTAAGCCGGATTGTCGGTCACTTCTTCTACTTTGTAGCCAAGCTCTGCGACATGTTGATTAAAGTCATCACGGCTATCTGGCGCAATATCAAAGCCAGCCAAGACTAAACCTTCCGCGGCGCCGTGATTACGGTAATGAAATAGCGTGATATTCCACTGTTCACCTAAAGTATTTAAGAAATTAAGCAGTGCACCTGGACGCTCAGGAAATTCAAAACTAAATACCTGTTCGTTCAAGATCGAAGGTGGTCGGCCGCCGACCATATGACGCACATGCAACTTAGCCAGTTCATTGTCTGTAAGGTTGACAACGTCATACCCTTTACTTTCAAGATCGCTTTGTAGTGCAAGGTATTCTTGCTGACCACCTTTTAGCTTCACACCTACAAAAATATGCGCTTCGCTTTCACTGGCGTAGCGATAATTAAACTCGGTAATTGCCTTTGCACCCACACATTCACAAAACTGCTTAAACGCGCCTTTCGTTTCAGGGATTTTTACTGCAAACACAGCTTCTTTTTGCTCACCTAGCTCACAGCGTTCAGAGACATAGCGAAGGGTGTGAAAGTTAATGTTCGCACCACACAAAATGCCACCGAGTTTCTTACCGTGCAGATCATGTTGTTTGGCATATTTGCGAATAGCTGCGACCGACAATGCGCCAGCAGGCTCGGCAATAACGCGGGTATCATCAAAGATATCTTTGATCGCACCACAAATTTCATCGTTCGTCACCGTAATGGTGTCGTCGATAAAGCGGTTACACAATCTAAAGGTCTCTTGTCCCATAATTTTTACCGCTACACCGTCGGCAAAAATACCCACGCTTTCAAGCGCGGTGGGCTCACCGTTTTCACGCGCTTTGATAAAGCATGCAGACTCTTCAGACTCAACTGCAATAATTTTAATGCTGGGCTTAAGCTGCTTTAGATATACGGCAATACCTGCGGCAAGACCACCGCCACCAACCGCGATAAACAGAATATCAAGGTTAGGGTTTTGCTCGAGTAGCTCGCGGGCGACTGTTCCTTGTCCGGCAATAACGTCTGGATCGTCAAATGGCGGTACAAAGGTATAGCCATGAGTGTCGCACAGCGTTTTAGCATGACTGCTTGCTTGGTCAAAGCTGGTACCGTGAAGGACAACATTGACGTTATCTCCACCGAAGCGACGTACTGCATCCACTTTGATATCAGGTGTGGTTTCAGGCATGACGATAGTGGCCTGAATACCCTTCATTTTCGCGCTATAAGCGAGCCCTTGTGCATGGTTTCCCGCCGACGCACCAATTACGCCCGCCTTAAGCTGTTCATCGCTTAAGGCGCAAATGCGATTATAGGCACCGCGTAGTTTAAAGCTCTTTACTGGCTGCTGATCTTCTCGCTTTAAGAATATCTCGTTATCAAGCTCTGCCGATAGCAGCGACATGTATGATAACTCACTGGCTACCGCCACATCGTACACGGGGGCCAGTAAGATTTTTTTTAGATAATCGTGATCGCTAACGTGCTCACTTGCCATCATAAGTTTTCCAGTTTGCTTACATCGCGCACAGCACCTTTATCAGCACTTGTTGCGAGTGCCGCAAACGTTTTAAGTGATGTAGACACTTCACGCACACGATTTTTAGGTCGCCAAGGTTTATCGCTGGCCTCCATTTTAGCGCGGCGTTCGGCTAGCGCTTCATCGCTAATGACAATATTGATACTGCGATTAGGAATATCGATTTCAATTTTGTCGCCATCTTCTACTAAACCAATACCACCACCACTGGCGGCTTCTGGTGAGCAGTGACCGATAGATAGACCCGATGTACCACCACTGAAGCGACCATCTGTAACAAGTGCACACGACTTACCCAAGCCTTTTGATTTAAGGTAAGACGTAGGATATAGCATTTCCTGCATACCCGGCCCGCCACGCGGTCCCTCATAGCGAATAAACACCACATCACCTGCTTTTACTTCGTTACCCAAGATTCCCGCCACTGCATCATCTTGGCTTTCATAAATACGCGCCGTACCGGTGAATTTTAGAATTGACTCATCAACACCCGCCGTTTTAACAATACAACCGTCTTCAGCAAGGTTACCGTACAACACGGCAAGACCACCTTCTTGGCTATACGCATGCTCTACGGTGCGGATACAACCGTTTTCGCGATCGTCGTCAGCGTCATCCCAACGGCAATCTTGGCTGAACGCCTTTGTAGTACGAATGCCAGCAGGACCTGCTCGATAAAAGGTAATCGCATCTTTATTCTCTGGATTGGTAATGTCCCATTCACTGATAACATCAGTGAGTGGTTTACCTAGCACGTGATTGACGTCGGTGTTCAATAGGTTAGCTTTGTTAAGTTCGTTCAAGATACCTAAAACACCACCAGCACGGTGTACATCTTCCATGTGGTATTTCGGCGTAGATGGCGCCACTTTACACAGGTGTGGCACTTTGCGTGAAAGTCGATCGATATCATCCATCGTGAAAGGTACTTCGCCTTCCATTGCCGCGGCCAGTAAGTGCAAGATGGTGTTGGTCGAGCCGCCCATGGCAATATCTAGGCTCATTGCATTTTCAAACGCTTTAAAGTTCGCAATATTGCGCGGCAATACACTTTCATCGTCGTCGCCATAGTAGCGTTTACACAACTCAACAATTTGCTCACCCGCTTTCTTAAATAGCCCTTCACGGTCAGCATGTGTTGCCAGCATCGAGCCATTACCTGGTAGCGACAAACCAAGTGCTTCAGTTAAACAGTTCATTGAATTGGCGGTAAACATACCCGAGCAACTACCACAGGTAGGACAGGCAGAGCGCTCAATTTCATCGCTGTCTGCATCGCTTACCTTGTCATCTGCCGCAGCAACCATGGCATCCACAAGATCGAGCTTGATAAGTTGATCGGAAAGCTTAGTTTTTCCAGCTTCCATAGGGCCACCGGAGACAAAAATAACAGGTACATTCAAACGCATAGACGCCATCAACATACCTGGGGTAATTTTGTCACAATTAGAGATACATACAATAGCGTCTGCGCAATGGGCATTGACCATGTACTCTACCGCATCAGCGATAATTTCCCGAGAAGGCAGGCTATACAACATGCCGCTATGACCCATTGCAATGCCATCGTCCACCGCAATGGTATTGAATTCTTTCGCTACACCACCAGCAGCTTCAACGCTTCGCGCAACAAGCTGACCAAGATCTTTAAGGTGTACGTGCCCAGGTACAAACTGCGTAAATGAGTTCGCAATAGCAATAATAGGCTTTCCGAAATCAGAGTCTTTCATTCCAGTGGCTCGCCACAACGCGCGAGCCCCCGCCATATTTCTACCTTGCGTGGTAGTTGCAGAACGTAACTTGGGCATAAATCCTTCCCGTTAAATTAGGGCCTATTGGCCGCTTTGTGAAACTTAAAAATCGCTTACAAACCGGGCATAACCCGTTTTGGTTGCATACACCAAAGCATAGTATGTTTATGCTTGTTTTATTATACGGCCACGACGACCTGCATCCACTTCGATATTGTTTACATTACGTACCTGTGTTGCTACAGCAGTAACATAAAGAAAAACGAAAAAATCGTGTTAACCATTTCCGAAGGCGGTAATCATGTAACAAACCCTCTTCAATCGTCTAGAATGTAGGACAACAAGCATCAGCCACCAATAGGTAGCACCTTGTTTTTAGTGATATATTTGACTAACAATGCGCAAATCCATTGGCATTGTAAAAATGAAATGTTGTTCGTATGAGGCTATGGCTTAACCTCTAACTTCATCACATAGTGGCTGCTACGTAATGACATTGGGCAAACAAATAGCATGAAACACTGCGCGTGATCAAGTATTTTGCCCACAACAGCCACGGTTAAGTTAACAATAATATGGTCAGTAACGGGCCTATTTCGGCACTTTTTCTACACAGCAAACAAAGGTTGTAAACATGTTTGATTGGTTTCACTGGTTAAACCTAGCCGGTGTTGCGGTATGTGCAATATCGGGCACCCTAATGGCATACCAAAAGCGGATGGATGGTTTTGGTGTTGTGGTACTTGCTAGCGCAACTGCCATTGGTGGCGGCACATTGCGCGATGTTATGTTAGATGTACCCGTATTTTGGATAGCCGATACCGACTATTTGTACACCACCTTAATAGCCGCGTTTATTCCTATTATATGGCTGCGTGTCAGCCCGCGTTTTCCCTATCACTACTTACTTATTGCCGATGCGTTTGGGCTTGCCTTATTTAATGTAGTGGGCATCGAAAAAGCCTTGGCCAACGATACAGGTATGGCTGTGGCGGTCGCGATGGGTACTATCACAGGCGTATTCGGTGGTTTACTGCGCGATGTAATTTGTCGTGAAGTGCCATTAGTGCTCAACGGAGAACTTTACGCCATGACATGTATAGCGGGCGGTGTAGTGTATGGCGTAGGTATGCAGCTAGACTTTGCAACCCAATGGTGTGGTATTGCAGCACTGATCACCACCGTGTTGTTTCGTTTAGGTGCTATGCGCTGGCATTGGCAACTGCCTGTCTTTTACAACGATCACCATTAAGACTGAAGAACTCGCCTGTTGTACAGTAAAATTAGTGAGTCATTTTCTCTATAGTGCTTGTTTTGCATTGTATCAAGCGAGCAGCGCTACCTAGAGAGGACGAACTTAGTTATGGGCATGGCGGTGGTAAAAACGTTTGCAGGGCAGGGAGTATCTGCGCCAGAAGTACGTGTAGAAATTCACCTTGCTAATGGCTTGCCGGCCTTTCAGTTGGTAGGTATGGCTGAAACCAGCGTGAAAGAAGCGAGAGAGCGGGTACGCAGCGCCCTCATTAATAGCGGCTTCGACTTCCCTGCTAAGCGTATTACTGTAAACCTTGCGCCTGCAGATATCCCCAAATTCGGTGGACGCTTCGACCTACCCATTGCTATGGGCATTTTAGCCGCATCAGGTTATATCTCTGACACAGCATTACTCAACCTAGCGTTTGTTGGCGAGCTTGGGCTTAACGGCGAGATAAAGCCTGTAAATGGGCTAATTCCTGTTGTAATGGCCGCGGCGAACGAAGATATACCCCTTATTTACCCGGGCGATAACGACATTGAAGCGGCATTAGTATCGCACGCCACGCGTTATCCTGCCTTTGACCTACTGTCAGTTTACGAGCACTTAGCGGGAAATAAAACGTTAGCAAAAGGGCAACCCTTTAGTCTGAACCATAAGCCCCAACCGTCAACGGGGTGGGACGACATTATTGGGCAAGCCCAAGCCAAACGAGCTCTTATGATCGCCGCCACAGGGTCGCATAATTTACTAATGGTGGGGCCGCCCGGTACAGGAAAAAGCCTTTTAGCCAGCAGAATGCTATCCCTTCTGCCCGACATGACAGAAGAAGAGGCCCTTGAAGTTGCGGCTATTCATTCGGTGAAAGGCGAACGGCTCAACGCCGAGCAATTCTTACAACGGCATTTGCGATCTCCCCATCATACAAGCTCGGCGGTGGCCCTTACCGGAGGAGGTTCACATCCTGTACCGGGTGAGATATCACTGGCACACAATGGTATTTTGTTTTTGGATGAGTTTCCTGAATTTGGTCGTAAGGCGTTAGATGTGCTGCGCGAACCATTAGAAACAGGCGATGTACACTTATCTCGCGCATCAGGCAGTGCCACTTACCCTGCAAATTTTCAGCTTGTGGCAGCCATGAATCCAAGCCCAACAGGCGATATTGACGACAACAGACTTACTCCGCAGCAGCAATTAAATTACTTAAACCGCTTATCAGGGCCATTGCTTGATAGAATCGATATTCAAGTAGAAGTGCCTCGGTTGCCTGATTACGACTTACCTGCACCCAGCAATAAACCTGATGACACTTTGTTTCAAACAAAACAATTCGTTGCCGCCGCTCGTCAAAAACAGCTTATGCGCCAAGGCAAGCCCAATGGGGCGCTAAACGCAGGTGAACTTGCTGACATTTGCAAGCTAACGTCTGCCGACTTACAGTTTTTGCAGGCCGCGGCTAAACAGTTAAATTTATCGATGCGCGTGTTTCATCGCACATTGAAGGTGGCCCGCACCATCGCCGATTTACAAGACGAAAGTGCAGTAAGTCGTGCACACATTGCTGAAGCCCTAGGCTATAGAGCGCTAGACAACTTAATAAAGCAACTAAGTTCCAATTAGCGCTGTGCGTTGAGCTCCATAAATGCGTTGATAAGAGGCTCGTTTTGTTTATCCTGCAAGCAGCATAAACCCAATGCATACGGCTCGATGTCATCAACCTGAATTTGCGTGACGGCATTGGCCATACTCGAATGATCAAGCACTACTTTAGGTACAAATCCCACGCCACATTCAAGCGCCACCATGCTCACAATGGCTTCGTTACCGCCCACGTAGGCATACACATTCGGTCGAATACCGTGTTCAGCAAACCAATGATAGGCGGTTCGCCGCGTAGGGCCCGTTTCTGGCATGATCACCTGATGCTTGGTCCAGTCCAGTTGACTTAGTTGTGTTAGCCGCCATTCCCGCGGCGCAATCAGTACCAAAGGCACATTATCAAGAGCAGTGAAATGCAAGTCGGTGGGCATATCAGGCGTGTAAATGGCAATTGAAAGGTCGCACTGTTTGCCTTTCACCTTTTCAATAGCAAGGGCAGGGTCACCCGTGATAAGACGAATATCAACGCCCGGATGTTGCTGTCTGAATTGTCTGAGCATAGCCGGCAAATGGCTTTGACTGGCGGTAACCGAGCAAAATACGCTGAGCTCGCCTTGCAGCGCGTCATTGTCTTCTTTCAAATCTACTTTGAGTTGTTGCCAGTCTTTTAACGCCTGTTTTGAAAATGCCAACAGCTTATGTCCACTATGGGTTAGCGCCACCTTACGGTTATCCCGTTTAAACAACGTACAACCTAGCTCGTCTTCTAAGCGTTGAATAACGCGGCTTAGGGTTGAGGGAGACACATACATGGCCTCTGCAGTAATACCAAAATGTAAGCTAGTAGCAAGGTGATTAAAGAGCTGAAGGCTTCTGAAATCCATAATGTTTCACTTTTTGCAATGTTATCTTGCAAATATATCATTTTCCAAAATAAAAGAAATCTTTTAGTCTCAATACCAAGTCGTCATAGACGAGGTCTATCAACGCCAAGGTTGGCGTGTGATATCGACAAAAATGAATGTTGTTCGGAAATTTTTATGGCTAATTATTTCAACACCCTGTCACTTCGCCAGCAGTTAGATCAGCTAGGCCGCTGCCGTTTCATGGCACGCGAAGAATTTGCTGACGGTTGTCAGTTTCTAAAAGGCAAGAAAATTGTCATTGTAGGCTGCGGCGCGCAGGGCCTTAACCAAGGCTTGAATATGCGTGACTCAGGGTTGGATGTTTCTTATGCGCTGCGCCAAGCAGCCATTGATGAGCAACGCGACTCTTACAAACGCGCTACCAGCAATGGTTTCACTGTTGGTACTTATCAGGAGCTTATTCCTGATGCAGATTTAGTATACAACCTAACCCCAGATAAGCAGCACGCAAGTGTGGTTGAGGCAGTAATGCCACTTATGAAAGAAGGGGCAACGCTGAGTTACTCACATGGCTTCAACATTGTTGAAGAGGGCCAACAGATTCGTAGCGACATTACTGTTGTTATGTGTGCACCCAAAAGTCCAGGCTCAGAAGTACGTGAAGAATATAAGCGTGGCTTTGGTGTTCCTACACTAATTGCTGTGCACCCAGAGAACGACCCTGAAGGTAAAGGCTGGGACACTGCCAAAGCACTAGCAAGTGCAACAGGTGGCGACCGTGCAGGTGTACTTGAGTCATCGTTTGTGGCTGAAGTGAAATCTGACCTTATGGGTGAGCAAACCATTTTGTGCGGTATGCAACAAGTAGCGGCAGTGCTTGCGTTTGAGAAAATGGTTGATGACGGCATTGACCCCGGTTACGCAGGTGCACTTATTCAGTATGGTTTAGAAGCTATTACTGAAGCACTTAAGATTGGCGGCGTGACCAACATGATGGACCGTCTGTCTAACCCTGCAAAAGTGAAAGCATTTGAGCTTTCTGAACAATTGACTGATTTACTTCGTCCGCTATTTGAAAAGCACCAAGACGACATCATCAGCGGTGAGTTCTCTCGCACAATGATGGAAGACTGGGCAAACGGCGATGCTAACCTACTTAAATGGCGTGCAGAAACTGGTGAAACCGCGTTTGAAAATGCACCCGCTTTTGAAGGTGAAATCAGCGAACAAGAATTCTTTGACCACGGCATCTTGTTAGTTGCCATGATCAAATGTGGTGTTGAAGTTGCGTTCGACGTAATGGTAGAAGCCGGTATTCTTCCAGAGTCTGCGTACTATGAATCACTACATGAAACACCACTAATTTCAAACACCATTGCGCGTAAGCGTTTGTATGAAATGAACGTGGTAATTTCTGACACTGCGGAATATGGAAACTACTTATTTGCCAATGCGGCAATTCCAATTTTGCGTGAGAAATTTATGCCTGCGATTGACACAAGTGTGATTGGTAAGGGTTTGAATGTTACTTCTAATCAAGTAGAGAACAAACGCCTTGTTGAAATTAACGAAGCCATTCGTTCACACGGTGTGGAATCGGTAGGTAAAACCTTACGTGGCTACATGACTGACATGAAAGCCATTATAGGTTAAGACAGTTTCTGTCGTTAGGTGCTTAACTAAGCCCTCTTGCCCGACCATTTTGGTCGGGCTTTTTTATGCGCGACGTAAAGTATATTAGTTGTCCATTGACGTCTTACTTTGGCCTTTTCGACGCGGCGTGAACTTGTGGGCCGAGGCGCTTGACAACTGCGCCGATGCTCACGTAATCTTTGCCGCTTTATTGAACTAACAAGGATTGTTTAATGTGTGATGTTTCGCATTTTCGCCCAATCTCCCCTCTTATTATCGCCGTATTAACTGTTGCTACATTTAGCTTTACACCTCTTTTTGCAGCTGCCCAAGATTATGAGACCAATTATAAATACGATAGTCGAGGTAGGTTGATAGACGCCACCGACCAATCACAAAAATCAAACAAATACGCCTATGATAATGCAGGCAACAGAGTTGCAACTGCCGATGAAACTGAATCATTAGTACCTCGCCCGAATATCACATCTTTTACCGGACCTTCAAGTGTAAATACAGGCACTAGAGTAACCTTAAGCTGGATATCTACTAGCACAACTCATTGCAAAATAGACGGTGATGTTAGCTATACCAACCTACCATCTATTGGTAACGTGTCGTTTGTGGTGAATAGCAATATTGGCTTGCTTCTAACTTGTAGTTACGGGAGCGAAAAAGATACTGCCAGCAAACTAATCCGTGTTATTAGCTCAAGCGGCCCATTATTCTAATTACGTGCAACTCACAGACTGTTATTCATTATGCTAAATTTTAAATCCATTTCGAATGGCTTCGTCACACTGACTGTTGCCGCATTGATTTTATTACTCACTTCATTTAATGCACTGGCTAGCCTATCTGGCAACGTAGTACATACTGAATTTACACAACTAAAGCCGGAACACCTTGCGCCTGATGTAAATGGCGTTGACCTGATAACAGGGAAGTACTACGCCGACTACCCAACATTAAGTATTCCAGCAGCTCCCAATCTGTCTTTTAAATCAGTACAGCAGTTTACAGGGATGCTAAACGTTACTTTATATAGAAATACTTCTAATACTACGCAGTTTATAGAGCGTACCGAAAAAATTTCATTAACTTATGGAAGAAGTGTTTCAGAATCGTTCACTTGTGTTACTCATGAGTGTTCGCCTTCAACGCCTACTGGCTCAAGATTGTTGAGCAACCTCAATGGTAAAGTATTCGTTTACAAGCAAGGAAGTACAGGCATCCACGTTGTTTACAATCTGGAGTCGTCATTGTTCACTAACAACGACTTAACCAAGCCTGAGCACACTGTTGGCAACTACTACATCAGTACAATTACATTCCCGAACGGCGAACGTTTAGATTTTGATTATGACACCTATACATATTCATATCCGTCAGCTGTTGGTCAAAAAATTAAATACTATCGTCCAACAACTGTAACATCATCGACGGGTTACAAACTTGATATTACGTATAGAACAAACAACATTACCAACGGCTGGGGCGATGTATCTACTGCTACCATAACAAAAGTTGGAAGTAGTGTAGCACTCGCTAAACATACCTACAGCAGTGGCAGCGTAACCGACTTAAATGGCAGAACTTGGCAAACATCAGGTTTTGGTAATGGTCTTGGCTATTCAGATTACGCGGCGAATTACACACTAAAACAGCCCTCTTCCTCTATTAACCAGCTACACATTACGTCTGCCAATCAAAACCACGGGCCAACCACCCATCAATTTTTTGTAACCAGTGTAAAAAGAGCTGGGCAAACCTTCAATTACGATTACTTAGCTGCTGGAAGTGGCCTATCGGCTAGCACTCAGGTAAAGCAAGTTACAATTACGGGTCCAGAAGGGTATTTTCGCGACGTAGAGATAGGCGATTATGGCTCCTATGGCAGACGAATCACATCTGACACCGATGCACTAGGAAACACTACACAATATACGTGGGACAAAGGGTTAGTTAAAACCATCACCTTTCCGGAAGGTAACCGCATTGCTTATCAGTACGACGGGCTAGGTAATATCACTAAAGTTACAACCTCCGTTAAACCAGGCCAATCAGGGTCAAATATAATAGAGCAGGCACACTACCCAGTAAATTGTGCTGACCTTGTTTGTTTTAGACCTGATTGGACAAAAGATGCTGAGGGTAAAACAACAACTTATACCTTCGCCAGTCACGGCGGAATGCTAACAAAAACAGAGCCTGTTGGCCAAAGCGGGCAGTCACGCATTACCACACAAGAGTGGGACACCAACAACGCTGGTATAACTCTTCTTCGCTCTGTATCTGTATGCGGTAGTCAAGAGTGCGGCACTGAGAAAGAGCAAATTACCCAATACGAGTATTGGAACGATACTGCATTACCGAAAACAATCACGCGAACCAATGGCAAATTTTCAGCATCTGAAGTAACAACTTACACCTACTATGAGGATGGCCGAGTTAAAACGGCTGATGGCCCGTTAAGTGGAAGCAGCGATAAAACGCACTATCGCTATGACGCATCGGGCCGTTTAACGTGGGAAATTGGCCCTAAAAACAGTAACAACCGCTACGTAACGAAGCGTACTACATATCGCAGTCAAGATAATCAGGCAAATGTTGTTGAAACTGGTACGTTAACCAGTACCACTTCGACTTCGCTGAGTGTGAAATCTAAAGTGGTAAATGGCTTTAACAGCTATGGTTTACTAACGTCGAGAAAGAACTATTTAGGGAGCAGTATTGAAGGCTACCTGCAATTTAGTTACGACGGTTTAAACAGGCAAGAGTGCGCTGTTACACGCATGAATAAGAGCCGCTTTAACTACAGTATGCCGTCTGCATGCCAACTTGGCCAAGAGGGTGACGAAGGACCAGACCGTATTGTAGTTACCACCTACAATACAAATTCTAATGTAAGTACTATAACAGAAGGCGTTGGCACTTCTTCCGAAGGGCTGGAAGTGGCGTTTACTTATACCGATAATGGCCAACTGGCTTCTCGCAAAGACGGTAACGACAACACTACTGTGTACCAATACGACGGATTCGACCGTCTATATCGAACGACCTTTCCAGACAACACCTACGAACAGCATACCTACTACGCAGATGGTATGAAGCACAAGTGGCGCAAACGCGATGGCAACACATTTACCTATTACTACGATGCGTTAAATAATCCATCGTCTACATCGGTACCTAACGAAACGAATATCACATATCACTATGATGGTTTAGGCAGACAAAAGAAAGTAGAACGCGGTAGTGCCTACATTGAAACTACCTACAACAGCCTTGGAAGGGTAAAAACAAGGAAGAAAAATGGTCGTACGTTAAGCTATGATTACTATCCTGGCGGGCAGCGTAAACGGCTTACCTACCCAGACGGATTTTATATTACCTACAACTATAATAGCTCTGGTGCGCTTAACTCCATTAAAGAACGTGGTACAACTACACTTTTCTTTTTTGGATACGATGACCTAGATAACCCTGACGCCATTACGCGTTCCAATGGCAAAAATACGGCTATTGAAATTGATGCTATTGGTAGGTTGAAGCATTACGATCATACCGGTATCAACAATAGTAGCTTTAGCTATAACCCTGCAGGGCAGCTGATTACTCGAATGGTAACGTCTTCTGCGTTTCATACCACACTTCCGCGTTTGGGTAGGCAAGACTATGTAACTAACAACCTCAACCAATACGATTACGTTGATGGTAAAGCACTGAATTACGATAACAACGGTAACCTTAAAAGTTTTGACGGTTGGAGCTATACTTTCGATGCGTTCAACCGCCTCAAGCGCGCTTCTAAAAGCAGCCAAGTGGTCGAGTTAGACTACGATGCTGAAGGTATGCTAAACAGTGTTACAAGCGGTGGCAGTAAAACGACCTTTTTATACGATGGCGATGCGCTTGTAGCGGAATATAATAACAGTGGTACTTTACTGCGTAGATATATTCACGGTTTAGGTGTAGACCAACCCTTATTGTGGTACGAAGGCAGTGGTACTTCAGACAAACGCTACCTACATGCTGATGAACGTGGTTCTATTATGGCCACCACGCGCCAGTCAGGTTCAATAATTAGAACTTATAAGTACGGCCCTTTTGGTGAGTTACAAGACAACTATTCCGATAGATTTAGGTACACAGGTCAAATTCGCCTGCCAAATACTGACTTGTATTACTACAAAGCACGGATTTATCATCCAAAGCTGGGAAGGTTCTTGCAAACTGACCCAGTGGGTTATGAAGACCAAATGAATCTATATGCCTATGTGGGGAATGATCCTGTAAATTTAGTAGATCCAACAGGCAAAGTTGCTGAGTCGATCTGGGATGCGGCTAGCCTCAGCGTAGGGTTAGTTTCTTTAGGAAAAAATTTAGCAGCAGGAAACTGGTCTGCTGCTGGCATGGATGCGATTGGAGTAATTGCAGATGGAGCTGCTTTAGCGATTCCATTTGTTCCGGGCGGTGCTAGTATGGCGATCAGCGGCTCAAGAGCAGGAGCAAACGCTCTTTCTGATAGTGCTATAGTATGCCGAGGGGGGAGTTGTACCGCTGATAGATTTGCAAACGGCTCAGGGGTAACAACCGATGCAGCAGGAAATCTTGATGGAGTATCCGTTAATAGTGCAAACGGTGCTTCATTAGGAGAGCTTACTCAAGGTGTTCCTCATAACAGTGTTGGCGTTACAACAGTTGGAGATGTAAGGGCAGCAGGAGGTGATGTAATTGCGTCACCTACTAAAAACAACCCAAATCATGCTACCTTGTCAGGTGTTACAGCAGAGCAGGCTGAAAAGCTGATGACACCGACAGTGAAAAATCCAAATAAGAAGTGATTTATGGCAGATAACTACAAAATGTTAACTAATGATGAATTAGATGAAATCGAGAGTAGAGTTTCTAAAGCTAGCAATGGCCCATGGATTTCATATGTTGAAGGGAGAGATCACACTAGTGGTTCCGATTTCATAATGACAGGTATCGACTCATCGAGAGGTGAGGATATTGAGCTAACAGGTGCAACAATTCACGATCAAGACTTTATAGCCAATGCTAGGCAAGACGTCCCTCGTCTTTTAGAAGAAGTTCGATATTTGAGAAAGCAGTTAGGTATGACATAGAACTTATTCATTAATGTTCTTGAATCCAAAGCCTCGCTAGTCGGGGCTTTATTATATAGTATGGCATTGAGGGAAAATTCATAAGGAATTGTTGATGGATGTTCAACAAAAATTAGAGGCGCGTAAAGCCTTTAAATTACGTATTCATGAATCGCATGGAAATGCATTCGAAGATTTGTTTTGCGATGTGATGCGGGCATCAAATCAGGACTTTAAAAAAGTAAAACCTCAAGGACGCATTGGCGACAGAAAGAATGATGGCTTTATTCCAACTGAGGGAAAATATTATCAAGTTTATTCTCCTCAATCTCCATCAGGTAATCCTACTGCTGCGACTTCAAAGATAGAAGAAGATTTAGACGGACTAATTTCATATTGGGGCAACGAGCATAATTATGAAATTAAGCAGTTCTATTTTGTATTTAATGATAAGTACCACGGGGCATACCCAGAAATATACACTACCCTAAACAGCGTTAAGAAAAAGTATAATCTTGAAGTATGTGATGTGTTTCTTTCTTCTGAGCTTGAAGATATATTCATAGGACTATCAGAAGATAATATTGCTTCAATATGCGGTTACTATCCAAAACCAGAAGATATTGGCTTTATTGATAACTCAATAATTGCCGAGATTGTTGGTTATGTATCTCAAAACTACAGTGGCTTTTCAGACTCAACCACCACCGAGCCTCCTGACTTTTACAACAAAATACATTTCAATAATTTAGGTAAAAATACTGCTAGGCACCTGAATATTGGCGCATATCAAGTAGGGTTTGTTGAGGATTATTTTAAATCGAATAGTCAATTTTCTCGCCAACAATCTAGAGACTCTTTGAATACAATGTATTTAAAGTACTTAGATATAAATAATTCAGAAGTTTCAGTTTTAACAGGGTTATCTCAGTCTGATATTGTTTTTAAAAGTATGGTTGATGAAATTCTGCCAGCCAATTTAAATAACATGCAAAGGCGTGACTATGAGAGAAATGTTATTGCAGTGCTGTCATACTTTTTTGAGGCGTGTGATATTTTTGAAGAGCCGCCTGAAGACTACGATCCGCAGGTAAGCGAATATGTTTAGCCCAAAGAAACATATACGATTGTCAGAATCCATTTTAGGCTTGGGAGCAAATGTCCTTAGCTTACTATCTCGCCCATTAAGCCCTGAACAGATTTATGACAGGTTGAAGAGCCTCAACCTGTTAATTAGCCACGATTTTGAACATATTATCTTAGCATTGGATTTTTTATATGCATGTGGAGCAATAGAGTTAAACGAACAAGGAAAAATAGTTAAATGCAGTTAATTTCACTAGAGGCTAACAAATCATCCTTCAATACCGTATTTTTTAATCCAGATGGTTTAACTTTAATTATTGGGAAAAGCACATCAACTGATAAAAGCAATACATACAACGGTGTGGGTAAATCATTGTTGCTGCAAATTGTTAATTTTTGTCTTGGTGCCAATAAGGTCCCTGCATTTGAAAAGCACTTGCCAGATTGGGAATTTACACTGAGTTTTAAAATTGACGGTAGACCATACACTGCGAATCGTTCTACAAAAAAGCAAAATAAGATTTATTTGAACGATAAAGAGTTCGGGCAAGCGGCATTCAACGCTGAAATGGAAAAAATGCTTGTAGATATCCCTGAAAATTCTCCATATCTGACTTTTAGAACTGTCCTTTCTCGTTTTTATAGAATTGGTCGAGCTAGTTATGTTTCTAGCTTATCAACAGCAAAGGAGCAGGCTTTTTCATCTTTGGTTAATAATGCCTTCTTGCTTGAACTAGACCTTGATTATGTGTACCAAAAACGCACTACACGTAAGCGTTATCAAGAATTAGAGAACTTCGAGAAGTCATTCAAAAAAGACCCTGTTATTAAAGAATACTATACAGGTGATTTAGACGTTGAATTTGAGATTTCGCGTCTAACTCAGGACGTAAGGAAGTTAGAATCTGATATTAAAAACTACAACGTGGCAGAAAACTACGCTGCTATTCAATCTGAAGCCGATGAAATGGCTGAAAAGCTGTCACAGATGAAAAACAGGCTTTATTACTTAAGTACCTGTATTAAAAATATTAAACAAAGTATGAGTTTATATGAGGATATGGACTTAAATAAGGTCATTGACCTATACGGAGAAATAACTGATCTTTTTAAAGAAGGCACGCTTAGAACTCTCGAAAATGTCACAGATTTTCATCGAAGCATCCATTCAAAAAGAAGTGAGCGCTTAGCTAAAGAACTTAAGAAATTGACTGCTACGCACTTGGAAGAAGAAAAGAGCAAAAACAATTTGCAAAAAGCTTTTGATGAAAAAATGAAGTTGTTAGCAAACAGTCGTGCATTAGACTTTTTTGCCGCAATAAATGCTCAATTAACAGAGTTAAAGAGCAAACTGTCAAAACTTCAAGATTACAAAAATATCTCTACTCATTCCAAAAAAGAAATGGCAGAGGCCCTTAAAGACCTATCTAGTCAAGAAGTTATGGCTATTGAATATCTAGAAGCATATAAAGAGCAGAAACACCCTGTTTATTTAGGCTTTAGCGATTTAGCTAACGAGTTTTATCCTGAGGTTCCTGCTGGCATATCAATTCAAAATAATGAAGGTAACAATCAAGAGCGATTCAAAATAAGCGTAAAGATTCAGAATGATGCTTCAGATGGAATTAATGAAGTTAAAATTTTTTGCTTTGACTTAAACAACTTAATTAATTCTTCGGTTCATCATTTTCAAAGCCTTTTTCATGATAGCCGTATGTTTAGTGACATAGATCCAAGACAAAGAGCCATATTGTTGCAACGCGCCCACACAATAACTAAGGCAAAAGGCAAACAATATATCGCTACAATAAATGAAGATCAGTTAACTTCGTTGAAAGATGTACTTAGCGAAGAAGAATATGAAGAAATCTTTGGCACGGTAAGACTTGAACTAAAAGATGATTCCCCAGAATCAAAGTTGCTTGGTGTTCAAATAGATATGCAATACGAAAAAGACTAGCTTGCTCTCAATTCAAAGCCAGCGGAAGCTGGTTTTGTTTTTTGGGGTTCAATGAAAATAGTCGTTTGGTGCCAAATTCAATTGGGTGATTTGCTCAGGCGAAAATCCGTGCCGAAGAAGTTCAAAATCTTTCATCTGCACTTCTGCTTTTTTGCCTTCGCCAATAACTTGATAAAGGCTACCGCTAGCGGTTTTGATTAATTGATTGTTAGGTGAAATTTTCACTATTGATGATGTGCTAATGTAAGAGTTTGTTGCGAATCGGTACGTCATGTCATCGACACATATACCCCATAAAATTTTCCCGATCATTTCTTCACCATCAAAAATAGAAACGATGCGCCAGTCTTTAACAATTGTATTCATGATCAAAGTTCCGTAAAGATTTTAAGATGATCATAGATAAGTAGCTTTTAAAAAGATAACCAAAGCATGGATCTAATATCGACTTTATCACCCAGAAATTAGCGTTAGCGAAAGACTGCTGCTATGGTCATGCTGATCGTGTTTCGGCTTAGTAATTTTTGTTGTTCCAAACGGTGGTATTTGGTGTGCCATTCGGATGAGAATTTACAATGATCTACGCCACACCTAAAAGAACGACAGACACAACGAAAATCACAATGATAATAGGGAGTATCAAGCAAACTCACTTGACTCATACGTGATTGAGGCATCACACACCATCCTTGGCATGAGTTAAATAACTAACCTTAAGCGTAATTTGTTTTTGTTATTTTCAAAAATTAGGTTGGGTGCCCATGTATTCCCCGCTCAACGCAAAAAGGTAACCTTTCGGGCATAGAGAGTGACTGTCTCGATGTTCCTAATGCACTTCAAGTATCTCAACTGCTTCAATTTCATTATATAAATCGTTACTACCTCCCGCGCTTGTATATACTGTTTGATGAACAGGACTATACTAGACACTGCCGACACACAGGGGGCTTTTATGGGCAGGGAACTCTCAAAAATGCAAGATAGGAAACGGACAAAGTTTACGCCAAACATGGACAACTTTAAGATTAGCCTGAGCTACGAAGGTCTCTCACTTAAAAAGGAGAATGAAGAAAAAGATATTACCGAGTTGAAAAGAAAGTATTCCAGAAATCCTTAGACTGTGATGATGGCGCAATTATCAAACAGCGTACACTCTCATAGTAAATTTTCTGACAGCAGTGTATTAATTTTTTCTGGCGTTAAATCTAGTGTTCGAGTCTCAGTGCCGACTGCTACAAATTAAGTCACCACCGCTTACTCCCCGCACTCACGTACGCGCTCAGCGTAACGCACAGACACATAAGCAAGCGCAAAGAACACTAAAAAGCCCAGCCCAATTGGCATTAAGCTACCTGTTAGAAAACTATCGACAAACAGTGCAATTGGCACTGAAAAAAGGCTAGAGAAAGAGCCGATAATGGCTGCGCCTAAACCTGCCATTTCACCAAGTGGCTGCATGGCCATGGCGTTTAAATTGCCAAACAGAATACCTACAAAGAAAAAGCCAACAAACATTACGGCAACGGTCAGTGCGATAGGAGGAAGTCCGTCGTAAGCATAAAGCAATGCAACATACACCACAGCGAATATGTTGACGCCTTTAAGGGCAAAACGACATAGTTTACGCATACCAAAACGCATCACCATTGTGCCATTAAAGTACGATGCCAAACCAATTGAAAACGCTAAAGTTGCAAAGATATAGGGGAACCACTCACCCATATCGTAATACACGGTAAAGATGGTTTGCGAGGCACTTAAGTACGCAAGAAACGCCCCGAAAATACAGCCCATTGCGAAGGTATAACCCATGACTGATGGGTGAGTAAGAATAAACTTAGACGATGCGAAAAACGCCTCCCATGAAAAGGCTTTGCGCTTTGCACGGGGCAGTGTTTCGCCTTGACGCGAGAAAAACCATAAACCCGACATAGTAGCGACCACTAAAAAGAGCGTAAAAATATGGAACCATGAGAACAAGTCCATTACCGTTTGCCCAATAATAGGCGCAAGCATTGGCACCAAAATAAAAACCATCATAATAAATGACATGACGCGGGCCATGGCGTCGCCCACATAAAGGTCGCGGATTATGGCCATCGAGGCAATGCGCGGCCCAGACACGCCAAATGCTTGAACAATGCGCCCCACCAGCATTGTTTCAAGATTAGTCGCCATCATGCATACAAACGTACCTAGTGCAAAAATGCATAGTCCCACCAAAATAGTCAGTCTGCGCCCGCGGCTGTCGCTAAACGGTCCAAAGAACATTTGGCCAAACGCCATACCTACAAAAAACACCGTAACGATAAGGTGAGTTTCACTTGGATTTGACACATTAAGCGCATCACCAATTTGTATAAGCGCAGGCAGCATGGCGTCAATACTCAACGCCACAAGAGATGTCATTGTTGCCATCAAGGCAACAAATTCGAACAAACCCAACGCGGGCTTTGTAACAACTGCCGTATCCTCAGATACGCTTTGTGATGTCTGCGGCATAAAATCTCGAAGTAGAAAAATGTGAGGGAATAAAAAAGCGCGTTAAGACGCGCTTTCAATGTAGATAGTATAACCTATCCATGGTCAAAAAGCCGCCAACAATCGCTATATCTGTCGCGAAATCTAGCAGCTTTAACGGTTTACTCGCTCTGCGAAACCGATTGAGTTTCCATATTCGCTGCTGGATTTTGATGTAAATACATGTCTAAAAACGCATCCATTTCCTCAAAAAAGCGATGGCGATTGCGCTGAATCGAAAGTGAGTGATCACCACTTTCTAGTTCAACATACTTAAACGTCTTGTCGTAATCCTCAAGCTCTTCAGCCATATATTGGCTTTGAAGTGGACGTACTACCCGATCTTCATCGCCATGAACCAGCAAAATTGGCGTCTTGATACCCTTAGCATTGTAGTACGGAGAACGCGCTTCTAGGTCGTCGAAGTCATCACCAATTTGGTTTTTAACAAATTCGTTATTAAGAAACTTTCGCGAGTGAATAACGATATGCTTCAATGAGCTCACACCAGCAAAGCTGACTGCACAGTTAAATAATTCAGGCGTTTTAACCGTTGCCATCAAAGCGGCATAACCACCATAGCTGGCGCCGACGATACACATATTGCCGTGCTCAGCATACCCTTGTTCAACCATCCAATTTGCCGCATCAGTAATATCGTCTTGCATAGCAAGACCCCAACCTTTCATCTGGCTTTGAGAAAAGCTATACCCGTATCCTTTTGAGCCTCTGAAATTCGGGCGTAAAACCGCATAGCCTTTGTGGGTAAAATAGGCAGTCCAATAGTCAAATCCGCTGAAATCTCGCGCACCCGGTCCGCCATGAGGATGAATTATTGTAGGGAAAGGGCCTTCGCCTTTGGGCAAAGTTAAATACGCTTCAATTTCAACGCCATCTCTTGCTTTGTACTTAATAAGTTCATGATCAGATAGTGCAGCCGCATCAATTTGTGGGTACTGTTGGAAAACAAAATCAAGCGACCCTTTTTCGCGATTTCCCAAAAAAAATAAGCCCGGTTGAACATCAGACTCAGAATAAACAAGGTATACCTGCTCATCTCGACTAAAACTCACTAGGGTATTTTCGAAATTAGGTAGCCCCTTATTGATGCCTTTTTGCAGTCCTTTGAAACGGTCATCCCAATAACGACGGCCATTGTGCCACACCCCAACTACATCGTTAGTAACCGATGAGTAAATTAGGCTGCCACTTACATCATAACCCTCATCTGAAAAGACCTCAGTATGTTCATTTGTTGTCAGGTTAAGCTTGAATATGGCTTGATAATCACCTTTATACCCTCGGTAATAAAGAATATTGGGGTCCTTTGCAAATCCAAGTGGGTATTCCCCCTTTTCACGCATCGCGTTGTATGAAAACAGTGTGCGCCAATCATCACCCTCTTTTAGATAGACATTGCGTTCGCCTGAATCGAAGTCGAGCGAAACACCGACGCGAACGTTATGTTGCCTGTCAGTGAGCCAATCTCTTATTTTTTTCTTTCCTTTTTCGATGCGGCTTGTTGTACCCGTATTCACGTTAACTTTGTACACGGTAGGAAGGCCCAATGCTTCGGCATCTAGCTGAAGTAAGATGTGATCAGGGTCATCATCAAGCCAGTCGATTACATCATCATGGAACTGAGGAATATGTGTCGGGTTACCTGATTTTTGTCTTAGTCTGTCCCAACGAATAAGGTTAAACGGCCCTCTTCCACCACCGTCAAAGCGCATGCTCAACAGTCGAGTATCATGTACCTTGGTTGTACCTCTGCGCGTTTCATAACGAGCACTCACAAGTAGCCGCTCGTCATTCACCCATTTGTACCAACGAATTTTTACTTTTTCATTGTCAGAGCGCAGTAGGTAGTGCTTTTTTCCTTCAACCAAGTCATAGGTCGATAAAATAGCAAGGTCTTCAGGAGTAGATACATTTTGTACAAAGGCGAGCTTTGTACCACTTGGTGATAGGGCGGGTGCCCCATAGGCCGGTAAAGCACTAAAAGCTTCAAACGTTCGCAAGCCATTACTATCGGCTTTTGCGGTATCACCTGCCCAAGCAGAACGTGTTAGCAAAACCAAGAGAGAGATAATAACCCAGTGGTGGGTTGGCAGTTTCAACGTAGGCATAACAATCCTTGTTTATAGTGTTATAAACACTGTTTATTATTTTTCTTAAGGAACTAAGAGCACGCTCTAACCTCATAATTAAGCGAGTATACTAACGCAAAGGACAAAGTCCAAAATAGTTGCCATTAATGAGGTATTAGTGATCGTGACCGCGTAAATTTGATCTCTCGTCGAAGTTTGCAGATACAAATCGTTGCTGTGTTATTATTGTGTTCGTTCAGAACATGGATTTTTATCTGTTTCACAATGTGTACCGCCATCTTGCGTTACCATAAGGATTTTGCTTTTTCATGCCAGTTAACCGCCGTGGCGTCGTGACATATCGACCTCATTTTCTTACCTACCAGCCCACGTCATTTGGGCACAAAGCAAAGATGTTTAGGCAATGTTGCGCGCTTTTGGCACTGTTTTTCATAGCAACTTGCAGCTGGGCCCAAGCCTCTATTACCTACGATATAAAAGGCGTTGAGCAAGATAAATTGCGCAACAATGTTCGCGTGCATTTGGGTAATTTAGACGTTGAAAAAAACCTATTGACCGACCCTTATTGGCAAGATGAAGTGGCAGCCACAGTGGCCAAAGCAGTACAACCGTTCGGGTATTACAACAGCGACACCAGTGTATCGGTCGGAGAAGGCGACAATGTTACGGTAACCGTTGCCCTTAATGCACCACTCACAATTAACAAAGTTACGCGAGAAATTATTGGTGCTGGGCGTGAAGACAAGGCCTTTAGAGCACGCTTTAACTCACTTAAACTCAAAGAGGGTGATGTACTTGATCAAACCGTCTACGAGTCATTTAAGTCATCCATGTTCAACTATGCCTTGTCTAACGGTTACTTCGACTATTTCTGGCAAGCCACTCGACTAGATTTAGTACGAGAAGAAAAACAGGCTAACGTTTTGTTAATCGCGCAAAGTGGGCCGCAGTATAAGTTTGGCGAGCTAAAGTTTATCGGTGAAGATAAAGCGCGCGCCATCATTGAACGTCTAAAACCCTTTAGTACTGGCGACGCTTACTCATCAGCCGTGCTGACAGATTTTAACCGTAGTTTAAACCAAGCGGGGTATTTCACCCGCGTTATTGCACGCCCTGTGGTAAGCGAAGCTGACGGGCTACTTGTCCCTATTGAAGTATCACTGCTACATCGGCCAACCGACTCATTTAATGCATCTATTGGTGCGGCAACCGATACCGGGCCGCGGGTACGTTTGGGTTGGGAGCGTCCTTGGGTGAATAGTCGCGGTCACTCTATTTCATCAGATATTTTTATTTCGGCGCCCGAACAATCGGTTACTGCTGACTATCGGATACCGATGAAGAACATTACGCAAGATTACGCCAGTATCGAGGCGGGTTATCAGTTCATCGAATACAGTAATACCTCGTTTGAAAGTGAAACACTCTCACTTGCAGGTCACCGCTATTGGCAAAAGAATAAGTCACCTTGGCAGCATGATGGCTCAGTCACATATTTGCGGGAAACCTATGACCAAGGCGAACTAAGTTCTAATACCACGTCACTTATTTTGCCCGGATACTCGTTAACCTACCGCGAAAAAGATGCCGAACTGAATATCAACAATGGCATGTACTTACAAATGCTCGCGCAAGCTGGCAAGGAAGGATGGGGATCAGACATCGACTTTGCCAAAGCCGTGGTTGAAGCCATGCTTATCTACACCGTTAATGATGTTCACCGTGTTACCGTACGTGGCGAGTTGGGCGCGATTAAAACCAACAGCTTTGATGAAGTTCCTACATCGTTACGCTTTTATGCGGGCGGGGACCAAAGCGTAAGAGGTTTTGATTTCCGTGAAATTTCACCCAAAGCGGAAGTGATTGACCCAGGCACAGGCGATCTTATTCGCGACTCTATTGGGGGTAAATTTCTAGCTACTTCAAGTATCGAATATGCCTATTTGTTTTCACCAAACTGGCGAGTTGCTGCTTTTGTTGATGTAGGTACGGCAACAAACGATATTGATACCAAACTTACCTACAGCGTGGGGCCAGGTATTCATTGGCTTTCACCCATCGGGCCTGTGCGTTTTTATATTGCTCGCGGTATTGCGCCTGACGAAAAAACGTGGCAATTCCACCTAATGCTGGGACCTGAACTATGAAAAAACGTACGGTCTCTTTTATTATTTCATCGCCAATATTGCTGGTGGTGGCTATTTATGCGCTTTTGATCAGCCCGTTGGGCGGCCCAACAGTAAAGGTAATAGCTAACACCTTTGTACCTAATCTAGCGATTGAACGCATTGAAGGCGGCTTCGCCGACGACCTAACTATTACTAATCTCACGTGGCACAATCCGCAGTGGAAGGTAGACATTGGTTATGCCTATGTGGATGTAACATGGCGCTGCTTATTTGAACCTCGTGTATGTGCTAACGATATAGCTGTAAGCGATGCTCGCATTACACAAGTGTCTGCAGCCCCGACCGACGCTGATACTTCAGCACAGCCTGGCGAAATAGTACTGCCATTGCCTATCGAGGTTGCTACGCTAACCTTAAGCAATATTAACCTATCGCTATTAAGTGCAGATATCGCGTTAGGGGAACTCACCCTTGAAGGGTTTGAAGGTAATGATGCTATTGTACTTGAGAGTCTAGCTGCTCAGCGCATAGCAATATCGCTCCCCGAGGAGAGCGAAACTACATCAGCGCCAAGTAAGCCAGAACCAGCCGCCTCTTCAGACTCTGCAATACCGGTCTCTTACTCGTTAAGTTACAGCGCACCTTCATTACCTGCGATAAGCGCACCTATGCCAATCACTTTGGGTACCGTACTTCTTGAAGATGTGTCTTATGTGAAAGGCAATAGCCAACAAAAAATAAAGATGGCATCGCTTAGCGATGCGAGTTTCAAAGGCAATGATGTTGCGGTTGATTCGTTTATTGTTGTGCACCCTGACGCTGAGCTAAAAGGAAGTATTCAAGCGACTCTCGCTAACAACTTTACGCTGGAATCGGCCCTTAAGGTAAAAACCAAATTAGGCGATAGCGACCAAATGGTGACATTGGATGCCAAAGGCGCACTCGATGATTTGTCGCTCTCTGTTGCCGCCACTGGCGCAGTTCAGGCTAACGTTAATGTAACCGCCAACGTGCTTGACGACGCATTGCCAGTGGAGTTCACTGCGACCTGGGCACAGCAACCTATTCCCACCATGGAAGACGCAACCCTTAAAGCCGGCGAGTTATCACTTACTGGCACCATGGGAGATTATATTTTAAAAGGCAACGGCGCTGCTGTGCTTCCTGATATTGGCGACGTGCCCGTTGCACTTGATGTAGTGCTTAAAAAACACAACATTTATGTTAACCAAGCCAATATTCAAGCCCTAGAAGGCAGTTTGGTGAACTCGGGCACATTGTATTTAGACAAGGTCATTGCGTGGGAAGGCAAGACGGTACTCGATGAAGTGTCGGCCGCCCGCTTCAGTCAATATGCGCCAACGCGCTTAAAGGGTGAAGTTGACAGTATATTGCAGTACTCAGCACAAGGCGGCCTGCATGTAAGTCTTCGAGATATGAACATTGCAGGTGAACTGCAAGGAAAGCAGCTCCACGTGAAAGGGAATGCGGTTTACTCAGGCCCCAGTGACTTATTTGTCACTAACGTTAGTGTTCAGCAAGATAAAAATACGATTAAAGCCGTCGCTCAAGTGCTTAACAAGCGCCACCTAAACGCCGATGTTGATGTGGATGTTGCACAAATTGAGACCCTTTATCCGGAAGTCTCTGGCGCTATCAAAGGTAATATAAAAGCCGCAGGACCTTGGCAAAACCCTAGAGCAGATGGTGCAATAAACATTAACGATATTCGCGTGTCATCAACCGTTTCAGCCGCAATGGCAGAGCAAGGCCCTATAAATGGGCGCATTGCAATAGAGGGTGCGTACACGGATCATAAAGCAGACATCGCCCTTAATGTTCCAGAGCATCGAGTAAAACTGATGTTAGCTGGAGCATGGCAGAATAACCATTGGAAAGGCAGCATAAGCGAGACGCAATTAAAAGTGGCCAACATGCAATGGACCTTATCCCAACCTTTTAATGTCGATATTGGTACTGCACCTGTCACCGCTAATATTAGCGCGCATTGCTGGTCTTCTCGCAAAGAGGGAGAGCTTTGTATATCAAACGTAAACTATCAAGAGGACCGCGCAAGTTGGGATATTAACGCGTCAGCACTTCCCGTGGGTTTGTGGGCAAGCGAAATTGCACCTCATGTCGTGTCAGCGCCATCTAGTGCAACGCTTAACGTAAACACCAAAGGTAGCTATTCGCCTAACGATCCAATTGATGCCACTTTTACTGCTTCACTTAGCGCTGCGCCATGGCAGTTGGGCCAAGAAAGACCACTGACGTTAACCATTAACTCGGTAGAAACTACCGGAAGTATTAAGCAAGGGCAGCTTACTTCTACCTCGTTAATTTCCAGCGAAGATATTGGTGATGCCACACTTTCGTTAAATACACGGCCACTGGATGACAGAAAACCGTTAGAAGGTGAACTGTTAATGGAAGGATTGGACGTATCTCCCTTCAAGCCATTATCGCCCGCAATACGCACCCTAACTGGGATATTAAATGGCAACATAACCTTGGGTGGTTACGTGGATGATCCGTCACTTTCCGGTGAGCTAAGCATAAGTAATGGCGCTATTGATATTCAAGATACACCTGTTTCCCTTTCTGATTGGGAGCAGCAAGTAGTGCTTAACGGTCAAACGGCTGAGCTTGATGGAAAATTTGTATTAGGCGGTGGTAAGGGCTCACTGAAAGGCACCTTGGATTGGTCTGCCACGCCAAGTGCTGATTTTACGCTAAAAGGTAATGCCTTTGAGGTACGCCAACCTAATGTCCGCTTGCGACTTTCTCCCAATATCACAGTAATCGCCACCAAAGAGAAAGTGGATGTAACCGGTGATATCAATATTCCATGGGCTCGCATTGAAATAGAGTCGTTACCTGAAAGCGCTGTTTCGCCATCAAAGGACGTGCACTTGAGAGGCGAGCCACAGCGTGAAGAGCCCTTAGACATTGTACATGCATCCGTTTTGGTCAATATCGACAAAGCCAAAACTGAAGAAGTGAAGTTAGAGGCATTTGGCCTTACTGCCAGCCTGCACGGAGGCATTCGTGTGAACACGCAGCCGGCATTGGTGGGCTACGGCGACCTACAAATACTCAATGGTCGTTATAATGCGTATGGACAAAAGCTCATTATCCAAACCGGTGAAGTGCAGTTCAACGGCCCCATTGACCAACCCATGCTGCTGGTAGAAGCGATTCGCGACCCAGCTAAAACCGACGACGATGTTATTGCAGGTATTCGCATTGATGGCGCTGCAGACTCACCCAGTATTAACCTGTATTCAGAACCCGCCATGGACCAGCAGAGTGTTTTGTCTTACTTGCTGACCGGATCAGGTCCCAACTCACCCAATGCTGACCCGAATTACGCGGCCTTATTACTCGGGTTTGGTTTGTCGAATACTAAAACCCTTACCGGGCAAGTCGGTAATGCGCTGGGCATTGATGACTTCAGCTTAAGCACCAACGAAGATAGATTGTCGGTGACAGGGCAAATTAATGACAGGCTGTCCGTTGAATACAACGTTGATGTGGGCCTAAGTAATAACGACGCCAACAGTACGCTGCGTCGTCGTCAACTTCCACCAGATTTGGCGCTCAAATATCAACTGTTGCCCAGCTTGTATTTAGAGGCCATTCAAACCACGTTGGAAGACCAATCCGAATTCGCATTGGACTTATACTATGAATTTTTCCTTGGCGATAATAGAACACCGTCTAGCGACGAGGATGATGAAAGCGCGGATAAAGAAAGTGACGCCAACAAAGGTAACGAGAAAAACGAATAAGCACCATCGCCTTATTGAGGGCGATGGTTAGCCATTTCCTGTAAGGTGTTTAGTTGTCGTTCAAAGCGCTGTTGGCGCTTATGTGCCCACACACCCCACACAATCATAATTACGCTAATACCTGCAATTATTAGAGACATTCTGACGAGTTTTTCAGGAGGCACCTCTTGTGAAAAATACCGCTCAGCAAAGAAAACCGCCCCAAACACAATTGCAGACCAGGCAGAATGCTTGGTAATAAACGCTATTTTCACGTTGTTCTTTATCTGTTTGGTTAACTGCGTCAAATGATCAAGCGTTTGAGTATCTTTTGAAAATGCCGCAACACGCCTTAACCACAGTTGGTAACCCAGCAACGGAATGGCAAAAACAAGAATAAAGAGATTTATCATCTGCACAGTGAACGTGAGCTTATCCCAATAGGTATACAACATGTACAATGCAGGTACGAGGGCGAGCGAGTCGACCACCATAAACACGCGCTGTTTTTTTCGCTCGCTGCGCAAATTAGCTTTAACCGCCGTTAAATCTATTGAACTGACCGGCTGAGTTTGCCACAAAGCGGATAGATCATCGTTCATTTCATCACCGTCATTATGCATGGGGCGCCTCCTTTATCACACTTTGTTTTGCACGCTTTAAAATAACGCCCACATGATTTTTAGTTAAACCACAAACCTCGGCAATTTCATCGTAGCTCAACCCTTCAAGCGACAAGGTCAACACCTGCCGAGACTGCAAGGGCAGTGCTCGAACCGCAGTAAGTAACTGCTCTAGTGATTGCTGCTGACTAGACACCACCTCTGGTGAGTGCTGTGCACTACAATAACCATCTGACCCCAGCTCATCGCTGTCGTAGTGGTGAGTATCTATACGTTTAACTTGGCTTGCCACGTGAGTCACTGCGCGGTTATGGGCTATTTTGAGAATATAGGTTTTTACACTGCTATCACCATTGAAGCGCGCCAACCCCTGCCATACTGCAATAGCAATTTCCTGTAATAACTCTTGTTGCATGGCGGGATTTGCCTCGTAACTGTTCGCTACCCTACTCAGCAATGCGCCATACTGTGAAAAAACCGCTTCGAAACCTTGCCCCAATCTGGTGGATCCTATCCTTTATTTTTATTTGTTTTGCGCAGTGTAAAACTCAGAATTCATGAACCTAGTTTTAAGGCCACATTCAGCCTAATGTTCTTCATGGTATGTCGCATGCTTTTCAGCAAGCGTAATCTTCATCGCAGCGCTTCCCTTATTCTTAAGCCTTCTAAGAACGCGGTTATTCTCTACAGTCAGCGTGTAGCGAATTTTATTACACACTTTTTTTTAAAATCGTTGTAATTTTTTTTAAATGGCGATGACTAGTGATAACGAAAGCGGTGCAACAGCCCCAAACTCTACGTTTAGGCGTTGCCAAAACACATAAAGACATAGTCAACACAACGAGGGAGAGCCTAATGTCTACGTTAAGCCTTGTATTATTACTAAGCGGTATCACATCTATTGCGCTCTTAGCGTGTTATCTTGATGCTAAATTTCAATGGCGGTTAAACGACTGGATGAATGGTCAGTGCAGCAATCCATTCATTGCAACCAACGCCTCGCAGCAAGCGCAGCGATTAAAAGAGAAAGACGCGCAAATTGAAAAGCTCATGGAGCGCATTGAAACGCTGGAAGCCATCGTGACCGAACCTGCCTATGAGCTAAACAAGAAAATTAATGCGCTTAAATAGTGATATTTTACACCGCGCCTAGTTTGGTATTGATGGGCGGCGCATAAAGCGTGGAATTTTCCCCATGGCTATCGCGTTGCCCATCAATACAATCACCACGCCAACCACAGATAGCATGGTCCACTGATACCCTTCAAAGAAGGTTGATATCAATAGCGCCACCATGGGATACACCAACACCACATAGGCCGCTTTATCAGCCCCCATTTGCTTGAGCAGTTTCATATACGCGCCGAACGCGAATACCGAACCAAACAGTGCCAGATAAACCAATGATAGATAAAAGCTTGTACTACTTGGAATAACTAACGTACCTGGCAGCAACAATGACGTAATAAAAAGCAATATCATGGCGTAGGACATCGCATAAAAGTTCATCTGAATAACCGGTGTGCCGGCAGTAAGAATACGCTCGGAAATAACGTTTCCAATTGACGCACACAAGAAACTTACAAAAGCGATGCCAAGACCCGTTGCAAGCGCGGCATCCATCGACACTTTTGAAAACTCGGGCACAAATAAACAAATGATGCCGCCAAGCCCGAACGTAGCCCCCACAACGACTTCTTTTCGAATAGGCTCTTTTAACCACCAGCGGCGTAACACCACGTTTATATAGATGATACACGAACTCATCAGTGCCAGTAGTGCGCTAATAATATGGGCTTGGGCAAGATACAGTAAGGTGTAATTAAGGCTATATAAGAATACGCCCACCGCGGCCATTTTAATGTGCACATGAACGGGAAGCGCCAACGGCAGACGCTTTATTAGGCAATACGCTCCTAAGCAGGCGGAAGCCAATAAGTAGCGAAGTGCAATCGCGAAGGTTTCAGAGGTATGCCCAATTTGATAGGTTATCGCAATCCACGTAGAACCCCATATCAAGCAACACAACGAAAAAAGAGTAGCGTTATTCATTAACCAATTTTGTCCGTGCTAATTGCGTTGTAAAAAATGCGCAAGCTGTTGTATGGCACCATCAAAAAGCGTTTGTCTTGCACTTTGGCCAATCCATGCGTTATGTGGCGTGATCAATAAATTGGGTAACTGTGCATTAAGCAAAATGTGATCAGATGGAGGCGGCTCAACCGACAGTACATCAAGACCCGCGCCGCCAATGCGATTATGTATCAGCGCGTCAAGCAAGGCGGCTTCGTCTATTAACCCGCCGCGGGCGGTATTAATTAAAAAGCAACTCGATTTCATTAACGATAACGTGCGTTTATTAATGAGCTTTTCATTGTCCTTAGTAAGTGGACAGTGAAGTGATACTACATCGGCATTTGGCAGTAAGCTTTCAAGCGAAGGTCTAGGATCATCGTTTTTACCAGGGCGCCCAGCAATACTCACGTGCATTCCCAATGCACAGAGCAGGCTTTCCATGCGCTGACCAAGCGCTCCGTGACCAACAATAACCGCATGCTTGCCAGCCAGTTCAACAACAGGGCGATGATTAAGACAAAAATGCGCAGAGCGTGCCCATTCACCATCTGTCACATCGCGCTGATAATTAACAAACTGAGTTGCCAAATTGAGCAGTAGTGTTACAGCGTGCTGAGCCACACTGTCAGTGCCATACCCTTCAACATTCTTCACCTCTATCCCTTTCTCGCGGCAGTATTCAAGGTCGATGTTGTTCATACCGGTAGCAGTAACACCAATATAGCGAAGCGCCTTTGCGTGACTCAGTGCCGCTTCATTCAATACCACTTTATTCACTAAAAGGGCATGGGCATCCGCTATTCGAGAGATAACCTCTTCTGATTGCGTGCGGTCATGTAAGGTAACGTTTGCATCCAGTGATTCAAGGGCATGCGTATCAAGCGTATCTAAGTCCAGCGTTTCAGCATCAAGAAAAACCACATTTGGCTTGCTCATAGCACTTCACATATCGACTCGAGTGCCGCCTTAATTTTTACGGGAATTGGAATTGCTTTGTCTGACTTTTTATCAACAAAAACATGCACAAACTGGCCGTGAGCAACACGTCGCTTACTTTCACCGGCATAGACCGACAGCCCATAGGTTACTGAACTTCGACCAATTTTAGCCACGCGCAAACCAACATAAATGGTTTCAGGGTAAGCGGCTGGCGCAATATACTGACATTGGCTACTAACAACATAGGCCACTGATTTACCGTTATGAATGTCTAAACCACCTTCTTCAATTAAAAAGCGATTTACCGCGGTATCAAAAAAACCGTAATACACCACATTGTTGATGTGCCCGTAAGCGTCGTTGTCTTGCCAACGGGTGGCAATAGTCACCTGATAAGGATAGTCAGCAAGTGTTGGCGTGATATCAGTCATACGGCTCCTTGGTGCATTTAACCTAACCATAAAATATGGGCATTTTAGTTAGGCATTGAAATTGGGCATCGTGCTTTGGGGTGCGTTTAGTAAAGCACCATGTCATCGCGATGAATTGCCTCGTCAGCTGTCTCATAACCTAACACATTGGCGATGTCTTTCGACTTTTTCCCTTTTATAGCCATTAAGTCTTTTGCGTTATACAAGCACAGACCTTTCGCCACAATATAACCGTCGCACACCACTTCTACGGCATCGCCTTGTTCAAAATGCCCCGTTACGTTGATGATCCCTGACGGCAAAAGCGACGCGCCTTTTTGCACTAACGCGGCTTTTGCACCAGCATCAATTTCTATCTTTCCCGCCGTTTTTAGGGTGTGTGTTAACCACAAGCGCCTTGCATTTGCTGGCGTACTACTCGCGCTAAACAACGTCCCTGGTACCTTGCCTTCAATTAACGCATCGAAAGTGTCACCTTTTCTACCGTTAACAATGAGCGTTTGAATACCACTGTTGGTGCATTTTTCGGCCGCTTCTATCTTGGTACGCATGCCTCCTGTTCCTACAGACGTGCCTGCGCCCCCGGCTAAACCATAAATACTTGCGTCTATCGTATCGACTTGTGGAATGAGCGTCGCATTGGGGTCTTTGCGCGGATCGGCGGTGTACAGCCCATCAATGTCAGAGCAAATAATCAAAGTATCAGCTTGGGCCACTAATGCGGTGTATGCCCCTAAGTTGTCATTGTCACCCACTTTCAGCTCATTCACGGCAACGGTATCGTTTTCGTTCACAATGGGAAGAGCATTGTGGTTAAGTATTTCACGTAAGGTATTTTTGATATTCACGTAGCGCGTGCGGTCGCGCAGGTCGTCAGCCGTTAGCAATACCTGTGCGCACGGAAAATCAAAAAAACGCTGCCAGTTGGCCATCATCAAGGTCTGACCTATTGCTGCCATGGCTTGTTTTTCTGCAATTGACGCATTGTGGCGAATTTTCACTTTGCTGCGCCCTGCGGCCACGCTACCTGATGAAACTAGGATAACTTCTTTGCCTGCTTCGCGACTTGCAGTAATAAAACGTGCCAGCGCAAGTAAATAACGACCACTACACTCATTGCCCTCTGGTGCAATAAGGGCACTACCAACTTTGATGACAGCACGCTGCCAAGAGAAACGATTCATAACGGGAAGTAAAAAGAAAACAAGAGCTCAAGAATACGACAGTTGGCGTGTGATGCAAAACGTTCTGTTACAGATTTTTTGCGTTAAAAGATGGTTAGTTTACGGTCAAAAACTGGATTCATTTGCCTAGCCCGATATACTAGCCGTGTTATTTTATAACAATTCTAACTTACAAGTTGCAAGGAACCTGCATGAGCACCGCAAAACGACACTTAATCTGGCTTGCGCCAGTGTTGTCTATGCTGATTTCTCTTCCAAGTGCAAACGCCGCCATTAAACAAACTAAAGGCGACTTTGAAGATAAATTCCGTCAGCTGGACGAAGTTCTCCCAACACCAAACGTATACCGTAACGCAGCGGGTGAGCCGGGACATCAGTACTGGCAGCAACAAGTAGATTACGACATTGACGTAAAGCTACTTGAAGACAAGCGCCGTATTGAAGCGAAAGAAACCATTACGTATCACAACAATTCACCAGATACCCTTAAGTATTTGTGGATTCAGTTAGACCAAAACAAATTCCGCGACGATTCTATGTCGGCGCTAACCACTACATTTGGCGGCATTGGCAACCGCGGTCCAGGTACCCAAGCAGCAAGTGGCGACAAACCAGCTAAATTGAGCATGGGTGCACTGCGCCGTCAGCAGTTCGTTGATGATAATGAGCTTGGTTACACTATTTCTCGCGTTGAAGATAAGTCAGGTAACGACTTACGTCACACTATTGTTGGCACCTTGATGCGTGTTGACCTTGCTAAGCCGCTAGCGCCTGGTAAGAAAGTAACGTTTGATATCGATTTTGCTTTTAACATTGTTGAAGAAGACGCGGTATCTGCACGTGCAGGTTACGAGCACTTCCCAGATGATGAGCGCGAAGGTGGTAACGATATCTTCTTGCTTGCACAGTGGTTCCCTCGTCTTGCGGCATACACCGACTACGAAGCATGGACTAACAAAGAGTTTATTGGCCGTGGTGAGTTCACGCTAGAATTCGGTAACTACGAAGTTGATATTACTGTACCGGCAGACCACATCGTATCGTCAACGGGTGTACTACAAAACCCGAAAGACGTGCTAACCAAAACACAACGCGACCGTCTTAAGAAGGCAGAAAAAGCAGACCGTATCGTATTCATCGTAACCCCTGAAGAAGCGATTGAAAACGAGAAGGAAGGTACCTCTAAGCTTAAGACGTGGACGTTCAAAGCTGACAACGTACGTGATTTTGCTTGGGCATCGTCTCGCAAATTCGCTTGGGATGCGCGCGGCTATCAGCAGGGCGGTGACACACAGCCACTTGTTATGGCAATGTCATTCTACCCGAAAGAGGGCGGTGAGCTTTGGCAGAAATACTCTACCGAATCCATCATCCACACCATGGATGTATACAGCCGCTTTAGCTTTGACTACCCGTACCCGGTAGCACAGTCAGTAAATGGCCCAGTAGGTGGTATGGAATATCCAATGATTACCTTCAACGGCCCACGTACTGAGCTTCGCGATGACGGTTCTCGCACATACTCTTTGGCTGAGAAGCGCTTCCTCATTGGCGTTGTTATTCACGAAGTAGGTCACATTTATTTCCCAATGACGGTTAACTCTGATGAGCGCCAGTGGACATGGATGGATGAAGGCCTTAACAGCTTCCTAGACGGTGTAGCAGGTCGCGAATGGGATCCAACCATTCCTTGGGGCGTTGAGCCACGTGACATCACTGGTTACATGAAGTCTCAAACGCAAGTACCTATTATGACGCAGTCTGACTCAGTATTGCGTTTAGGCCCTAACGCTTACACTAAACCAGCCGTTGCACTGAATATTCTACGTGAAACTATTCTTGGTCGTGAGTTGTTTGACTTCGCGTTTAAAGAGTACGCACAACGTTGGATGTTTAAGCGTCCTACACCTTCAGATTTCTTCCGCACAATGGAAGAAGCATCAGGTGTTGATCTAGACTGGTTCTGGCGCGGCTGGTTCTATACCACTGACCACGTAGACATTAGCCTAGACAGCGTTTATAAGCTGCGTTTAGACACTGAAGATCCAGATATCGACTTCGCCCGTGAGCGTGATGCTGAAATGGAAAAACCAAAGTCACTTACCGACATTCGCAATAAAGAAGAAGGTAAAGAACTGTGGGTTGACCGCTTTGAAGATATCCGCGATTACTACGACGAAAACGACCGTTACACAGTAACCAACAAAGAACGCAATAAGTACAAGAAATTCCTAAAAGGTCTTGAGCCATGGGAACGTAAAGCCTTTGAGCGCGCGGTGAAGGAAGACAAAAACTACTACGTGCTAGATTTTAGCAACAAAGGTGGTTTGGTTATGCCAATTATTCTTGAACTGACATTTGAAGATGGCAGTAAAGAAGAAATGCGCATTCCAGCTGAGATTTGGCGTCGTACTCCTAAAGCGGTAAGCAAGCTTATCGTGACGGACAAAGACAAAGAATTAGTTAGCGTAACGGTTGACCCACACTGGGAAACAGCAGACGTTGATGTGGAAAATAACCACTACCCACGTCGCATCATCCCATCGCGTATTGAGGCGTACAAGAATAAGCCGCGCAATACTTACGAGTACCGCGACTTGATGCATGATTCAAAGACCGAGCTAGATAAAGACGAAGACAAAGAAGAGGACAAAGATGACGAATAAGTTGTCTTTGGCATTAAAGCAGGGCACTTCAGCCCTGCTTGCCAGTCTTGTTGTCTTAACAGTGATTTGTGCTAGCTTTTTTAGTGCACAGCTACAAGCGCATCAAATTAAAGCCGCTATTACCACAGTATTGTTTAATCAACGCACTGAAAATATTGAAGTCATGCACCGCTTTAATCTTCATGATGCAGAACACGCGGTAAAAGCCTTGTTCGACAAGCATGCTGATATTATGGATGACATAGATACTCAGCAAGCATTTGCCGACTACGTGGCCAAGCATTTTGCTATTTTAAATAGTGAAGGTGAACCTCTGGCACTGGCTAAAGTTGGATTTGAAGTAGAAGGCAAGCATTTCTGGGTATACCAAGAAACAGCTGAGCCACCAGCGCTTGAAGGCTTAAAGATTCGCCATGACGCGCTGCGCGACTTATGGCCAAAACAAGTCAACACGATAAACGTTGAAGGTAAAGGCGATATAAAAACCTTAACGTTTGCAGACAGCGTAAATTTGCTTGAGGTCAGCTTTAAAGGCCATCAACACTAAACTTATTAGCACGTTCTTAATAGATTGAAAGCCCGCACTAAGTCGCGGGCTTTTTTATTACATTAAGTATGTGAGACTGAAGTCGTATAGTGTTTTTGGGTTAACTTCACTAACGTTAGTGTGGGTAAATAAACACGTAAGGGCTTAGTATGAGCAACAGCGTAGCTTCTTCAATAAACACGACGACAAAACGCGTTCAATCTCGCAGTGAAAGAAAGCGTAGGTCAACTAACGCTAAAAGTAGCGATACGCCAAAGACGCCAATTGTTCAAGCTGAGCCCGCTAACGCCAGCAACAACGCCTTTGCAAACAAGAAAAACATCATGTGGGTGCTATTGAGCGGCGCCATGGCACTTACGTTTATCATCATGCTGTTTTTGCCTAATACCGGTATGGGCAGTGGCCTCATTGCTACCTATTCTGCCATGTTGTGGTGCGGCTTCTTTGGTGCTTCGCTGTGGCGATATCGCAATGCAAGCGGGTGGGCCGGCTTTGCCTATGGTAGCGTTGTAGGTTTTGTTATCCAGTTCATTTCCCAGTTGATGTAACACTCAATACGTGACACTTATGCCTATATTGGCAACGATAAGTGGCCACTTGCTCAAGTAAGTGAAAGTCGCCGCCAATACATTGAATCAAAGTCTTTATACTACTGTCGTAAGTTAGAGTAATCACGAACGCCCTTGCTCGCGTAGTAACAGGGTACATTGTTTTATGAGTTAGCGTATGACAGATAAACCTACTTCTCGGCCTACCAAGGCTATTCCATCCTCTCGGCTCTCTCGCGTCACCCGATTGGGCACACTGGCCGGAAAAATAGCAACAAGCGTAGTAACACAAGGTGCCGGTCAACTGCTCAAAGGAGAGAAGCCGGTACTGTCGTCACTGCTATTAACCCCTAAAAACATTGGTAATATTGCCGATCAGCTCGCGACTATGCGTGGTGCAGCGATGAAGCTAGGCCAGCTTATTTCAATGGATGCAGGCGACTTTCTCCCTCCAGAACTTGCGGTGATTTTGGGGCGCCTTCGCGAAGATGCCGATCCTATGCCCAAAACTCAACTCATCGAAACATTAGCAGCCTCGTGGGGCGAGAACTGGCAAGCATCGTTATTGTATTTTTCCTTCGCGCCTGTTGCTGCAGCGTCTATAGGTCAGGTTCACAAAGCCATTACGATGGATGGCAAAATGCTAGCCGTGAAAGTGCAATATCCCGGCGTAAAAAAGAGTATCGACAGTGATGTTGATAATGTAGCGTCACTGATTAAGTTAACGGGTTTGGTGCCAAAATCACTGAACATCTCGCCACTGCTTAGCGAGGCTAAGCTACAGTTACACCAAGAAGCCGATTACCAGCGTGAAGCAACCATGCTCATGCGCTATCGCAGTTATTTAGAAGACAACACGCATTTTGTTATTCCTGCTACTTATCCTCCACTAACGTCTGATACTGTGCTTGCCATGGACTATATCGAGGCAGTAGATCTGGATATTCTTCAAAGCGAACCCCAAGCAGTCAGAGACAAATTAATGACAGCGCTCATGGCACTTTTCTTCAACGAGGTTTTTAATTTCAAGCTGTTGCAAAGTGACCCTAATTTAGCCAATTACAAATACAAAAGTGAAACGCAGCAAATTGTATTACTTGATTTTGGTGCGACTCGAGAAGTACCCGACGCCATTGCAGTGCACTATCAAGCATTGTTAAACAGCGCTGCAGACAATAACGTTGAAGAAATGCGACGAGCAGCAATGGCCATCGGCTTAATTGATGACAGTCATAGCGAAGCGCAAGTTACCGCAGTTATCAACATAGGCATGGAAGCCTGTGAAGCAATTAGAAGCGACGAGCCTTATGATTTTGGTAACAGCGACCTGATTACTCGGTTACATGACAAAGGGATGGCGCTTACTATGGAGCATAACTTTTGGCATACGCCACCTGCAGATGCACTATTTATCCACCGCAAACTAGGCGGGCTATTCCTACTCGCCAAACGCTTGAGCGCAAGAGTTGATATGCGAAAAGCGGCCGCGCCTTGGCTTGAGGCAAATAACGCCTAGCTAACACCTTCGCTATCATAGGGCGAAAAAGGTGCTATAAGGCAGGGTTCACTAATAGGGAAGTTCCATACTAAATGGCAGCGCCATTTGTTCAGCACTTTTGGGTGGATTACCTATCATTTCATCGTAAGGGGTGTCGTGTTTCATGACCGCTTTTGCAACGCTGCAATGTGCAAATGCTTCTCGAATATGGCCGGCGCTAAAAAAACGCATTGGTTTATCTTTTGTGTCGTACACCATACCGCTTTTATCGCCAATAGAAAGATAAACAAGATAAACGTTCATCTCGTAAGATTGCACTTCCAAATAATCGATTGCCGTCGGCGTATCTTCAATATCTTTAAAATAGAACTTATGCATACATACCTCATTAAGCTTAACGCTAGGGCATGCACTGTGGTTGATAATACATGACGTGCGGTATGTTAAACTTTGGGGACATACCGCTACGAAATAATGCTTTGCGCTTACCTAGCGTAGTAGGTAATTACGTTAGGCGAGGTTATCAGGTTCAGTGGGCAGGACCGCTTCTTCAAGCGGTGGGCGATGCTGAGTATGACGCACGGCATTAGCTAACATGAATAAACTTGCGAACGAACACAGAGTATAAACAATTGCCGCAACACCCATGCCGCCAGCGACCCACATCAGTGGAAATACGAGTAGACGGGGTCCTTCCATTGCCAGTGACATTTTTGACTGAGACAGGATGAACCCATTTTGAATACTCATAACAATAACAGTTGCAACGGCTATGAGTTGGTGACTAGTAGGCAATGCATTAATATTTAGCAATAAATATAGCGTTACACCTAGCATAATCAGGTGCTGAACAAGACTGTAGCGCGTTACTGCTTTGTGTAGTTTTGGATGGTATTTTTTAAATTCACTCAACGGCTTTTTTTCCTGCACGAAGCGCATAGATACATCTTCAGGTCGCCACCCTGTGCGACCAAACCATACGCGGAATTTATCTTTCCATGACCGAGTGTAATAGCTGTCCCTCGCTAATTGACTGTAAATTTGTAAGTTGGCCCATATAGGGTTAAAGCTTTTAAGTGCACCGCGTATTCCATACACCGGTGGCTCCTCGTCAAGCTCGGGAATAAAAGTACCAAAAAGGCGATCCCAAAGAATAAATACCCCGCCGTAATTCTTATCAATATAGACGCGGTTTTGCGCGTGATGTACGCGATGGTTAGACGGCGTAACAAAGACGTACTCCATCCAGCCTAAGGTTTTGATATGCTGCGTGTGTACCCAGAATTGATACACCAAATTAAGTGCCCCAACCGTAATAATCATCTCGGGCTCAAATCCTACTAAAGCCAATGGCAGATAGAACACCCAACTAAACAAGGCACCGCTGGTTTGTCTTAATGCTGTAGTAAGGTTGTAGTCTTCGCTTGAGTGATGCACAACATGTGCTGCCCACAAGATACTCATCTCGTGGCCCATTCGATGGTTCCAATAGTAAAAAAAGTCGTAAGCGACAAAAGCAATTACCCATACCCACCATGCATCTGGCAAGGAGAACAACGCAATGGCGTCGTATACTAAAACATAGATGGTAAACGGAATGAGTTGGTGGCCGATGGCAACGACGCGAGACAAAACCCCAGCGCTTAAACTGGTTATGGCGTCGTTCGTGCGATAGTGCCCCGTTTTTCTTTTGTAATCGACATAAAGCTCAATGCCAATTAACAGAAAAAACAGTGGGATAGCGAATAATATTACGGTCATACCAATACATTAAACTATACAAGCACAAATGTTAAACAATTGTTTTATAAATAGCTGCTCTATTTACATTTTAAACGGCTACTTTCTTTTACAGTGAACATGGTTAATTCGCAAATTACGACATAAAAGCAATCGAAAAGTGGCTTTTTGACGTTTAAATCTTCATGAAAAGAGGAATTTACACAACAAGGGAACATTTCTCTTGCTTGAACTTCTAATATTAGGTGTTATCTCTGATAGTATTAGAAAAGGATAGTTTTCGTAGCGGAGTCAATATGAGCGAGTCGTCAGAAAAGAAATCGTTAGGCCCACATTTTATTATTGTTGGTGTTCTTCTCATCGTTATTTTGGCTGTAGTGTTTTGGCCAAGCGACAAAGAGCCTGAGGTGGTAGAAGCCCCTGAGCCGGAAGTCGTTCAGCCTGAAGAAACGCCTACCATAGAGCCAGAAGTATTCGAAACACAACCTGTTGCGCCTACTGTTGAACTTGAAGAGAAAGACGAAGTTGAACCCCTTCCAGAGGTTGTTGACGAAAAGCCTGAACCACTAGATTCGAGTGACCCTGCGATCAAGTCGTCACTTATTAACAGTTCTTCGGCCGATGAAGACACCGTCAATCGAATGTTAGTGAATGAAGGTTTGTTGCAACGCTTTGTCGTTTCAGCGACTAATTTGGCCAACAATGAAATGGCACCAAACCATCAATTACTCACGCCTCCTGAACAAAGTTTCCGCGTTTATTCGCAAGCGGGTAAACAGTGGATTGATGCCGCTAGTTACAAACGCTATACCCCCTATGTGGATATGCTGGAATCGTTTGACAACGAAGCCTTATTAAACGTTTATGCTATTTATAAAGGCGATATCCAAGCCAAATACGCGGAAATTGGTAATCCTGACCAGGACTTTAATGAAGTACTGTTAGACGCCATTGACCAATTACTCGATACGCCAGAAGTGCCTGTGCCGGTTGAAGTGTACACCGACTCAGTTGCTTATAAATATGCTGATGAACGTTTAGAAAATCTTAATGAGCCACAAAAGCAATTACTGCGAACAGGCCCAGATAATATGCGTCGTATTAAAGCAAAATTGCGCGAGCTTAAAGTTTTGGTTGAAGAGCGTGGATCTAACTAGATTTCAACAGCAGTTAAAGGGCACGTCTTCTAAGACGCGCTCTTTGCCGCCTGTCGAAAAATGGGATCCTGATTTTTGTGGTGACATTAATCTAACCATTGCATTAGATGGCCGATGGTTTTATGAAGGAAGCCCTATAGGTAGGGCAAGCCTTGTTCAATTATTTGCGTCGGTACTCAAAAGAGAAGGCGACAATTACTTTTTGGTTACCCCAGTAGAAAAAGTGGGGATTACGGTTGAAGATACGCCTTTTTTGGTCACGCAATGGCAGAAAACTACAGCCAAAGACACTAATCAGGCCTACTATTTATTCACCACACAAACCGGCGATGAAATACGCCTAGACGACCCTGCTCAATTAACGCTTCGCGTTCCACCTAAAGCAATTCAAGATGCCGATGCCACACCTATTCCTTACCTTTGTGTGCGACGCAACCTCTGGGCCAGGCTTCATCAAAATGTCTATTATCAATTGCTAGAACAGGCAGAGGAAACTACCACGGCAACTGGCACGCAATTTTCTATCACAAGTGGCAATAGCACGTTCGTTATTGGTGAAGTAAACGCATAACCGCAATTAAGTGTATTAATTAGCAACACTTTCGTTATAGTTTACAAAACAACCAAAAGAACACATCAATGAAAAAGACCCTATTATCGCTAGGACTCGCCCTGAGTCTTTCATCGCTTTGCACAAGTTCTGTAGCTGACACCTTAATTCACGCAGGTAAAGCTTTTACCGGCACATCCTCAACCCTGCTAGAAAAGGTGACTATCGTTGTAGATGGCAACAAGATTAAGGCCATTCAAAAAGGTTTTGTTGAGGCCGGTGAAGGTGATGAGGTTATTGACCTAAAAGGTCATACTGTTATGCCGGGGTTAATGGACATGCATGTTCACTTATCATCACAACACGGCGGCCCGCAAACCTATTTAGAACGCTTTTCTCTTAACGAAGCTGATTATGCACTGCGCGGTGCAAACTATGCACAAGTTACACTTGAGGCTGGCTTTACCACAGTACGTAATTTAGGTGATAGCTATAACGAAACAATTGCACTTCGCAATGCCATTTCAAAAGGCATTGCAACCGGCCCACGCATTTATACCGGTGGAAAATCGATTGCTACAACGGGTGGGCACGCCGATCCAAGTAATGGTTTTGCGCATTTACTGCGCCCTGATGTCGGGCCAACACAAGGAGTAGTTAATGGAGAGGTGGAAGCTCGAGAAGCGGTGCGAACGCGCTATCAAGACGGTGCAGATGTTATCAAAATTACCGCTACAGGTGGTGTATTGAGCGTGGCAAAAAGCGGCCAAAACCCGCAGTTTATGACCGATGAACTCGACGCCATTGTGCAAACCGCAAAAGATTATGGCATGACGGTAGCGGTCCACGCCCACGGTAAAGAAGGGATGAAACGCGCTATTGAAGCAGGCGTTGATTCCATTGAACACGGCACCTACATGGACGATGAAATTCGCGCACTAATGAAAAAGAGAGGCACATACTACGTGCCAACTATATTGGCAGGTAAGTTCGTCGCTGAAAAAGCGAAAATAGATGGCTTTTTCCCAGAATTGGTTAGACCTAAAGCGGCTGCCATAGGCCCATTAATTCAAAAAACCTTTGAACGTGCTCATAAGGCGGGCGTGAAAATTGCTTTTGGTACAGACAGTGGAGTTTCAGCCCACGGTGATAATGCCAAAGAGTTTGCGCTTATGGTGGAAGCGGGTATGACACCTGCCAATGCATTACTTAGCGCGACTGTAAATAGTGCAGAACTCCTTGGTATTAGCGACATACTGGGCTCGTTATCTGAAGGTAAATTGGCCGACATCGTGGCAGTATCGGGCAACCCTCTAGAAGACATCTCTGTGATGGAATCGGTGTCTTTTGTAATGAAAGATGGGGTTGTTTACAAACAATAGAAAATGAAAGGGTTACATGGCACTCGGTAAGAAAGTAAAAAAGAAAACCAAGCAACTGGTTGACTCAAAGCACATGTTAAAAGGCATTACCTTTGCGTCATTTCTCGAGTCCACTATCGTACCCATTCCACTAGAAGCGGTTATGGTGCCATTAATGCAGGCTAGACGAGAATCACTCTGGCAAATCGCATTAATGGCTACTATCGGCTGTGTTTTAGGGGCAATATTTGGTTATGCCTTGGGTTATTACCTATTTGACCTTGTCGGGCAATGGGCAATAGACACCTTTTTTAGCCAATCCCAGTTTGATAGCGTTAAAACCAAAATGGAAAACCAAGGCTTTTGGTTTGTGATGACGTTGGGCATCGCGCCCATTCCTTTTCAAGTTGCCATGCTTGCCGCAGGTGCCACCCAATATTCTCTCGGGCTCTTTTTGCTCGCAACTGTGATAGCACGTTCGTTGCGTTATTTCGGCCTAGCAGCTGTGGTGTACTACACCGGTGATAAAGCAGAGCAACTCATTAAGCGCTACAGAATGAAAGCCGTTATCGCAATTACGTTGGTGGTATTGCTGTTGTGGTGGCTATCCAATTTAATTCGTTAGCACTTTCGGGCGTACACAGTCTGCTATAATTTCACTGTCGATTAACGGGATAGATTTTTTCAACTTTACATTTGATAATAATTCTCATTTGCACTAATGTAAGAAAAAAAGGAGGTGCAAATATGAATTCCCAGCGATTATGCCCTGTTTACCGAAAGTGGTTACAACTACACCCAGCTAACGCTCGCGCGCATCGACTAAGCTTACAAATTCAGGCACAAGAAGCCCATCAACAAGGCAAAAGCGCGTTTGCCCGTGACAAGTGTTATCAAGCATTTGAAACAGCAAAGGTCGTGCTGACTGCGCTGCAACCGGTGTCGAAAAGCAATATTAGCACCGCCTATAACGACATCATTTCATTTGGCGCTTTGGGTATGTATTTGTCATCTTTACTTCAACGCGCATACAAAAAACATGAAGCTCACGAGGTGTTACAAGAGTGTCAGCAACTCCTTATTGCGGTGATGCCACTACATGCAGCCAATCCTTCTGTTTGCCGTCTGATAAGCGCGGTTCAGCATTGTGTAGACAGCAAGGGCTTACCGCCTAATACACTGCCAGTGCCAAACGTGGCTTGTCACTAAAATTCTTTAAGTAAAAGACATGTAGCAAGGAGAACATTATGCCTTCACAAAAGCATGATCACGAAGACAGCTTTATTGCGTTAAACGTTAGAGCTTCTGTGCTTAAGAAGATGCTCAGCGGTGAGAACTTACATATGAGCGACATACATTGTACCTGCTCTCAAAGCAAACAAGCGTTACAACGGCTTTTACTGCAAGCCGTTAGTACAAGCAAATAATGCGGAATGCCTAAAAAACAGACGTGATTGGATCGAAACTTGAAGGTCATTTGGAAACGACGCCCTATTTTGGCTAGTCTCACCACCTAAGGAAGACCAATGACAAATGATTCTAAATGGTATCATCGCATAGCGAGAGCGGGCTACAGCGCTAAAACAATCATGTACGTTATGCTAGGTACATTCATTCTGTCATCGGTAATTAATTCACTTAATCGTGAAAAGGCGACTCAATCGCAAGTTTTTGAAACCCTAAAAGAACAACCTTTCGGGCAGTTCTTGCTTGGCGGGCTAGTTATAGGTTTAGCGTGTTACGCCTTATGGCGGTGGCTACAAACCTTCACTGAGTCAACGTCCAACGACGATAGTAAACTTAAAGCCACTATCACTAAATGCTTCTTTTTTATCTCCGGATTATTTTACATGGCTGCCGCATTTGTCGGCGCCAAAATACTGTTTTCGTGGCGTCAAAGCCAGTCAGGTGACTCAAAAGACAGCAGCCAAGAAATCAGTAGTTATTTGATGCAATTTGAGTGGGGCCTGCTTTTGGTCGCTGCCATAGGAGTAGGCATAATTGTTTTCTCTGGCATTCAATTCAAGCATGCCTACACGAAAGACTTTTTAGAAAAATTTACTATGAGCTCACTAAGCAGTGGGATACAGAAAAGTATTTCATTTAGCGGACGCATGGGTTATGTCGCGCGGGGCGTTGTTTATTTAGTAGTAGGTGGATTTTTTATTTTAGCGGCGTTAGTGAGCAACCCATCTGAGGCAGGAGGATTACAGAAAGTGCTATCAACTCTCATGGAACAGCCATTTGGACCGTATCTAATTGCTGGCGTAGGAGCAGGGTTTGTAATGTTTGGACTTTATTGTGGCCTAGAGGCCAAATACCGCGACTTAGAATAGAAGAGGCGCTACGCGCGCCCCTTTTTAATGACATATTGATAGGGCATCTCATCAGTTTGCGATGCCACTAGCGTATGGTCCATAAACCGACAAAAGCTTGGAATATCTCTTGCCGTAGATGGATCATCAGCGGTCACAGAAAGTGTCTCGCCATCGGCCAATTTACGAATATTTAGGCGGACCATCATCACAGGTTCAGGACAACGCAGCCCTAGTGCATCAAGATGCGTATTCGCATCACTGAATGCTTTTGCGAAATCAGATGCCATAGCTTTCACGGTACTTATTGATAGCACTAATTTGCGCGTCGTGATCACCTTGTTCAGTAAGATAAGCGACCACATCTGCAAGTGACACAATAGAGATGACTTGCGTGTTAAAGTCTCGCTCAACTTCCTGAATAGCAGATAACTCGCCGTTTCCGCGTTCTTGTCTATCAAGAGCAATAAGCACACCAGATAGGCTCGCTTGCTGCTGCTCTATAAGCGCCATCGACTCGCGAATAGCAGTGCCCGCGGTTATCACATCATCGACCAACATTACGCGCCCTTCAAGTGGGCTACCGACTAAATTGCCGCCTTCACCATGGGTTTTGGCTTCTTTGCGGTTGAAACAGTAAGGCACATCGAGGCCGTGTGAGTCAGCAAGAGCAACAGCCGTGGTCGTTGCAATAGGAATGCCTTTGTAAGCTGGCCCAAAAAGTACGTCAAACTCTACACCCGCATCCATAAGTGCATCAGCGTAAAAACGCCCCAACTTCGCCAAATCTCCGCCGCGATTAAACAAACCAGCATTGAAGAAATACGGGCTAACGCGACCAGACTTCAGCGTAAACTCACCAAACTTCAGTACGCCACGGGCAATAGCAAACTCAATAAAATCTCGCTGAAACGCTTTCATAATAACCTCTTACGCCAATGCTGCTTTTTGAATATCGAACAACTCACGCAAACCGTGCTTACCAATTTTCAACATTTCGTCAAGTTCTTCAAACGAGAATGGTTCGCCCTCTGCCGTACCTTGTACTTCGATAAGCTTGCCAGTTTCTGTCATCACAATATTCATGTCTGTTTCAGCTGCTGAGTCTTCGGTGTATTCCAAATCAGCAATAGGCATTCCTTCGTAGATACCCACTGAAAGCGCTGCAATCATATGCTTAAGCGGGTTGGTCTTAATAATGCCCTTGCTGCGCATAAAAGTAAGTGCATCAACTAACGCAACACATGCACCGGTAATTGAAGCAGTACGCGTACCGCCATCAGCTTGAATAACATCACAGTCTAGCGTGATAGTGTTTTCGCCCAACAATTGCAAATCAACAGCAGCGCGAAGAGAACGTGCGATAAGACGTTGAATTTCAAGCGTACGGCCACCTTGCTTACCACGTGCAGCTTCGCGTCCACTGCGCGTGTGCGTTGCGCGAGGTAGCATGCTGTATTCCGCCGTGATCCAACCTTTACCTTGGCCTTTCATAAAGCGCGGTACACCTTCTTCTACCGTCGCATTACACAACACCTTAGTGTTACCAAACTCCACCAGCACAGAGCCTTCAGCGTGGCATGTGTATTGACGGGTAATTGTAACAGGGCGAATTTGACTGGCGGTTCTGCCGCTTGGACGCATAGTGTTCTCCACAACGTAAATGCTAAAAAGGGGGGCGATGAATGCATTATTTATCTGCTACAAGCAAGTTTAATAATGCACAGCGCAATAATGTCGCTAAGTATAACGCAATACCCCTAACCGTTAAAAACGAACTTTGTATAGAAATAAGGTTTTGTGCGCTAATATAAAGAGTACAAGAAAACCTGTCCGTGAAGATATTGTATACAACACGTTCCATTCGCGTTGTTTTTGCAGGTTTTCATATTTAATTTTAAGGAATTTTATGATTTACAGCATGACTGCCTTCGCACGCGTAGAGACCAAGAAAGACTGGGGTTCCGCGGTGTGGGAAATTCGTTCAGTGAACCAACGCTTTTTAGAAACCTATTTTCGCTTACCTGAACAATTTCGTTCTTTAGAGCCGGTACTTAGAGAGCGATTTCGCAAAAAGCTGGCGCGCGGAAAAGTAGAGTGCGCTTTGCGTTTTACTGCAAACGATGCGGCTGTAACGAAGTTGAGTTTAAACGAAGAATTGGCCAAGCAAGTGCTTCACGCTGCAGACTGGGTGCAATCTCATGGACAATCTACCGGCGTTAACCCACTAGACGTGCTGCGCTGGCCTGGTGTTATTGCCGCTGAAGAAACCGATATGGATACCATTCACGGTGATGTTATGGCGGCATTCGACAAAGCCCTAACCGACTTTATCAGTGCCCGTGCGACTGAAGGTGAAGCGCTAAAAGGTATGATTACACAGCGTCTTGATGCTATTGAGGCCGAAGTCGAAAAAGTAACCGCTAAAATGCCAGAAATTATGGTATGGCAGCGCGAAAAAGTGCAAGCCCGTTTTGAAGAAGCGAAAGTTGAGCTAGACGCCGGTCGTTTCGAGCAAGAAATGATTATGCTTGCTCAAAAAGTGGATGTAGCCGAAGAGTTAGATCGCCTTAATGCACACGTTGCAGAAACGCGTAACATTCTTAAAAAAGGCGGAGCAGTAGGGCGTCGTTTAGACTTTATGATGCAAGAATTTAATCGCGAATCGAACACGCTGGGTTCGAAGTCAATTAGTACTGAGATCACGCAATCAGCTGTTGAGCTTAAGGTACTTATTGAGCAAATGCGCGAGCAAATTCAGAATATAGAATAATATCCATTTGAGTCCAAACACCTCCGCTAGAGCCCAGTAATACTGGGCTTTTGTGTTTTTAACGTCCAAATATTTTTGAATAATTTAGGCCAAAAATACAAAAAAGTGGTAGTGCGAGTGGTAGTTCGGTGGTGACCCGAGTGGTGACCCACTAGCCGAGTCACCAATGTCGTCCAAATAACCCTATTATTTTGGAGGATATAAATGTTAACCGAAGCGCAACTAAAATCTATCATTAAAGAGGCCGACCCAGTTCGGGGAATAGGAGATAAGGATGGCCTGTTTTTCTCATTGACCAAATCGGGATATGCCAGTTTTAAATTCCGCTATCAGATAAATGGTCGGCGAGCCATTATCACCATCGGGCCATATCCTGCACTTTCTCTGAAAGAAGCTAGGCAGAAAGCAGTGGCTCTTCGCCACCAGCTAGCTAACAATATTGACCAGCTATGGAAAAGCGAAGAGCTGAACATCAAGCAAGACAGACTTTAGATGCCGTATTTGAGCACTACTTTGAAACCATCATCGAGTCACGCTACTCACATGCTGAGCGTTTAAAGCGTCTTTATGAAATGAATCTAAAAAAGCCATTGGGCAAGCGAAGTATATCGGAGATAAATGGCTTGGAGATTTCGGATGTACTGCAGAAAATCAAAAAAGGCACACGAACAAAAGCACCGAGACCTTCGATAGCAAATAAATCGCTTTATTTACTGAAGGCGTAATTTAAACATGCTGTTAAGCTCGATTTAATTCGCCATAACCTAGCCCTATCCTTCACAGCTATGGATGCAGGCGGTGAAGAAAGGCCAAAAGATACCTATTTAAACGAAAAACAAATCAGACAGTTTTTCGACATAGCCGAAGCAGCAGGCACCGCCTTTAGTAGAGATAACTACCTAGCAACCTGCTTGCTGTTTTGTACGGCAACTAGAAAGATGGAACTGTTAGGCGCTAAGTGGGAAGAATTCGACTTTGACGAGTTGTTGTGGACAATTCCAGCGGAGCGCACAAAACCACGTCGAGAGTTCTTAGTTCCACTCTCACCACAAGTCATCGTTTGGCTTGATGAACTAAAAATAAGAGCCTGTGGCAGCGAGTACGTGTTTCCGGCAAGAAAGCAAAGTCGTATTCCTCATGTTTACCACGACACGTTAAACCACGCATTCAAGAATCTAAATCTACCGTTTGCATTAGCACCACATGATATCCGCAGAACAACAGGAACATTGCTAGCAAAACTAGGCGTATCCGATCAGGTCGCTGAGATTTGCTTAAACCATAAACTACCAAAGATGCAGCACATCTATAACAAGTACTCTTTCTTGCCAGAAAAACGTGAGGCTCTTCTGATGCTATCTGAAACTTTTTGCAAATGCTTACCTAAAGAAGAGCAGTGATATGAAACGTTTAACAGATAAGAGGCTTGTTGAAACAATCCAAGACTTAAAACATTGGGATGGTTATCCACCTACAACAGAATATATCGTTCAAACCTTTCCCATGCTGGAAGAAGAAACGGTTAAGCGTGCTTTAATTAGGGTATGTAATAGAGGAAAGATCCAAAAACAAGGAAGTCACTGGTACATATGTACATGAGAGAAAACGGAGCTTTAACATAAAAAGTTGCAGGCACTTTCTAGAGGCGCCTGCTGACTATCAGAACAAGCGTAATCAAACTTAACTGTTGCCCACATCAATAACAACTAACAATATCTTTTTCTTCTATACAGCTTGTTAGGCATTGAGGCGATTTAAGTGGGCTAAATATGCTAAAGGAAGAGCTGATGCTCTTTTACGCTCAGCTCTGATACTATTCAAAGCTTGGTAAGCTGTTGCTACAAAAGATAAGCCAGCGCCAGTATATGCAGCTTTGTTACCAGTGTCTGTTGCTATCATTGCTAACCCTGACCCAAATAGTGGGGCTATTGAGCCAAAACTAATTTTCGACCATGAAGGCTTCATTGCATCAATTATTTGTTCTTTTTCATATTTGCAATCTTCAATAAAACCCGCAGTGGCTTCAATCCTATCGTTAGGATCATTTAATAAAGCTATTTGTGCTGATTCATTTTCTACTTTTCTACGTAGGGTTGGTAACAAATGACCATGATCAGTTTTAAATTGTGCTAATTTATCTAAATCGATAGGTTCATTTGGAATTGGCAATAGCCCATTAATGATTACATCATTAGCTTTTCTTTGATGATTAAACCTTGGATTCTCTCGTCTGAAATGGCCAAGAAAATTAGAGTATTTAAATTCACTTGTGATTGGTGCTGCGTTGACATCTTTAACACCACCTAAGCAAATAGCTAAATATGCCATGAACATGTTTGCGACTCGAGTATCCATTTCGAACCAAGCCCCATCTATCCTTCTAGCTAAACCTTCTTGTATAAGGAAATCTGGCAAGTGCCCAAGTTTTTCCACATGTAAATTTGCTCTAGGAACTAACTTTTCTTGGTGAACTCTGCCGCTGAGTGAAAAAGTTCTAATCGGATTTTCGCGATATCTCCTTACCTTTGGCTGTAAATATCTTATGAAACTACTTTCGAATTCAGGAATCTCATACAAGTAGTTAGATGGAAAGACTTGCTCTACGAGATCTCTTTCTAATAGAGCTCTCATAAAGCCACTGAGTTGCTCTGGGCGGTCGATATGATCCATTGGAACAATAGAGCTCAGTTTGTCCCAATATAGAAGACTTTTAATAGTCCAGCTATTTTCTGGGATCGAAATATATGGAAAATATAACGCGTTATTTCGCATAATGAACAAAACTCCATTTCTGTTTAACATGTTAACAATGAACAGACAATTCTTTTGAATCAGTAACTTGCTCACTTTTCTGAGTATGCTATAGATACCAAACTTTATAATACCTAGCTACTAAATTGATTCATTTTCTTTCAACCTTATTGCTTTGAAACAATTTAGGATTAGCTTTTAAAAACTGGTACTTAACTAGGCTGTGTTCAAGTTAGTGTTAGTTATTCTTTCTAATTGAATCGACGGTAATTTCCAAAGCCACCAAACATAAGTTAAATAAATTCTCTCAATGCACTTCCAATATTTGTTCAACCCTTAATATAAGTACAACCAATACTTTTTAATCGTTCTCCTTAGCTAGACCTCACCACACTTGGCCTACAAGAATTCAAGGCTTTTTTTAGAAAAGGAGAACGTCTTCTCTTTTAGCCTTGCAAATTACTTTTGAAATTCCCACCTTAACACTGGACAAAAAACAACCTTCAACTCTCTAGGCCTTATATATAAAAGGCTTCAAGCTTAACGTGTCCATAATTGTGTCAAAAGCTATCCCGTTCCTAAAATATTCGCGAACAATCTAACCGGAGTGAATAAATGGTTTTACGTGAACGCGTCGAGCATGGCGAGCAAAAGCTCAATAAGCTGAAGCGAGAGTGTAAACCTCTCCTAAATTAGCTGACCACCATACTCAGTTATTTCAACAACTTGTCAAAAAACAAGTGTAATAGTTAGGAACTTAGCTTTTCAAAACAACCAACTGTCTTGTCACGACATAAAGAAACACAGATAAAGTAACAAAACCTATATATTTTTTGTTATATAAACTCTACTGTTTAGCTTTTTATAAATGTTTCGTCCTAGTATCATCACTTTCGGAATTTTAAAGTGGTAAATAAGATTGAATAAGAAAGATAAAGTTCTGGTAATAGACCTATTTGCAGGCCCAGGCGGCTTGGGTGAAGGTATTTCTGCTACGACAGATAAAAATGGTAAAAAACCTTTCGATATTCGTATATCTGTAGAAAAGGAACCTTCGGCTCATAAAACTTTAACAACCAGATCATTCTTTCGAAAAATCAGAACGATGCCAAAGGGCATGGAAAACTATAATCTATATTTACAAGGAAAATTATCCCGCGAAGAGCTATTTGCAAAATTTCCGGAGCAATCTGAACTTGCTCTAAATGAGACATTAGAAGGCCCTAAAGCTCTTGGTGAAGATAATAAACTAATTCATAGCCGTATCGAAAAGCTGATTAGTGACCATAATGGACCTAAGGTAGTCATTGGTGGGCCACCATGCCAAGCTTACTCACTTGCAGGAAGATCTCGCAACGCAGGAATAGAAGATTATAAAGCTGAAAAAGACCATCGTAATTTCTTATATTTAGAATATTTAAAAGTACTATCAATTGCTCAACCAGATGTTTTCGTGATGGAAAATGTTAGGGGCATCCTTTCCGCAAAGATTAATGGTAAAGTAATGTTTCCTCAAATACTCAAGGACTTGAGAAAACCTGGGAGAGTTACCAAGATTAAAGGTGTACCAGGATATAAAATCTATTCGTTGGTTGCTCCAGCAGAAAATCCTAATAATCCTCAATATAAAAACTCTTCTGACTTTTTGATCAGAGCCGAAAATTATGGCATCCCCCAAGCTAGACATCGGGTAATTTTATTAGGGGTTAGAGAAGACTTAAATTGTATCCCAAAAACAATTAGTGAAATAAAAAGACAAGTAACCGTTGAGGAGGCAATAGCAGATCTTCCAGCTCTTAGGAGCGGCTTTTCCAAGCAAAAAGATATTCAATCTGATTGGGAAAAACAAATTAAGAATAACTCTAAGACACTTATAAAGTTATTACGAGAAAAGTTTGGGGAAGAGGCTGCATCAAACCTAAAACTTCCCCCAATAAAAGGACTCCCTCGTTCATGTTCTGAAAAAGCGGTAACTAAACCTAAAATGCCAAACGATATCAAAGAATGGTACTTAACGGACTCACCTAAAACCGTTCTTAATCATGAAACCAGAGGCCATATGACATCTGATTTACTGCGTTATGGGTATAGTGCTGCATTCACTAAACTGAACAATGGCGTATCACCTAAGTCTAGGGACTTTCCTGCTGAGCTTGCACCAGAACACGAAAATTGGAGCTCTGGCTCACATGCTGACAGATTTAGAACACAGGCTGCAAATAAACCTGCAACCACCGTTACGAGCCATATCTCGAAAGATGGTCACTACTTCATACATTATGACCCTCAGCAATGCCGCAGTCTTACAGTACGAGAAGCAGCCCGTCTTCAAACCTTCCCTGACAATTACTTATTTGAAGGAAATAGGACACAACAATATGTTCAAGTTGGTAATGCAGTTCCTCCTTTTTTAGCCTTGCAGATTGGAAAAGTCATATTGGAACTTTTGACCTGACCATTTTTTCGAAAAAACTTATGGAATCATATACATTATCTAATAATGCCTTCATGTTTTGGCACATTGAATACGAGTTAGTTTCCCTTCCATTTTAATCAGTGCATCCCCTTTGCCATTGAGAGTTTCTGCACCGGCTTCATCAATTATTACTCTGCTTTCTGTTGCACTCTTCACTCTTAAAGCTAATTGTGCCGGTAAGTTTGATCTTAAATTGGTGCTAATAACCTCTGCACTAGGTTTTTGTGTAGCTATTATTACGTGAATACCTGCCGCCCTTGCTTTTTGAGCTAGCCTTTTTAAATACCCTTCAATAGTTTTTTTACTTTCCTTCTCCGAAGTTAAATCTGCATATTCATCAAGCACAACCACCCACCAAGGAATCTTACTTTCTTCATCCACAATTGCGTTATATTCGGGTAATGATCTTGTTTTTAAGGATTTCAACTTGATGTATCTACTTTGCATTTCTGCAACGGCCATTTCAAGTAGTGCTATTGCATCTGTATCATCCCACCCTATAGAGCCTTCTAAATGAGGATCATCTTCATATTGCTGCAATTCTGTCCCTTTAGGATCAACGAGCATGATTCTTAACTCTTGTTCAGAGTAGTATTCAATTAAACCATCTAGAATCGTATTTAATGCTTCGGACTTCCCGCTTCCAGTTGTGCCTCCAATTAAGAGATGCGGACAATTAGAAGATGAAAAGTTTATATCTACGATTTTACCGTAAGTGTCTTCGCCAATAGGTGCAGCTAATTGATCTGTAGGCCGCCTCCATTCCTTCCAAATATCTTTTGCACTAACAAAATATCTATCTTCTTGCTTCTTAGGGACATCAATTGTTACAAAACCTTGATGATTGCCAAACCTAATATTTTGATCTTGTTCAAGTGCAAGAGCTAACTTTAATACATCAGCTTTTTCATATAATTTCTTCGGAGCAACTGCATTACCTGGTTTGAGTCGATATAAAATTGAGGCAGGCCCTTCAACAAACCTCATGCTTTTATCTTCAGGTTGCTGAACCGAAACACCAAATTCACCAAATTTATCAAGAACTACCTGATATCTATTGATCAGTTCATCTTCGGATAATGACTTTTTAATGAATGAATCTTTTGGCTGAGATTCTTTATTGATGAGCTTTTCACTTAAGTTAGATTCAATTGAAGCTTCTTTTTCTGAGTGTTTTGTTTCGTCGGGAAGCACTAAACTATTACCCAAATTTGCATTATCTTTATTATCTATTTTTAAGCTTTTAGCATGACCTGAAATTAAGTCTAGAATCTGTTCTTGGTAAGATTTGACAACAAAAATATCTCCCTCTTTAAATGGAGATATTAATTGTCCCTGTTCTAAATAACAGCAAATTGAAAACAGCCCTTTCACATTTCTGAGTTGATAATTACCGTTTCTAAAGTCTTGGCGTGTTTTTTCTGGTAACTTACGTTTTTTGTCATCAACTTCAGCTTGAGATAGACCAAATATCATTCTCGCTTCAGGGTTCACACTTTCCATTGCTGTTAAAAGGTGCTCTCTCCATAGTCGAGCATCTATTGCTTCTGTTTCAGTTTCAATTATAGTCTCAATCAACTCTAAAGAGGCTTTAACTTGCTCAACCCCATGTGAATCGAAGCTCTGCCTAAACTTGCCTTCTACAATTAAAGCATCTACATACAATTCTTCTTCTTTAACTTCTAAAGTCAATCTGCATAGATCTGCTCTTGTTGTATTTCGGCCAGGAAACCACTCAGGGTGCTCGTCTAGAGAAATCCAAATTACAGCGCCATCCGAAATTTGAGAGGGGAAATAGAGATCAGATAAATGAGTGGCAATCATTAACCCTAAGATTTCTTCTGTTACTCTCGAGATTCCCATGGCTTTAAGTACCAATTGGGGTGATACCTTTCGAGTATTTTCATATACTCTGCTGGCCAAAACACTGAGTTCTTGGTCAGTAGGAAGATGTTCCGTTTTTTGAAGTATATTCCGGAGCTTTCTTTCTAGACGGTTGATTATAAATTTTTTACCAGAATTTGATGAAACTATTAGTGTGTATAAGCTGTTTGTACCTACTTTATTTCTTACAGTTAAAATATCAGGCTTTGGTTCTAAGTTTTCCACTTGAGACCTACTCAAATACCTTTCTAAAATAACTACCCAATGCGCCAATTCATGAAGCTGCTCATAAAGCTTTGCTGTTTCCTGAAAACTTATCTTTAACTCTACATAGTCTGTATTTTCAGGTTGTTGCTTTGAAACTGCACCAGATCGTACTTCTCTAACCACCATGGTAGACCAGTTCTTCAAAAGAACATCGGAATCCCTAGGTAACATTGATACAGAAATTTCTCCACCGTCTTGTCCTCCATATAAACAATTTGGACTATCAAGTAGCGTATCAAATCTCCCTTCTCGATCTTCTGGTGGTTCTGTATTGTGCTGCACATTAAGTTGATCTTTGAGCAAACCAGGTACCAAAGCTACGTCAAAACTTTGTTCTCTTAAAGAGCTTGGAATAACATTAGGGCCTTCTAAGTCGTAGAGCCTTAATTGTAATGGTGGGAAAAGCTCGTTCCCTTCACTGATTCTATTTTCCGTTGGTAAATCTTCAAAATTTAAAATTACTTCTTCCCAGAGTCTCTTAGGAGATAAAACATGCAAATTAATTTTCGTAGACTTAAATTCACCTTTTCGAATTTCTTTTATTAACTCAGAAGCAAATCTTCCACTTTGCTGAAGTATCAATAAAAGCTGCAAACCATCCTGCTTGTATGGATGCGCTTCTAAATATGTTTTGACTTGTTTAGCTAATTCAATTATCGAAGGGTAGTCTAAAACCCCACCTTTACTAAATCTGTGCTTTGTGCCTAAAGGAGCAAATTCTTCACACCAACCTTGCTCACCAGTAGCAAATAGTAAATTCCGTTCCTTAGTCGCTAAAATTGGCGGTTGCTGATGTGGTGATAAATCCGAAAGCCAGTTAATGTACAAACTATCGTTAAGTGGATTTAATTTTAAATTTCCAGAAAGAGCTAGATTGGCATTTTGTTCGGACTCTTCAAAATATTTTGAAATCCAACGCAGTCGCAGAGGGTGATTAGGTAACATGAGTCTTTTCTCATTACCTATATCTATAACATCTCTAGATAATAAAAATGATAGCTCTTCATGAGTTTTACCAAACGGAACATAAGTATGTTTGGCTTCATCCACTAAAACTTCCCATTTATCGATCAGTTCATTTATAAATTCTCTATTTAAGCCGTATTTCTTTGATGATTCACAAAAATTTAAATTATCTTCAGCTAAAGTAGACAAGATGTGCTCATTTTCCTGCAACTCTGTTGACACATCCACTAGACAATCTTCGATAGTCAATGTTCGATTGCAAATATTAAGTAGCCAGTCATCTATGCCAATATCCTGAGGTAACTTAATCGTTTTGAAATAACTCAAGTTGGGCTGTTCAAAACACCAAATCCAACTCAATGCTAAATAAGGGTAATAACTAGGTAACCATTCATAATTACTAGAAATATCAAGTTCTGTTCCATCAGATAAATCCCTAACCACGAACTCTAAAGGTATTGCTTTCCAATCAACAGATACTTCCTCTTCATAAACATCACTATTTTGAGAAAGACGAGGCGGTTGCTTAGGCTGGACTAAACATTCTTCAATTGAAAACTCGAACCCTTCTGTATTTATCCTAGAAGCTTCAGCAACAGACTTTAGAGTTGAACCATAAATAAAAGCAAATAATCCAATTGAAGGATTTGTTACATCTCCAGCTTTACCAAGCCTGAGTTCAATTTCACATTGCGAGTTACCGTAGTTTGGGTAAAAGTCTCTAGCGATTTCAGTTAACTTTATTAAAGGATTAATAAAGTTCTCAGGAGTTGGGAAAGCTACCTTATCCACCATTCTTTTTGTCTGCTTAGATAAAAAGTCTGCTAATGGGATACCACTTTCTATTGAATCTGCTTTTAACAATTCTAATGCAGAGTCTTGGATTCGTTCATTCAACCCACTCTTAATGTTTAAGCTTAAGAACTGCTCCAATTCTTTAGGTGTGTTAGTAGATAACTCTTGTTCGACCCTATCACCCAACTGCAATCCTTTTACATCCTTTGCAAACAACTGTTCAAAAATTCTAAAGGGAATTTCCTTCCTTATATCCAATCTTCTTGTTTTACTATATTCAAGACAAAGTTCCTTCCAAACTTGCTGTCTCTCTAGAGGGTATTCATTACCTTGGATATCTTTAAAAGACAAAGATGAACAAATCTTATAAACGTCTTCCGGCTCTATGTCTGTATTATTCGACGTTGCTAATTCAGCATATGAAAGATTCAGCTCTAACCTACGAGCTATACTCGAGTCTGACTTTCCCTCACTCCAAAATTCATCGGGAAACAAACCTAGATAAACTAAATTCCTGCCAATTAATTCAACCTGTTTTTCAAGTGTGTGATTAGAGCCTTCTAATTTAAAAGATTCACAACACCCCAATACGAAATTGACAAATCTTCTCACTGGAACTTGAGTTTTATGAGGATGCAATAAGTTCAAAACATCTAAAAGCTTTTGAGTAAACAAGTCTGGAGCTGCTGAACCATTTTCTAATGTTAACTCCCAACATTTCGCAATAATTACTTTTGGAATATCAATTTCATCTTTGAAAAAATTATCAAGAAAATTTCTATCTTGAAAAGTAAAAATATTTTTTAACCCTTGCTCATCGCTTTCTGTTTTTGTTTCTAAATAAACTAAACCGCTATCATTATTATTTCTATACCAAGTAATGGAACGTCCACTATCTGCTCTATATTCGTCGGGGTAATCTTTATCAGCATCGCCCGCAATAAGAACTTTTACTTTTTGCTCCCCTTGAGAGTGAGACACTTTGTTCCATACATTAATAAATTCTATAATTTCATTTTTGAGAAGGTTTTTAATCCTAAAACACTTGTGCGATACGTCTTTTTGTGACGCAAATATTTTCAAAACAATTTCAACTACTGTCTCAGATATAACTGTTTCAGCTTTACTTATGACTGTCATTTCAGGCCTCCAGTTCCTACCATTCGAGTTGCATCAGAGTACTCTGTAAGCAAGCCTGCAGCTTGCATCTGAATTGCAAAATGATTTTCGTTATCCTCAAAAACACTAGAATCGAATGACTCTAAAAGACCACTTTTTTCAGCAGCTTTCCTACCTATTACTAACTTACACTTCTCAAACAACCAGTCATCGACGAAAGCTTCATAAGGGATCTCCGATGATTTATTTACAGCAGCAAGTACTAATGTTTCAGTTAATTCCAGTCCAAGTGTAAAATGACGTCGTCCTCGCCAAGCATTCAGAAGTTTAATTGTTGCTGCAGAAGCCCAAAAGAAACTTCTCAACATATTCTTTTGTTTATCCTTTAGCTCTTTGCCTTCTGAGGCTTTACTCGACGCATTTAGAATATTATTTTCAATATCTTTAAAACATCTCTGTGAAGCTCTGCGGAGTTGAACGTGAGAAGAGCCACAATCGCAAATGATAAAAGAGTGTTCTTGTCCAAGAAATTTACTAGCTCTTCGGTGTTGTATTAATAACAACCAAAATGCAGTCCAACTGATTAATGCTTTAATTCTTGCAACCGCAGATAGTTCATGATGTTCCAATATATTAACCACACCGTCTCTCAATAATTCCTCGTCCTCATCATTAAAAAGCACACTCTCAGCTTCGATAAGATCTTCATTGGAACTATCACTAACGTAACTTTGTTTCAGTAAAGTATTAGCTAACTTTTCTAACGCACTCTGCTCGCTTTCAGCATACAATGCTAAAAAACCAGCACGGCTTCGAGCTAGTCTTTCTGTATTATTGTCTTTCCTAAGGATATGGTATACAAGTGCTCCTCCGCCCCTAAGGTACTTCCTTTCCACTAGAATTTTTCCGCCGCGTTTACGAGCATCCCAGTGAATTAGAGATTGAGTAAATGGAAAAAAGTGAGCTCTATCCCAGCCTGGCTTTTTTGATGTACTAGGAATTGGCAATTGAAGACAATTTAAAAGCTGTCTGACAGCCTCTTCAGTTTCAGGATTAAATAAAACTTTTTGCTTTGTATCTAAATCTGAGAAAGATTCATCCCAAACTATCCGTCTTGCAAAGTCATGAGCTCTTTTTCTTACAGAAACCTTTTCTGTGCTTGGTAATAGATCTTCATTAACAACACCAAATACTAAATTTAATAATTCCAATCCTGGGTAATGTCCAGCACCGTCATATACAAGAACCCCTCCAAAAATGCTTTTAGATATATCAGGCCCTGTTATTTGTGTTTCTTGCTCGAAGTTCGACATTAGAGACTGCCTCCTATCTGAATAACTCCTTCATCAATTGATATAGAGCGCATTTTCCCATTTATAAACAAGGGAATATTCCCTTCTTCAGATACATGTTGCTGAGTTATGCTACCTAAAAAGGTTTTAATACGCCTAAGGTCATGTGCATAGAACTCTTCAGCAACATACCCAGAACTAGCCCGTGCAATACAGTCAAATACCATTAGGTTGAGCGGAAAGTCGAAAGGTTTGAGGTTTCTATCTTCGATTCGAAATACAATATGCCTGTCTAACCAATCGACACTGGAGCTGATATCATATAGTCCATCACTTGTATTCCATGCGTTATTCATGGAGAGAATCTTGATTAATGTCGTGGGAATTTTTTTAGCTATAATTGCAGTGTGGCCAACACTTGAAGTAAAGGATGGGTCTACTATATGTAAAGTAGTTTCGTCGTCACCTATTTGTAACCCTTGAATAGTGTGGAGACCTGCAATAAGTTTATTCTTAACGGTTTTCATCTTGGTTGCAGTCATATTCCCTGCTAATACCTCAATAAAGTCATTACCGTGTTCAAAACCCAATAGACCCATTTCCTGAACACCCTGATCTTCAAAATATAACTTCCTACGTATACTCTGAACTAGCTCTTGAATAAATATCGCTTCATTATTTTGTTCTCTTTTACTTCTTGGGTCACTTATAACTTCATCAATGCCATTTGATGCGTCTACATTTATAACTTTACCTCTGGATCTATAAGTAAATTGTAAATCTATTGAATTTGGTTCAAATATTCCTTGTTCATTTATAAGCTTTTCATCAACCTCTCTTAGAGACTTCTTACCAGGGTCTAATAAATTTATATTACTTAATACCGATATTTTTTTTAATTTATCAGAACTGATCTCAGGTGGTGTTTTAAAAAGTAAATTATAGTAAGCATAATTACTCTGCCATCCAGCTTTTTTCTTTCTAAGGTTTTGATGAACATCTAAACAACCTAAGCCACCCGTTAAAAAATATGCAATAGCCATCAATATCTCACGAATAGTGATAACTGCCCCCAACCTTTCAGCCGTTGCAAAAAGTAATTCTATTCGGTTTAATCTGATAGAGGCTTTTTTGGATTCTCTATGTGAGAGTTGATTACGATTAAATAAGATAGGGCAATGCTCTTTACTGTCACAGCTCTGGCAGGTAGACCACCTTTTCCCGTCAACCCATGCTTTCATAGCCATTGAAACTAAACTTTGATCATTAGTAGAAGCTACAGATTGATAATTCAAATTAACAATATGAACCAAGCCACTATGGGAAGAGACACCATCTTTGAAAGAGTCTTTAAATTGTTTTAACAATTCTTGGCTGTTTGATAAATCTTTTCCATATTCTAGAATTGCTCTCAATCGTCCTTCGTTTGCACATACAATAGTTGTTCTGTCATCATTCAAAGCTTTTTCAATATGCTCGGAAGCAATATCTACTCCCATTTCAGAGAAATCTTTATATATTCTGAGTGGTTGTCCAGTATTGTTAATATCTATAAATTGCTTTCCATCACATTGTGTATTTATGATGTCACGCGCCTCTTTCTGACTACAAGAAAAATGATATTCTATTAAACGCCTGCAAAGGTGTGTTTTTCCATGCCCCGCATCTCCAGTCAGAATAATCAACCGAGCTTTATCTTTTACTGATTTTTTTAAATAAGCTAGTGCTTTAGTCTCTAAATTTAGTGAATCATCAGTTGTTTGATATTCTTCATATATTTGATCATGAGAAGGATTGAAGGGCAAATAGCGATGTAATCGTTCAACGTGGGCATTTACTTTGTTAACCATCCTTGTAGACTCCAAAATTTGAGGTATTTGATATCAGTAAATATAGTTATACCTTATCATTTAAAAGAACTCTAAAAAATACACTAACCCATTAATATCTAAATTAAATAATTCCTATTCTATAATTTTGAAAAATTTATTCTAACATCGAAAAGTGTGATTCAATTCAAAAAAAATCTGTTAGTTTAAACATCGTATGTAAAATCAACCGTAAGATATAGCTAATTAACCTAAACCATAATCAGTTCACAAAATATCTTATTTGATATGGGTAGATGTAAAACCATATCGCTTTGAACAAATTAAAAATGGTAGCGCGAGTGGTAGTTCAGTGTTGATCTTTCCGAGACGGCATTGCTGAAAGGCTTGATTTTATTGGGCTACAGAGGCACTCTGGATATTGTTCTTCGTTGAGATCCAGAATATTGAGTAAAGCATTAGGCTCCGCTTTGTGAAGCGGAGCCTTTTGATTTTTTTAAAATACGAAATTAACCGCCACTCTTGCCAGTGTCGCGTCTAAGCTGCTATCTACGTCATCTGAACGTCTTGATACCTCAGCCTTAATTGCCATTCCCGCAGTAATGTCATAACGAAGCGATGCGGTAACAACGGAGTATTCCGACAATTGAGATTGCTGACTGCCAATGGCAAGTGCCGTCAACGCACCGGCCACATCGGCAGGTAAGCCAGAAGCTGCGATAGCGGCAATACTGTCACTATATTTAACGTCTCCAGAGGATTCGAAGTTTTCATAAGTGAGTGCAGGCGTCCATTTACCAAAGCGCGCGCCCACGGTGACATAATATGCTTCGTCATCGTTGGCGAAGGTATTATCTACAGATATTTCTGTGTATTCAGCACCAATGAAATAATCGAAATTATCGTACATTAGGCTGAAGCCGATAAATTCACCGGTATCCTCTTCAATCCGCAGCGAGTCTGCCAAATCAACAAACCCTAGTGCCTCTAAACTATCAAAACCGTTACCCAGTGCCTGCGCTGTTTCATTCGCAGACTTGGTAAGGTCTATTGTATTAGTTGTTCGGCCAAAAACACTACGTAGTGTTAGCGTCTCGCTACTCACTTGTGCTGACACCAAAACGGTATTGTCACCAACATTGTCCGCCCCAAGGGTTGTGCCTTTAAATTGCCCAAAAGCGACATCGAACATGTAGTCCCAGCCACCTGTATAACCCGTCTTCGACAGCTTCACGCCGTCAAGGTTGTTAAATGGCACGTCATACACAACACCGGGTGCAGTAATCCAGTGATAGGTATATCCAACGTCCAACGACGAAGAATAAGTAAACAGCGGTAATCGAGAGCGTCCCGCCACTAAGGTTAGCGATGGTGTAATTTTATAGCTTAGATAAGCCCATTCAAAATCAACGTCATAATCTTCGCTACCTCGGCCTAGTACCTGAGCAGTAGCAGACAATTTGTCAGAAATATCTGACGATACCTGCAAAGCAAACAAACTTTCGTTGCTGAAATCAGGATCATCGTCATAACCCAAAAAAGTATCATCCGATGAAGTGGCACCAACAACCACGTTTCCAAACCCATTAATTCTTACTTTGTCTGCGGCAGTTGACGATAGTGATAATGATGAAGCAGTTAGCAGCACTGTTAAGCGCAATAAATTAGATTTCATGGTGTCGCTCCTATTTTGTAAACACTACTTTTACGCCGTCTGAAACTTGCGCAGCATCAACGTATCCAATTGCGTTTTTGTTATTCGCGACTAAATCTAGAACGCTAGCATCATTGCCAACTTCTTTTGGAGGCGTTCCTTTACCAGTAAAAATTTGTTTCGACCAATAACTTTTTACTTGCGCCGTGCTTCGCCCCAGCACGCTGCTATTAAAATTATCAACGGAACTACCCGCGCCAATATTGATTGGCAACGCTTCACTACCGTCGGGGAATTGACTGTTTTTTCCTAAATACAGGCGCTCTACCACGCCTTGATCTATAGCGGAAGAGTTGGAAGGATGAACAATGACGGCAATTTCAGCCGTAGCAGATAAACTCATGGCGCTTGCAACCAACAACCAAGCAAGTGATTTTTTAGGCATTATGTGCTCTCTCAAAAAGATAGTGTGTATTGTCCTTGTGATCTTTGATTCTTGTAAGAACAAACAATGACTATCCCTGTCTCGCTTTTTGAGTGTTGTCGTAGTTTTTAAATTCGTCCAGTTTATACACTGATTTTTTAGTATTTTTTCGTTAACAAGAAGCCAAATAACGTTGAAGACGTAGCCTTATTTTAAATAGTGCTCAAGAAACCGCGCATGGGAAGGTAAAGACGCTACCTGCTGCATGACCTGCTGCTTTAACCCTGTCATAAATTGTTTTAATGCCGCCTCACTCATTTCATCTGCAACACGATGATATTGCTTGGGTAGCATGCCTTGCCCCATTAATACTTGAGTCCAAGAATCAACGCGGAATATGTCACCATCGTCAAGAAACACGCGGCCAGTTTGTTCAAACAAACGTAATTTATGCGTAAGCGACAGGGGAATATCCATGCGCTGACATTGTTGCCAAAACGGACTATCGTGTCGGTTCGTTACCTTATAATGCATGACGATAAAATCGAGGATGGCGTCCATCTCGCTGGTAAATTTAGCGTTGTACTCATCAATTGCACTTTGCGTAACACCGTCAAATGGGAATAACCGCATCAATCTCACAAGCCCCGTCATAATTAGGTGAATACTTGTAGATTCTAACGGCTCGATAAAGCCACTTGCTAACCCCAAAGCCACACAGTTTTTATTCCAACCCTTGCGCCGCTTGCGGGGTAAAGCGAATAACACGAGGGCTGTTAATAGGGTCACCCGACACCTGCGCTTTTAGTGTTGCTATCGCTTTTTCATCACTCATAAAGCGACTGCAATACACAAGACCATTTCCCATTCTCTCTTGTAACGGTATCTGCCACTGCCAACCCGCTTCATGAGCGATGCTTTTGGTAAGGCAATGGGGGTTGGGTAAGCGTCGTTTGCATAGCTACTGCACTATCGCAGAGTAAGAAGTGACGCCAGTCGTCATAGCCTGTGTGCAAGGTTTCTTCGATAAGTAACCCCTTAAAGCCTGTACAATCAATAAAGAAGTCGCCTTTTATTTCACTATTGTCAGCAAGATTCAGTGACGTGATATTACCTGACGTTGGGCATTGCTGTACTCGATTGATATCACCTTCGATATGCGTCACGCCCGCATCAATGGCAAGTTGTTTCAAGAATCGTCCATAGGCCACCGCATCGAAGTGATAAGCAAAATTAAGCGGGACGGTATCGGAAGAAGCAAACTTGCCTTGTTTTGCTGCTAACAATTCAGGGCAATAGTCTCCGAACTCACCAGCAAAACCATAGTCTTTCGCCCGTAACCAAAATGATGAAATTCACCCGCCCAGCACTCTCTGCCGGTAATGCCGAATGAGTGAATATAGCTATGAGATTTTTCGCGCCAGTTTTGAAATTCAATACCCAGTTTAAAGGTGGCTTGCGTCGCACGCATAAACGCCTTTTCATCAATACCGAGAAGCTTGTGAAAGGTGCGAATAGGGGGAATAGTTGCCTCTCCCACACCTACAATGCCAATATTTTGATTCAACCAATGTTACTGATATGGATTTCCCTAATAACCGCGACAGGGCAGTGGCCGCCATCCATCCCGCGGTGCCACCACCTGCAATTACTACTTGTTTTACAGGTGACTGGATAGCTGAGGAGTCTGGCAAAGAATCAAAATGCGCTTGCCCTTGTGTGGTGCTCTCACTATCTAATGGCGGCATGTGCGTGCTCCTCTGAATACTGCGCACTAAGCTGGGTTAGGAGCGCTCGGTTAGTGGGTAAACCTGCTAAGTAAGCCTGTTGAGTTTGCACTAGCTTATTTCGTAATGCTTGTGCTTTACGTGCAGTTTCTGCTGTCATTGCAGTAGCCGGCATTGCCGTGTTAAATCCCATGCCATACAAAACATATTGATAGCTTGCAGAGGGGAAAATTTCTTCATTTTCAATTAAATCTAAGCGAGAAGGGCTTTGATAACGCCAAATCTCTAATAACTCTTCAAGCGAACCAGGGAATACTAGACGGCTCGCGCTGTGCCAACCAATAGGGCTCTGTGCGATCGCTAAGGACATAGTGCAGTTTTAAAAATCAATAACGCGCTGCCAGCGGTACGTAAAACGCGAATTGTAACGCTTTGCGACAAGTTCCATATGTCTACGGTTTTGTGGAAACGCATCGCATAACATGCGCAAACCTAGCTCGACCATAGCGATGGCAGATGCCTCAAGTGGCTCAACGAATCCGGACGACATGCCCAAACTTAAACAGTTTTTAACCCAAAATTGCTGTCGATATCCGGGTGAAAAACGCAGCGTTCTAACATCGTTTTTTTGAATATTCTCTGGGTAGCGCAGACTTACCTGATTGAGCAAGGTATCTATAGCAGCCTTTCGCTAGTTAGCGTATCCGCATACACCAGCCCTATGCCGCGCCTGTGCTGAAGGCCAATATCCCATGTCCACCCATTAGATTGCGCTGTTGCGATTGTGGTGCTGCTAATAGCGTTATCGTTTTCTGCATAAGGTACTTGTACTGCCACCGCTCTGTTGTTGATAAGCGTGTGCTCTACACTTTGCCACGGTACTTTGTAGTGCTTCTCAATAAGCACTCCTTGCTGGCCAGAACAGTCAATAAACAGATCGCCCTTAATGCTATTCCCATCACCTGTCGTAACAAATTGAATAAACCCATTATCGCAAGTATTTACCTGTGCGATATGCGCTTGCTGATAGTGCACATTCAGCTTTTCAATACAGTGCTTTTTAAGCAACAACGCCAATGCTGAAGCATCAAAATGATAGCCATAATTCAGCACATGGGCATATTCGGGGGTACTTAACTGCTTGGGCGCTCGTCCGGCGTGGCATAGCGCAGCTTGCAAAGAAAAAGCATCTTGATATTCATCATCTTTTGCAAAGGTTTGCCAGCACGCGTGAATATCAAGTTCATTGTAACCATTTGGAACGGTAAAAGGGTGGTAGTAAATATGCGGTTTGTCAGTAGCGTTTCGCCAGTTTACAAAGGACGAACCTTGTTTGAACGATGCAGAGCACGTCGTTAAAAAATCACTTTCGCTGATACCAATATCGATAAGGGTGTCTCGCAATGATGGCCATGAGCCTTCACCTACACCTATTGTTGGTATATTAGGTGATTCAATTAACGTTACGTTAATTGAAGAATGAAGCTTTGACGCTAAAACGCCTGCAGCTAACCATCCAGCCGTTCCACCACCAACGATGACGACGTTTTTCACCTCTTGGGTTACATCATCTTGCGCCATAACAATTACATCGTAAATAAAACTAAAATTACACTATCAAAGTTTACCTAGGGTAAAAAGCCCCGCTAACACGCAACCCAATACATGCTAGCGGGTAACACACCCCACAGTTTAAAACTTGTAGCGTACTCCAAGGGCATATCGAGCACCTAGCTCGTCGATTTGCCATAGCATTGCGCTTGTTCTTCCATGCCTGCGAATGTTCTCTTCAGTGACATTAATACCTTCAAGCGATACAGTAAGGTCTTCATTCACGTCATAAGACACACTAAAGTCTATTTGTGAATAAGACTCGGTGTAACCCGGCTCGTTAATATACTGAGAGGTAGTATCCAAGAATTTATCTCGCCAGTTGTACGCAACACGTGCTTGCAGCGCGTCTTTTTCGTACATGAAGATTAAGTTAGCCGTATCGCTTAGCCCAACAAGAGCAAACTGAGTGATTGATGGGTTTGCATCATTATCAAAGCCGATATCCCCCGTTACCGTGGTGTAGTTTGCAAGTACACCGAATCCGCTGTCACCAAAGAAGTGCTGTGCCGCAAGTTCGAAACCGTAGATATTCGCCGCTTTGTTATTAACAGGCTTTGAATTGATAAAGGTAATCAGTGGATCATCACTATTCGGTAACACATCAAACTGTTGTTCGAATTGTTCATCGGTAAGCGAGTTGTAATCGATGCCGTTCTCAATAGCCGCAACCATGTTAAATAGCGACGTATCATTCACTGGGATCCCACGCGCCTCTAGCTCAGCGCGAGCTTGTTGTGCTCTAGGACCAGCAGTGACATCGCGAAGACCAAATACGCTCTCTTCTACTTGCTCGTTACCGATAAAGTTTTTAACCCGCTTATCATAGAAGCCTACTGACACATAGCTCGTTTCGTCGAAATAGTATTCTAGTGATAAGTCTACGTTATCAGATTCAAGTGGTATCAGTGACGGGTTACCCGAACTAGCCGTTGCAGTAATACTATCGCTTAGTAGCGTAGGTCCACTTTGTGGCGATACTGATGCAGCAGCGCTTAAGTTATTGTAGGTCGGTCGGGCAATAGTTTTGCTATACGAGAAGCGGGCAATAACGTTTTCCACCACTTCAATATCAAAGTCGAGTGCTGGCAACACGTGATCGTAACTGGCTTCTACAGCCACATCTTCCATATCGCTACCAAAACGCACGTTAAAGTCATTATTACCTTCCCACGCAATGCCGCTTGGTAAGCTAATGTTGGCAATAGAGGTCACGTCGGTATTCTCATATCGAACGCCAGTGAGTAGGTTATACTCCATGCCATTGAGCTCACCGGATAAATCGAGTTCGAAGTACACCGCAGTAATATCTTCTTCAATGGTCCGGTTTGTTGCAAATGGGTTGTTGGCTAAAAAGTCAAAGCCATACTCTTGCGCGGCGAACGCGCCAATCTGAGCAACGCTACCTGTAAAGCCCTGAGAAAACATACCCTCAGTATTGAAGTCACTAAATTCACTGGCAAGGTCAAGTGGCGTTAGAGAGCCTGCAGGCAACTCGCCTGGGTTTTCAATACCCCAGTTACCCATAGTATGACGCGTAAGTGATTGTAATGAGGTACTTTCCATAGAGCGAGATTCAATACCAAAATTGATGCTGCCCGTATCCATTGCATAGCTACCGTCAATTCGCGCCTGTGTTATTTCGGTATCTTGAGATGAGAAATTCATATCAAGAATAGAGGTGCCTACATCATCTTGATCGAGAACGCCGTTACCATTTAGGTTGTCGCGTGCTACATCGTCAAAATCAACGAACATAATGGGGAATTCACCCGTAAAGTCTACACCTTGACCTCTTACTACGTTGGCACCTAGCCCCAAGTTAGTCCAAGTACCGTAAGGCGCGTCTGGACGACCCTCTGCCGTTGAATTGTGCACATCAAAGACAAGTGTTAAATCATCATTAACAAAGTATTCGACGTTCAAACCGATAGACTTATTCTCATTCACTTGATTTAGTTCTTGAAGGGCTAAGCCTAAGTCGCGCGGAAGTAAATCGCGGCGCTCCTGCGAGATCAACACAGGTGTTTTTACTGTCTCATCATCAAAAGTTAACTCTGCAAAGTAACGATCATCCATCCAAATAGACTGTTCAGCTCGCGCCTCATACAAGTCTTGGCGTGAGTACGTATAATCTAGGGTAGCAGTCACTTTTTCTGATGGAGCGTACTGGAAAGTAAGTTGTGCGTTGGTTCTTTCACGCTCTCTGTCAGCCATGTAATAACGAAGGTCTGAGGGAATAGCAAAAAGCTGCCCTAATGCCGGAGCGTTGTTTAAAACTACAGGGTCGCCGCTTGCTGGATTAGCAGGGTCTGGTGATTGCGGCACAGTGCCATCGAATTCATTAACGCGCCATTGGTTTACGAAAGCACCTTGTGCAGCACTATCACGCTGCTGGAAAGAACCGGTGAAGGTGAAACCAAAGGTTCGATCGTCATTTAAGTAGTTAATAAAGCCTGACATTTCAGGCGTTACATCATCGCCTACACGATTAGTAGTATCATGCAGTGCTTTGGCACCTACACTGGCAGTTAAACCTGATTCAGCTGCGCTAAAAGGACGCGCCGTTTTAATATTAACCGTTGCACCAATACCACCGGTTGCAATACTTGCTCGGCCAGTTTTATACACTTCTACCGCTCTGATACTCTCTGACGCAAGATCTGAAAACTCAAACGCTCGAGAATTTGGAGTGCCACCACCGCCAGGCAACGCAGAACCTGGCATTGTCCTGCCATTTAATGTGACCATATTGAAGTCTGGTCCAAAGCCACGTGCTGTTACTTGGCTACCTTCACCATTATTACGGTTAATTGAAATACCTGTAATACGCTGGAGTGATTCCGCTAAATTGGTGTCCGGGAATTTACCAATATCTTCAGCAGATATGGCATCTACGACCCCTGCAGAGTCACGCTTAATTCCCATTGACTCTTGGACACTACCTCGAATTCCCGATACTTGTATAACTTCAATATTATCGTTGTCCGACGTTTCTTGTGCCATAAGCGGCGCGGTTAGTCCTGTCCCAAGGATAAGGGACAAACTCGCTGCGACTTTGGTTTTATGCGGTGTTATTAGTTTCACAGTCAATCTCTCTTTCAGTGTGCTTTTGTTTGTTGCTGATCCCTAGCGCTCCGAGAAAGGGCTTTCTCAAAGAGAAACAACGAAGCCCGGATAAAAGAAAGCGCTTTCTCAAAGGTAATCCAACACCCTCGCCAGATCAACACATTTTTTACATTTAGTTCACAGCAGTCAGCATTAAAACGGGCAAACCTAAAACTAAATCAATTATATCAATAAATTAAGTTAATGAGACTCATAAAACAAAAGTAGAAAAAATCCACAGATTTTATTGATTAATTAACAAATAAATTAAAAACATTTGAGAAAGCGCTTTCTCATTAAGTGTTTCATGTGCTATAAATTCGGCAGGTTACCGTTGAAGAGCAGTTCTCCTTCATTGGCTTAGATGGAAAAAGAAGAACAGAAACTAGGGTTTAACAAATGAACAGCATCACGCTTCCCGCTAACAGTCCGCTATTAAGTAAAGATTTTATATTCGGATCAGCAACCTCGAGTTTCCAAATAGAGGGCGATATTGAAAATCGTTTGGAATGTATCTGGGACACATTTTGTGAGCGCCCCGGAGCAATAGCTGATAATTCAAATGGTGCTATTGCTTGCGATCATATAAATCGCTGGGAAGAAGACCTCGACATACTAGTCGACTTGGGCGTGGACGCGTACCGGTTGTCAATCTCGTGGCCCAGAGTCATTGACGAGGAAGGCGAATTAATTGAAAAGGGTGTGAAGTTCTACTCGACACTTATTGATGCGTTAAACGCGAAGGGAATTAAACCCTTTGTCACACTATATCATTGGGATCTTCCTCAATATTTGGAAGATAAGGGCGGGTGGTTGTTCAGACAAACAGCGTATGCGTTTGAAAACTACGTCGATAAGATTACCACTGTACTGGGCACAAGGGTGTATTCATACGCCACTTTCAATGAACCATTTTGTAGCGCCTATCTAGGGTATGAAATAGGAGTACATGCACCAGGAAGAGTGGGCCGCGCAAATGGACGCACAGCAGCACACCACATTTTGCTTGCACACGGTTTAGGAATGAAAGTACTGCGCCGCAATGTACCTAATTGCCAAGCCGGTATTGTACTAAATTTTACACCTTGTTATCCAAATACCGATAGCGATGCGGATAAGCACGCGACCCGTGTCGCCGATGAATACATTAATCAATGGTACATGCAGCCTGTTATGGAAGGTGCTTATCCTGATGTTCTTCACTCACTCCCTATACAAGATAGACCACCCATTGAAGAAGGCGACATGGCGCTTATTTGTCAGCCCATCGACTTTATTGGTATTAATTTCTACACGCGTTTGCATTATTCCGCCCCAAAAGACAAAGACACATTATTTTTTGAGCATAGTCACCGGGGGCCTTTAACGGACATTGGTTGGGAAATATATCCTCAAGCGCTTCATGATCTATTGACATCGCTTCACAAGAGATATGTGTTGCCGCCTGTCTTTATCACCGAAAATGGTGCTGCAATGAAGGATGTGATAGAACAAGGTGTTGTGAATGACACCGACCGAATTTCCTATTACCACCATCATCTAAACATGGTCGACAAAGCCATGAAAGAAGGTGTTGAAGTAAGTGGTTACTTTGCATGGAGCCTTTTAGATAACTTCGAATGGGCAGAAGGTTATGAAAAGCGATTCGGGCTAGTACATGTCGACTTTAACACGCAAAAGCGTACCTTGAAGCAAAGTGCGCTGGCCTACAAAAAGCTTATAGCAAGCCGAAACAAATAAATGGGCAGTGGAGACATCACATGGAATACAAACTGACTCTAAAAGAGAAATTAGGCTATGGCGCAGGCGATGCTGCTGCTAACTTAGTTTGGCGAGGTGCGCTCGCCTACCTAGCTGTATTTTACACAGATACTTTCGGTATTACTGCAGCCGCGGCTGCGATGTTATTTCTTGTGGTAAGACTGTCTGATGGTGTGACTGATATCATCATGGGCATGATAGCTGACAGAACCAATACGAAAATGGGAAAATTCAGGCCGTGGATCTTAGGTTCAACCCCATTTTTAGGGCTTTTCATGGTGCTCTGTTTTACAACGCCGGACTTTTCCTATGAAGGAAAGCTCATCTACGCCTATCTGACGTATATCGGGCTTACCTTGGCATATACGGTAAACAATGTGCCTTACTCTGCATTAATGGGCGTTATGACAAGCGATGATAACGAGCGCACGAGTTTGTCCGGCTATCGGTTTGCTGGTGCTTTTCTAGGTGGATTACTTGTAATGGGTTGCTTACCCATGTTGGTAGAGTGGCTAGGGCAAGGACAAAACGCACTAGGGTATCAATACACAATGTGGCTATTTGCTCTATTACTTATGCTTTTAATGACGGTTACCGTCGTAACCACCAAAGAGCGCGTAACATTGCAATCTTCGCAATCTTCTGTCACTGCCGACTCAAATAGGCACACCAACACGTTAGCGCAAGAGCTCAAAGACTTAACAAAACAACTCCCGCTGATACTCATACCTCTTGGTGCCATTACCGCTTTCTTCTATTTTAGAAATTTAATTACTGGTGGTATTTTCATATTAGCCATGCTGGTTAGCGTATTAGTCGTTAGGCAACTACTCAATAACAAGTCAACAAGACGTAGCCGAACACAACAAGACATTATTGATTTGTTATCAAATAAACCCTGGCTCATCCTTTTAGGTATGGGGTTTCTGACTATGATGTTTAACGGTATTAAGTATGGTGTTATTGCCTACTATTTTAAGTACTACATGAACAGCGAGCTCTTAACGGGATACTTCTTTATCGGCTTACTAGTCGTGTCTATTTTAGGTGCGCTGGCTACACCAAAGCTTGCCAGCCTTTTCGGTCGAAAACGCTTATTTATTCTTTCACTCGTTGTGAGTAGTTTGCTTACCTGTGCTATCTATTTTGTTCCTCAAGGAAGCGTTATTGGCATATTTACTTTGGGCTGTAGTGCAGAGTTCTTTGCTGCGATTTTACCCACACTTTTCTTTTCAATGCTTGGAGATTCAGCAGATTACAGCGAATACCGTACAGGTAGAAGGGCGACAGGTCTTGTTTATTCGGCAGGGTCGTTTGTACAAAAGACTGGTGGCGGTTTTGCCGGGGCACTTGTTTTGCTGGTTTTAGGAAGCTATGGCTACAATGGCTTAGATGCCTCAACAATCGAACAGACGCTACCAGGCATGCAAGCACTGATGAGCTGGATACCTGCTTGTTTTGGCTTTGCAGGTGCGCTTCTTATAGGGTTTTACCCGTTAGATGACAAGAAACAGCAGGAAGTTACCGTTGCGTTACGCACTCGACGTAGCGAACAAGCGCCAATAGCGGCATAATGCAGTTAAGCATTATCAAAATAATTAAAACATTGAGGTTTTATCGGCGTGGCTACCATTTATCAAGTTGCAGAAAGGGCAGGAGTATCACTATCCACGGTCTCGCGAGTATTAAACGGTAAGTCGACGGTAAACCCTGCTTTAAAGGCAAAGGTTGATAAGGCGGTTGCAGAGCTCAATTATCGTCCTAATTCAGTTGCCCGCTCACTAGCGAACAATAGAACAGATAGTATTGGCGTACTTGTACCTGAGTTAAATGCGCCCTTTTTTGGCGACTTAATGCAAGCGGTGGAATCAACTTGTCGTGCAGCGGATAAGCACGTCATTATTACGGTAGGAAAAAATTGTCTGGCTACCGAGCAAGATGCTGTGGAATTTCTAATAAGCCGAAACTGTGATGCACTTATCATGCACGCTGAAGCGCTATCCGATGAATACCTTCTTGAGCTTAACAGTAAAAAGCTCCCCATTGCGTTGGTTAACAGGCAAGTTGAGGGTATTGAAGAAGCGTGCACTGTTTTAGACAATGAGAAAGGGGGCTATTTGGCCACCCGCCATTTACTGGAACTTGGTCATAAGCATATTGCCTACATTTCAGGCCCGACAGATAAAGCGGATGCGATGCAGCGTCTTGAAGGTCATAAACGGGCGCTTAACGAAGCGGGTATTGCAGTAAATTCTCAGCTTATCTATAACGGCGATTACCAGGAGGACGGTGGAAAAATCGGATTGTTAGAGCTGTTGGCTCGTGATATGACTTTTTCGGCACTGGTGTGCGCTAATGACTGGATGGCGTCAGGGGCAATTAGCTGCGCCCGAGATCTTGGCATGAGTCTACCTCACGACTTGTCCATTGTAGGGTTTGACGATGTGGTATTTGCACATCACGTATTTCCTCGTTTGACCACAGTGAGTAACCCGGTTGCTGAAATGGCTGAGACCTCTGCCAAATTCATACTAAACAAAGTGTATGGCCAAAAGCATGAAATCAATCGGCTATTTGAACCGTCACTCGTGCTAAGAGAATCCACTACTAAGTACGAGTAAAAACTGTTTCATGTGAAACATTATTGTAGACCGTTTGAACGACTATGTAGACGTTAGCCAGTGACAAACAAGCTCTTAATAGGAAAATGATGCGCACTATTATTTTATATCTTACCTGCATACTCTGGACGGCCAGTGTCTTTGCCAATGATGATGCTCGCAAAGTAGGTTCAGTAATAGACAACCTTCACCACATGGCAGCTACCGCAAATTTTGATGGATATTTCGATTTGTACAGTGACAATGCTGTGTTTATTGGTACAGACGCCTCTGAAGTATGGAGCGTAGATGAGTTTAAAACGTACGCAAAGCCCCACTTTGACAAAGGTACGGGGTGGACTTATCACCCAAGAGATAGACACATTTACTTTTCACCAGATAACAATGTGGCGTGGTTTGACGAACTTCTCGACAATGAAAGTTTAGGAGAGACCCGTGGCACTGGCGTGCTTATCAAGGTTGGCGATACGTGGAAGATAAGTCAGTATCACCTCACAATACCTGTACCTAACAGCATCGCAGATGATGTCGCTGACCTAATTAAACAAGCGAACAAATAATAATGCCACCCGCAGGTGGCACTAATTTTTTGCTATCAATGCTTTTACGTATTTGATTGAGTAAGCGGTTGAATTTCCATTTCAACACGACGGTTCATTGAACGGTTTGCAGCACTATTGTTAGGCACTTTAGGTGAGTATTCACCCATGCCGACCGTGGTGATCCGCGTTGGATTTACCGAATAGTTGATCAGTAGGTTTTTCACAGCCCCTGCACGACGCTCAGACAGCGATTGGTTATATTGCTCAGCACCAGTGTCATCCGTATGCCCTTTAATTAACAGCACAGTCTTCTCATAGTTATTGACCACTTTAGCCACATCCTGAAGTACAGGATTAAAATTAGGGCTTATATTAGAACTGTCAGTAGCGAAGGTAATATCACCTGGCATGATAAGGCGAAGGTTATCGCCTTCACGTACTACTTGAACACCTGTATCAGACAACTCATTGCGAAGCTCTTCTTCCTGTTTGTCCATGTAGTTACCGATCGCACCACCGGCAATGGCACCTACGGCAGCTCCCCATGCATAACGGCTTTTATCATGGTCACCAGTCGCTTTACCCAGTATTGCGCCAAGCACAGCACCAATTGCAGCACCTTTTTGTGTGTTGTTCGGGTTATTTGCGCAACCCGCTACTGTTAGTGAAGCAGCGATTAATCCTACAGCTAGTGTCTTTTTCATAACGTCCTCTTATCTCGTAAAACGAGCCACATGCGTTGAAGTTAAAGATATGTGGTATTTAATTTCAAACACAATTCAAAACTTTTTGTAATTTTCATTACGGTTATTGGATAGTACAGCAAAATACATTCCAGAGATTACAACGACTACATTTGCCTGATTGAATAGTCGAGATATCTCCTTGTAAAAGAAGATACACGTTCGCCTTTAAGTGTGGACTAGGCAACATCGCTGTTGTTTGTGTTTACTCTACTATGAGAAACCTGAATACAGGGTTAACAAAAATACGTACAACTCCGTCATTGCCACTCAGTAATAAAAGCGTTGTGAGTGTAAATGCTACAAAGTCAACGAGACAACGTGTATCTTTTTACCGACATCAAAGTACTATTGAGCTCATCACACAGACACAGAACGTTCAAAGAACGCATTGATGTCGATATTGTAATCTGATGCGGTTATTGCCTTAGAAATAGTCAAAGATTTATCGGTACTTAGGTCAATATCTTTTGGCGTTAAGTAGTGGCCTTGCTTAACTGAGTAAAATACCTTTACCTCAGGGGTAAGTGGCGAGTCGTTTTGATGCATGACCATGGCGAGTCGCTCGTTTGAAAGCAGTACTAAACTGCCTACTGGATAGATACCTAAACACTTAATAAATTGCTGTACGAGATACATATCAAGACGAGTAGGGGCTTCACTCATCAAAATAGAAAAAGCTTTTTGGCTCGACATTCCTGATTTGTAAACTCTATCCGCGGTCAACGCGTCGTACATATCAGCAATAGCCAGCATTCTTCCAGCCATGCTTATTTCATCGCCTTTCTTTCCTTGAGGGTAGCCAAGACCATCTAGCCGCTCATGATGCTCAGCAACAGCTTGAATAAGGTGTGGTTGGATATCTGTCTCAAGTAAATGGTCGACGCCATGCTGAACGTGCCCTTTCATGATGTCCATTTCTTCATCGGTTAGTCGACCGGGTTTATGCAATATCTCGTCAGGAATCATTATTTTGCCAAGATCATGAAGAAATCCCGCATAGGATAGTTCATTGACCTCGTTATCTGTCATCCCTAAGTGTTTGGCAAAGTTAGCCAATAAAATAGCGACGTTTAATGAGTGCTCTAGCAAATAATCGTCTTTTTCGCGTATTTTCGTTAAACACAACAGCGCATCAGGATTGCGTTCAACCGATTCAACCAGTTTGCTTGAGAACGCCTTTGGAATGCTTCCATCAAAGGGCATTTCTTTTTGAAGATTCGTTTGAAGCGCATGTTGAATGGCCTTGCCCTGTTCATGCAATTTAACAGCACGTGCCAATTCGCTATCAAAACTCACCGGTTTGCTTGCGCCCTGTTTTACCGCGCTAGGTGACGCAACAGCACCAATACTGCTATCTGCATTGCTATTTGCATTAAATGCTTTATCAGTATCGATAACTAAGGTTTTTACACCGCGCTTTTTTAATGTACTGATAATCGCGTCAGACGTTACCCGCCCCTGATTCGTTATCGATAGCTTGCCTTTCTGTTCTACAATTTGATGAACATACATACCTGGCTTTAGCTGATCTATTGTGATTTTCTGTAACATACTGCGGTTTACTTAATCGTTATATCAATAAGAAAGGCACGCCTAGCGGCGCTTTTCGTCGCGTTAATACGTTAGTTCTGTAAGTATAGTGTGTAAATCAGGTCGCCATCCGAATTTCTGCATACTTATACGATTGTTTTTAACAATGACGCCTTCGATTAACAATCGCTCTCGCTGCTCGTGGGCTTTATCTGAACCAGAAGGAAATGCTATTTTACCATCAGCACGTACTACGCGATGCCAATTGTGCTCGCCTTTTAATTCTTGTAAGCACTTTCCTATAAGCCTTGCCCTGCCGGGTAAGCCACTTAAATCAGCAAGCTGTCCGTAACTTACCACTACACCACGTGGAACAACGCGTAATGTTTTTTCAACGCGTTGGTATACGTCTGGATTGACCATAGGTATCATTACCTTCATGTGAACGACATTAAGAATAGGACATGCGCGAATTCTGCCCCCATTGTCACTATCCCAAAAAAACTTGCCTTTGTGAGCATATTCGCATTATTCAAACCGCTTTACAGGTGATTATTATTCAGCACCCAAAAGAAGCGACGCATGCCAAAAACACCGCAAAGCTGGTAGCCTTGAGTATACCATCCACTCGCATTATTCATGCTAACGATAGTCAAGCCATGCATGCATTAGCCACATCATGCGATGCCGCTTCTACGTTGTTGGTTTATCCCAGTGAAACCAGTCAATCTATAGAGGCACTATCAAAAGTTGATAGAAAAGAAATAGGTACCATCGTATTGATTGATGGTAGTTGGAAACAGGCATTTGGCATAGTAAAGCAGAATCCTTGGTTACAAGCATTACGTGCGGTTCACTTTTCCAATGCTCCGTACTCAGACTATGTCATTAGGCACACATCGTTAGCTCATGCGCTTTCTACACTTGAAGCAACGGCCTATAGCTTGTCGGTGTTGGAACAAAAAGACCTGTCTGCGCTCCATGCACTCCAGCACGCAATGCAGAGTAAATGGCAAGCACCTAAAGCACATTTAAGGGAACCCCAGAAATAGTGCTATTGGCGTCACATACAGGCCTATAGAGTAACGCTATTGCATTGCAATAAAGCCTTGTTGCTCTTTTACCAAGCCAATCCAATTTCGAATAGCAGGGTATGCTGATAAGTCGAAGCCCCCCTCATGCGCTACATGGGTATAAGCAAATAGCGAAATGTCAGCAAGACTTAACGTATCACCAATGAGGAAAGGCGTTTGTTTAAGTTGCTTTTCCATGACTTCCAACGCTCGATAGCCGCCTGCTTGCTTTGACTCAAATTCGGCGCGTTTATCATCGGGCAGACCAAGATATAAATTGATGTACCGTGCTACCGCGATATAAGGTTCATGGCTGTACTGCTCAAAGAACTGCCATTGTAGTACTTGGGCATAGGTATAGGGCGTAGAAGGCAACAGCGGCGTATTGGAGGCCAAATAATGCATGATTGCATTGGACTCTGATAACACACGGCCGTCATCAAGTTCAAGAATAGGGATCTTTCCGTTGGGTGACTTTTCTAAGAACGCGGAAGTGCGTGTTTCACCTTTGAGAATATCTACGTCAACCCATTCACAGCCTTTACCTAACAGGGATAGCAATAATTCGAGTTTGTAGCAGTTGCCTGACCGCTTATCTCCATAAATTCTCACGTAAAAAATCTCATTAATTAAATTTTGAATTTTATAGTAGAGAAGATTTGGTTGATTTTAAAGCAGTATAAAAGGTGCGAGTTTAATAGTAAGTGAGATGAATTAACCACTCAGTCAACAACAGTACCAGCCAGGAAACGGGGATCAAGGTGATGCACGCCGCTATTCTGGCTTTGTCTCGAGGAGAAAATGCTCTGAATCGATAACTCGATAGTGTCTCTTTCTCACTTTCCATTTGCTCGATATTTTTTCCAAAACCACTTCCGTTATCAAGTGCACACTGCCTTATACCTTCTGCAATGTCATTTTCTAGTTCATTAAGCAGTTTATTTTGTTCACTTTCTAGAGAACGTCTAAGTTTAATAACGGGTAAAAAAAGGAATATTAGGACTGTAGCGGTAAACGACGATACAACTAACACATCAATGATGGGAATATCTTTTTTGAGCCAGAAAATGGGGAAAATAGCGAGGGCACCAACGGCAAAAATGCTATTTGTAGTCCCTAAGCTGAGGATGGCTGTCAGTGAATTAAGCCTATCGCTATTCGCCTCAATAGAAGGCATAACGTTGTTTTTCAGATAATTGATGTTGGACGACATTTGGAATAAAAACAACAACGCGATAAACCAAAAAGGCACAGCTGTTGCGGTTAGCATGAGTACGTGCAACTCTTGCTTTACGGAGATTAACCCTTCAAACACACAGTACACCACTGTGATCATAATGGATAAAATCATTGCGTTGAAAATTTGGTGTTTAAAATGAGAGGTGAGTTTGTCGCGATGTGACGTAAAGTGACTCAGCCTATTTGCTCTCACCAACAGCGATACTAGCGTACTTGCAACATTTTGCTGCATCAGTCGTAATGCAAACCAAAAGTAACCGGTAAGTGCAGACATCCCGATAGCTGAGTTAAAGTCGCGTTGCGCTCTGATATCACCAGCGGCGGGCCAGTCAAGTGCGCCAGTTAAAAAATGAATCATCAAGAGTACTAACGAAGTAAGCAAGGGAAAGAGTCCAGCGGATGACCCTCTATCTGTATTTGAATAAGAACTAAACTTCATTATTAATCTTTACGTAGTTTGCTGCTTGTATCTGAACCCTACAGCCAAATCTGTGCTAAAAACCCACTAACCATAAGTCATTAGCATGTCATATAGCAATAGAAATAAGCGTAACAAACTATGAATGCCTACTTTTCAAACGACCAACAAAAAACCCGCCAAAAGGCGGGTTTTTATAATAATAGCTGCTCGCTTATTTGCGTAACTTCTGAATAAGGCGAAGTTGTGCAATTGCCTCTGCCAGCTCATGAGCGGCTTCAGCGTAATTAAAGTCAGCGCCTGGGTTGGCGATGTGCTCTTCTGCACGTCGTTTGGCTTCTTGTGCCGCCTGCTCGTCAAGATCTTCAGCTCGAACCGCAGTGTCAGCTAGAACGGTGACATTGCCAGGTTGTACTTCTAGTACACCACCAGCAACATAGATTACTTCTTCTTCACCGTGCTGTTTAACCAAACGCACCATACCAGGTTTAATAGCAGAGATAAGTGGCGCGTGCCCTGGGTGAATACCCAGCTCACCTTCGCTACCTGTCACTTGAATCGTTTCAACAAGTCCAGAGAAAATTTGTTTCTCTGCGCTTACTACGTCCAAATGTACTGTCATTGCCATGTGAACCTCCTGATTAGGTACGTTAGCACTGTATGGGGCTAGCTATCGCTAGCCTCACCATTATGCTTTCTTGGCTTTCTCTAGCGCTTCGTCGATAGAACCAACCATGTAGAAGGCTTGCTCTGGAAGGTGATCATACTCACCGTCTAGAATGCCTTTAAAACCACTGATTGTGTCTTTAAGCGATACGTATTTACCAGGTGCACCGGTGAATACTTCTGCTACGAAGAACGGCTGAGATAGGAAACGCTGAATCTTACGAGCACGTGATACCACTTGCTTGTCTTCTTCAGATAGTTCGTCCATACCTAGGATCGCGATGATGTCTTTCAGCTCTTTATAACGCTGAAGAACAGTCTGTACGCCACGTGCTACGTCATAGTGCTCTTGACCGATTACTAGCGGGTCTAGCTGACGAGACGTTGAATCTAGTGGGTCTACCGCAGGGTAGATACCTAGAGACGCGATATCACGAGAAAGTACTACCGTTGCATCCAAGTGAGCAAAGGTTGTCGCTGGAGATGGGTCAGTCAAGTCATCCGCAGGTACGTATACCGCTTGGATTGAAGTGATTGAACCAGTCTTCGTTGACGTGATACGTTCCTGAAGTACACCCATCTCTTCTGCAAGAGTAGGCTGGTAACCTACCGCAGATGGCATACGACCTAGAAGTGCTGATACTTCAGTACCTGCTAGGGTATAACGATAGATGTTATCTACGAAGAATAGTACGTCACGGCCTTCGTCACGGAACTTCTCAGCCATTGTTAGACCAGTTAGTGCAACACGTAGACGGTTACCTGGTGGCTCGTTCATCTGACCGTATACAAGCGATACTTTATCAAGTACGTTTGATTCGTTCATTTCATGATAGAAGTCGTTACCCTCACGAGTACGCTCACCAACACCAGCGAATACTGAGAAACCGCTGTGCTCGATCGCGATGTTACGGATAAGTTCCATCATGTTTACGGTTTTACCTACACCCGCACCACCGAATAGACCAACTTTACCACCCTTAGCGAATGGACAAACCAAGTCGATTACTTTGATACCAGTTTCTAGTAGTTCTACCGAGCTAGACTGATCTTCGTAGCTAGGCGCTTCACGGTGAATAGACATACGCTCTTCTTCACCAATTGGGCCCGCTTCGTCGATTGGGTTACCCAATACGTCCATGATACGACCTAGTGTCTTCGTACCAACTGGAACCATGATTGGGTTACCGGTATTTTCTACTGTAAGACCACGTTTAAGTCCGTCAGTAGTACCTAGTGCGATGCCACGAACAACACCGCCACCTAATTGCTGTTGCACTTCCAGGGTTAGACCTGACAAGTCACCTTCGGTAACTCGTAGTGCGTCATAAACTCTTGGTACCGCATCTTGTGGAAACTCAATGTCCACAACGGCGCCAATGATTTGGACGACCTTACCTTGACTCATAATTTGTCCTCGTTATCTCTTTTAAACCTTTGCCTACACCGCTGCGGCACCGCCAACAATCTCACTAATTTCTTGAGTGATTGCGGCTTGACGCGCTTTGTTATATACCAGTTGTAACTCATCAATAAGGTTACCGGCATTGTCGGTTGCTGCCTTCATGGCAACCATTCGCGCAGCTTGTTCTGACGCTGCGTTTTCTACAACACCCTGATACACCTGAGACTCAATGTAACGAACCATTAGTGCTTCCAAAATCTCTTTTGGATCTGGCTCGTAGATGTAGTCCCAACGATGTTGATATTCTTCGTCTTGTGACTTTGGCAAAGGCAATAACTGATTGATCACAGGTTTCTGTGTCATGGTGTTAACGAAGTCATTGAATACCAAGAATACTCGGTCTAATTTTCCTTCGTCGTACGCTTTAAGCATAACGCGCACAACACCTACTACATCACTTACTGACGGCTTGTCACCCAAACCAGATTCAGCGGCCAACAATGTGCCACCAAAACGGTTGAAGAAACTGCACGCCTTAGAACCTAATGCAGCAAAATCTACTTCTACACCCTGGTCGCGCCATTTCTTCACGTCCTGAGTTACAAGCTTAAATTCGTTGGTGTTTAAACCACCACATAAGCCTCGGTCAGTAGAAATCACAATATAACCAACACGCTTGACTTCACGCTCTTCCAAATAAGGATGGCGATACTCAAGGTTACCGTTAGCAATGTGACCAATCACTTTTAGCATGTTTTGTGCGTATGGGCGGCCAGAGGCCATGCGTTCCTGCGCCTTTTTCATTTTAGACGCAGCAACCATTTCCATCGCACTGGTAATTTTTTGAGTATTCTTGATACTCCCAATCTTACCTTTAATCTCTTTACCGCTGGCCATGACTATCTCTCCGATTACTCAACGAAATGTGCTGGTGGTTAAACACCAGCACCATTGATTACCAAGTTTGTGTCGCTTTAAAGTTAGTTAAAGCGTCGTTCAACTTAGAGGCAATCTCGTCGTTGTAGTTACCTGATTCGTTGATAGTCTTCATCAGCTCAGCATGTTCGCTGTTCATGTAAGAGTGAAGAGCAGCTTCAAAATCTAGGATTTTGCCAAGCTCGATGTCCTTAAGGAACCCTTTCTCTACTGCGAACAGTGAAACACCCATGTCAGCGATAGAAAGTGGAGCGTACTGTTTCTGCTTCATTAGCTCAGTAACGCGCTCACCGTGTTCTAGCTGTTCACGAGTTGCATCATCAAGGTCAGAAGCGAACTGCGAGAATGCCGCTAGTTCACGATACTGAGCTAGGGCTAGACGGATACCGCCCCCCAACTTCTTGATGATTTTAGTCTGTGCAGCACCACCAACACGAGATACCGAGATACCAGCGTTAACCGCTGGACGGATACCTGCGTTGAACAAGTCAGTTTCTAGGAAGATCTGACCGTCAGTAATCGAGATTACGTTAGTAGGTACGAATGCTGATACGTCACCTGCTTGCGTTTCGATAATTGGAAGCGCAGTAAGTGAACCAGTTTGACCTTTAACTTCACCGTTAGTGTAACGTTCTACGTATTGCTCGTTTACACGTGCAGCACGCTCTAGTAGACGTGAGTGAAGGTAGAATACGTCACCTGGGTAAGCTTCACGGCCTGGTGGACGCTTAAGTAGTAGTGAGATTTGACGATAAGCAACAGCTTGCTTAGACAAATCATCATATACGATTAGCGCATCTTCACCGCGGTCGCGGAAGTATTCACCCATAGTACAGCCAGAGTAAGGCGCTAGATATTGAAGCGCTGCAGACTCAGAAGCAGAAGCAGCAACTACGATAGTGTGCTCAAGTGCACCGTGTTCTTCTAGCTTACGTACTACGTTAGCGATAGTAGACGCTTTCTGGCCAACCGCTACGTACACACACTTAATGCCTGTACCTTTTTGGTTGATGATAGCGTCAACAGCCATAGCTGTTTTACCACACTGACGGTCACCGATGATAAGCTCACGCTGACCACGACCAACTGGGATCATAGCGTCAACTGACTTATAACCAGTTTGGATTGGTTGGTCTACTGATTGACGTTCGATTACACCAGGTGCAATTTTTTCAACTGGCTCAAAGCCCGCTGCGTCGATCGCACCTTTACCGTCGATAGGCTCACCTAGCGTGTTTACAACACGACCAAGTAGGGCGTTACCAACTGGTACTTCTAGGATACGACCAGTAGATTGTACTTTTGTGCCTTCTTGTAGGTCTGCGTACGGACCCATTACAACCGCACCAACTGAGTCTCGCTCAAGGTTTAGTGCAATTGCGTAGCGGCTTCCAGGAAGCTCGATCATTTCACCTTGCATTACATCTGCAAGGCCATGAATGCGGATAATACCGTCAGTAACTGCGACGATAGTACCTTCATTGCGTGCTTCACTGGTTACATTGAACTGTTCAATTCTTTTCTTGATCAGTTCAGCAATTTCAGTGGAATTAAGTTGCATGCTCTTATCCCCGTTATGCTTGCAACGCGTCTGCTAGACGGTTCAATTTCGACTTTACGGAACCATCAATGACTGTATCGCCGGCTTTAATAACCATTCCAGCGATAAGGGCAGGGTCCACGTTACAATTAAGCTTCACTTTACGTGCCAAACGTTTTTCCAAAGATGCAATCAACTCACTTTGTTGTGCATCGGTCAGCGTTGATGCTGAGGTTACGTCCACTTCTACCTCTTTATCGTACTCTGCTTTAAAGGCATCGAACATAGTAGAAATTTCAGGCAACGCGGCTAAACGTTTATTCTCAGCCAATACCTTCACAAGGTTTTGACCGTGTTCGTCGAGTTGCTCACCACACACATTATTAAAAATGTCGGCTAGCGTATCAGCGGCAACAGCACCAGATAATAACTGGTGCATGTCATCGTTTGCTGCTACTGCGCCTGCGAAGGCGAGCATTTCTTGCCATTTTGCAACGGCGTCTTTCTCGACAGCAAAATCGAAAGCAGCTTTAGCATAAGGACGAGCAACGGTTGTCAATTCAGACATGGCTCATCTCCCTATTAAAGCTCAGCGACAAGTTTTTCAACAATGTCGTTTTGTGCGCTTGCATCGATTTCACGTTGTAAGATTTGCTGTGCACCAGCGACTGCAAGAGCAGACACTTGCTTGCGCAAATCTTCTTTGGCACGATTGCGTTCAGCTTCAATCTCGGCATAACCAGAAGCGATGATTTTCTCGCGTTCCGCATGGCCTTTTTGCGTTTCTTCGTCAACCAATTGGTTGGCACGCTTTTTAGCCTGCTCGATAATTTCAGCTGCTTGCGCTTTCGCATCTTTAAGCTGCTCGGTAGCTTTCGCTTGAGCTAGCTCTAGGTCTTTCTCTGCACGTTCAGAAGCTTCAAGGCCATCGGCAATCTTCTTCTGACGTTCTTCAATCGCTGCGATTAGCGGCGGCCATACATATTTCATGCAGAACACCACGAACACAGCGAAGGCGATTAATTGACCAATAAAAGTGGCGTTAATATTCACTATCGCCTCTCCTCATAAAAGTTCGCTAGAGTATGAATTAAAGTAGGTACTGAGGTGGAGCGAACAATAGGAATAGTGCGATACCAACACCGATCATCGCGATAGCATCGATTAGACCCGCTACGATGAACATTTTAACTTGTAGTTGTGGTGCAAGTTCTGGTTGACGAGCAGCAGACTCTAGGAATTTACCACCTAGAAGACCGAAGCCGATAGCGGTACCAAGAGCACCCATACCAATTAGGATAGCAACTGCGATTGCAAGCATGTTTAAATCTCCGATTTAAAGTTTAGTTAAGGTTAATGTTTAAAATAAAACTCGGTTAAAAACGGTACCGACAAACATATTCCCGGTACCCGTTAATTCTTAGTGGTCTTCTGCCGCTAGGCTTAAGTACACGATGGTTAGCATCATGAAAATAAACGCCTGAAGCGGAAGTACCAGAATATGGAATACAGCCCACATAAAGTGCAGTGGAAGCTGGAAATAGCCAATCGTCGCGATAAGGATGAAGATTAGCTCACTCGCGTATAGGTTACCGAACAAACGCAGCGCTAGTGAAAGCGGACGCGCAAGCAATGTAACCGTTTCAAGAATGAAGTTCACCGGAATGAAAAGAGGGTGACCGAAAGGCTGCATAGTAAGCTCTTTAGTAAAGCCACCAATACCTTTCATCTTGATTGAGTAGTAGATAATTAGGATGAATACACCCGCTGCTAGAGCAAACGTAAGGTTAAGGTCAGTGGTTGGTACCGCCTTCATGTATACGTCGTGTGGGTCCATACCAAATGCTGAAGAACCAATTAGGCCCGCGATGGTAGGCAGCAAGTCAACCGGAACAAGGTCCATAAGGTTCATTAGCAATACCCATACGAAGATAGTCAGTGCTAATGGCGCGATAAGTGCGCTCTTACCGTGGAAAGTGCTTTTCACGTTGTCATCAACAAACTCTACGATTAGCTCAACAAACGCCTGCATTTTTCCAGGTACGCCAGTTGTCGCTTTTTTCGCTACGCTTCTAAAGATGAAAAGGAAAAGTAAACCAAGACCAATAGACCATGCCAACGTGTCGACATGCCATGCCCAAAAACCAGCATCAGAACACGCTTTGTTAAACGCGATTCCGTTGTCAGTTGAGCACATAGTGGCATTGGTCAAGTGGTGCTTGATGTATTCTGAGGTAGTGTATTCAGATGCCATTGTTTAACCCAAGTTGTAAAGTGTAAAAATTTGGTGACTGGTTCTTTTGGTTCATTCGGTGTTCTATTTTTCGTTATCTACGCTCTCGCGTTTTTATTGTTTCGTACCGTAATGAAACATGGCTAGCGCATGGCTAGCTGTGGTAATCACGAACGCGGCGAATATTTCAAGCGGCGTAGCATTTAAGCCTTTAAACGCAATTACAAATAAAATGATTGTCAGTGCCAGCTTCATTTTTGAGCCTTGGCTAAAACTTCGTGCAACAAGGTCGTTTTTACTCGCGCCTGCATAGCGAAATGCAAAGGCTGTAAATACGATAGTAGGCAAGATGCTAATCATGGCACCTGCCGCCGCTGACATTGCGGAATGACTACCCGCAGCAGCAAAAGCGATTACAGTAACGACGAGGGCGGTGATAACCTGAAAAAGTAGCCCTTTTTTGGCGAGGTCTAAACCTCGTTTTGCTAGCCTGTTCGTCACTTTTTCTCGCAGCTTGTTCACGTCTTACAAAAAGCGTCAGAAGTATACTGTTTTACCGACAATTTTCAACAGTACATCGCTTTTTGAAAGTTATTCTGAAAATTTTCTATTGCTATAACCGGAAAGGAGAGTGTCCGCTTGTGACAGCAGACAGTGCATCTATTGCGGGTAGGCAAAGGGTATATTATTTTTATTATTTTAATAAACTATTGAATTTTATTGATAATTCCATCTAATTGCTCTAAGTCACTGAAGCTAATCGTCAGCTTTCCTTTGCCTTTTGCATTATGGTCAATGCTCACAGGCGCCCCTAAATTTTCTGAAAGTCGGGTCATAAGGTTTTGAACATCTGGATCAACTTTCTTCTCAGGCTTTGGCTTAGCAGGCTCTAATAGCTTTTTAACTAACTTTTCAGTGTCGCGTACGGTTAATCCTTTGCCTGATACTACCTGAGCGGTTTCTGACTGCGTTTCACCCTCAAGAGCAAGCAGTGCACGGGCGTGGCCCATTTCAATATCACCGTGCTCGACCAATAATTTTACATCATCATTCAAATTGTTGAGGCGCAGTAAGTTGGTTACTGTAGTGCGCGATTTACCTACCGCTTCAGCCACTTCTTGATGAGTCAGCGCAAATTCGTTCATTAAACGGTCAAGCGCTTGTGCTTCTTCCATCGCGTTTAAATCTTCACGCTGAATATTCTCAATAAGCGCTATCGCCACAGCAGCTTCATCCGGCACATTTTTGATAAGACAGGGGACTTCATCAAGCTGTGCTAGCTGCGATGCACGCCAGCGGCGTTCGCCTGCAATAATCTCATAACGATGCTCATCGACTTTACGCACGACAATAGGTTGAATAATACCTTGTGCGCGAATTGACGAGGCCAGTTCTTCTAGCGCATCTGGCGACATGTCTTTACGAGGCTGATATTTGCCTGGCACTAAATATTCAATTGGCAGCTTATTCAACTCACCATTGGTTGAAAGTACCTCGGCGGCATCTTGTTCTCGTTGAGCAGATGATTGGCTGGTTGCTAGTAGCGCATCTAGACCGCGGCCAAGGCCTCTTTTACGTGCTGACATAGTGTCCTCTATGGCATGTGCTGATGATATTCAGCTTATTCTCGTTTAACTTGCTTTTGCCTGTGCAGGCGAAGATTTATCCCGACGGCGTAATATTTCGCCCGCCAATGCTAAATAAGCTTTGGCACCCGTTGATGACTTATCGTAGTACATCGCGGGCGTTCCAAAGCTTGGTGCTTCAGCAAGACGCACGTTGCGTGGAATTACCGTACGATAAACTTGCTCACCAAAATGACGCTTGAGCTGCTCTGAAACGTCATTTGCGAGGCGATTACGCGGGTCGTACATAGTACGCAATACGCCTTCAATCTTCAATTCTGGATTTACGACCGACGCTAATTTTTGAATGGTATCCATTAACGCAGTAAGACCTTCAAGCGCATAGTACTCGCACTGCATTGGCACCATAACCGAGTCAGCGGCTGCAAGTGCATTTACCGTCAATTGATTAAGCGAGGGTGGGCAATCGATAAAAATAAAATCGTAGTAGTCCATCACTGGAGCCAGTGCGTTGCGAAGTCTCACCTCGCGCGCAAACATTTCCATCAATTTGATTTCAGCCGCAGTCACATCGCCATTTGCCGCGATAAGATCGTATTTACCGCTTGTCGCTTTTACAATCACTTCATCGATGGGCTTTTCTTCAATCAACAATTCAAACGCGGTGGCATCGACGTCGTACTTGTCTACGCCACTGCCCATCGTTGCGTTGCCTTGAGGATCAAGATCGATAAGCAACACTTTTCGCTTGGTCGCTGCCATTGAAGCAGCCACATTAACTGCGGTGGTCGTTTTGCCTACACCACCTTTTTGATTCGCGATCGCGATTACCTTAGCCACGTTAGATCCTGTTATTTCTTTTTCAGCCAAACCAAATGTCTTTCGCCGACTAGATTAGGCACAGTGAGGTTTTCCGTTCGACTCACCTGAAAGTGATCACTTACTTCGTCTATTTCTTCTTGCGGAAACTGACCTTTTAGCGCCAAAAACTGACCATCTGAATCTACCAGATGTTCGCACCAGTGCAACATATCTTTTAATGAAGCGAAGGCACGACTAAGTACAATATCGTACGGTTTTTCACCATTATGCTCTTCTACGCGACTTTGCACAGGGGTTACATTGGTAAGCTTAAGTGTATGGACACATTGTGTCATAAAGCGAACACGCTTCCCTAGTGAGTCAAGCAAGGTGAACGATTTGTTTGGAAAAGCGATAGCCAATGGCATACCGGGCAGACCAGGTCCTGTGCCTACATCAATAATATTTTCACCAGCACTTGCAGATAAATGCGGCACAATGGCTAATGAATCAAGAATGTGCTTGACCATCATTTGCTTTGGGTCGCGCACTGACGTTAAGTTATACGCTTTATTCCACTTATCAATCATCACAACATAGTCAACCAATTGCTGTTGCTGCGTATCACTAAGTTCAAGTGAGAGTGCCGCGAGGCCTGATGTCAGTATGGTATGCAATTCTTGTGGTAAGCTCATGGATAATTCTGTTTTATCTAATTGAAAAAAAGCGTTTTTCCAAAAACTCATACTTGTCTTAACTTACAAGTGGTGTAAGTGGAAAACGTGAATTTAACGTTGGAAGATCTTTGTGCCGGCGAACACACTTTGCCGAGATCGTCACAATAATACGCGAAGATCTCGGAAAAGCTAAGTGCTTGTGATCGCTAGGCGAGTTAAGTGCGTGTTTTACGCACTGATTTTATCTTGCTTGCGAAGCATGCCGTGTTTTTTGAGGTAAACCAACAACAGTGAAATGGCTGCTGGCGTAATGCCTGATATACGCGACGCTTTACCAATAGTTTCCGGACGGGCTTCAGATAATTTCGCCACCACTTCATTTGATAATCCAGAAATCTTACTGAAGTCCATATCTACCGGTAACAAGGTATTTTCGTGGCGCTGTGTTTTAGCAATTTCTTCCATTTGACGCGCAATATAACCCGCGTACTTAATTTGAATTTCAACCTGCTCAGCGGCAATCGGATCGTCAAGGCCTGGGCCGATACTTTCAATTTCCATCAACTGGCTATAAGTCATCTCTGGTCGACGGATCAATTCTTCAAGAGAGTGTTCGCGACTTACCGGGTTTTTAAGCATTGGGTTTAATTCTGGCGTTGCCACATGATCAGGGTGGATCCACTGACCGCGAAGACGCTGAAGTTCACTTTCAACCGCTTCCATCTTGTCGTTAAATTTAGCCCAGCGCGCATCGTCAACTAAACCAATCTCACGGCCCATCGCAGTTAAACGGCTATCTGCATTATCTTCGCGAAGTAGCAAACGATACTCAGCTCGACTGGTAAACATACGATACGGCTCTTTTGTCCCCATCGTAGCAAGATCATCAATCAATACACCCATGTACGCTTGGTCACGACGCAAAATGAGTGGATCTTTTTGCTGTACTTGAAGCGCCGCATTAGCACCAGCGACAAGCCCTTGTGCACCAGCTTCTTCGTAGCCAGTTGTTCCGTTGATTTGACCGGCAAAGAAAAGCCCTTCAATAAATTTTGTTTCAAGAGTTTGTTTAAGGTCTCTTGGATCAAAGAAGTCGTACTCGATAGCGTAGCCAGGACGTACGATATGGGCATTCTCAAAACCTTTGATTGAACGAACAAGGTTCATTTGAACGTCAAATGGCAAGCTGGTTGATATGCCATTAGGATAGACTTCAATGCTGTTTAAGCCCTCAGGCTCAACGAAAATTTGGTGCGATGATTTGTCAGCAAAACGCGTGATCTTATCTTCGATGCTAGGGCAGTAACGAGGACCAATACCTTCAATTACACCAGTAAACATGGGTGAGCGATCAAGACCACCACGAATAATGTCGTGTGTTTTTTCGTTAGTATGCGTGATGTAACATGGTATTTGCGTTGGGTGCATTTCACGGTTACCCATGAAAGAAAATACCGGTGTTGGATCATCGCCTGGTTGAGGCTGCATAACCGAGAAGTCGAGCGAACGGGCATCTAAGCGCGCCGGTGTACCTGTTTTTAATCGATCAACACGGAATGGTAGCGCGCGAAGTCTATCAGCGAGCGCAATTGAGGGCGGATCGCCAGCTCTACCACCTCGATAGTTCTCAAGACCAATGTGAATAGTGCCGCCAAGGAAAGTACCCACCGTCAGTACAACGGTTTTAGCTTTAAACTTCAGTCCCATTTGAGTCACAACACCGCATACGCGATCGTTTTCAACAATGAGATCATCCACGCTTTGTTGGAATAACGTCAGGTTTTCTTGGTTTTCAACAATATTGCGAATAGCATTTTTGTAAAGCGTACGGTCTGCTTGCGCACGTGTTGCGCGCACAGCTGGCCCTTTACTAGAATTAAGTGTTCTAAACTGTATACCGCCTTGATCGATAGCAAGCGCCATTGCGCCACCTAAGGCATCAATCTCTTTAACCAAATGGCCTTTTCCGATCCCACCAATAGCTGGATTACATGACATCTGGCCAACTGTTTCAATATTGTGTGTGAGCAGTAATGTATTTGCACCCATGCGCGCAGATGCTAGTGCAGCTTCTGTACCTGCATGTCCACCGCCAACAACGATGACATCAAATGCTTCAGCATAAAACATGGATAAACCTCACTAAAAACCTAAGGAAAAGACGTATAAACAACCTAACTCTTTAAACAGACACTGCTGAAAAAAGGGCGCGTATTTTATCTGAGTTATTGGATAAATAAAATGATTAAATTTTCTTCAAAAGTGTTTTTTGAAAAAGGCTGATCGAAATATAAGATCTTAAGATCTCTTTTAGATCTGTTTATTTTTACTTTTATTAGGATCATCAAGATCTGTGGGTAACCGATCAAAGCGCATTAAGATCATCTAGTTACGCGATCAATAAGTTTGGGAAACCCCGATCCATAACCCCCTCTCAAACTTGTGCATAAATAGCCTTTTTATCCACATGCCGATTTGTTTGAAAAGTTATTCTTTTTTCGATCAGAGCTTATACACAGCGGTTTGTGGGATCCTATCCACAGGGGTGATCAAGATGTGATCCAACTGGGGATAAAATGTTTGCTAAATATGTATTGCGATCAGAAGATCGCGTAACCACATGCCTTACAGGTCGATCTTATTGTGGAAGAGATCTTTTCATTTACCTGTGATTAGATCGCAAGATCACGTTTTGCACTGTGCGCTATTTATTTCGTAACTTCCCTGTTACGGCAATAATATTTCGCTTTTTTATTGAAAATGTAGACCTTTATCAAAGCATGAGCGTTTCAGTGATACCACAATCTTGTACAAAATATGTATCGTGGCTGACTAATAAAAATCCTCCTTTGTAGTTTGACAGTGCTTCAGATAGTCGTGTTTTTGCGTCTATGTCCAAATGATTGTCAGGTTCATCAAGTAATAAGAACGGATGGGTTGTTTGATGACTTACAATAAGCATAGCAACTTTCATCTTTTGACCACCGCTAAGGGTTTGTGCCTTTTGTAATACGCTGTCGCCGCGTAAACCAATGCCTGCAAGCAGGGTCCTCGCATCGCTTACCGTTAGCTCATTACAATGGGTCAAAAGATTATCCAACACGGACATGTGTGCTTCAACAACAGAAAAATGCTGGTCAAGATAATAGGTGGGTGTATTCACGCGCATCGTGCCACCTGCAATGCGATAGTTACCTATTAGTGTTTTTAAAAGGGTTGATTTACCGCATCCATTAGCGCCTGACACATGACACTTTTCATTCGCTTTTAAAGTCAGTGATAAAGGCTTTTGTGTACCAAAGGGCAGTACGACGCGGTTTAAAGAGATCACTGTTTTTCCACTTGCTTGAGTGTCTTTCATATAAAACTGCTGTGGTGTTAGCTCGCTTTGGCGAGTTTTTAGGGCGGTTTCTTTCTCCTGTAAACGCACTTGTCTGGCGCCGTGGTTCTTATTTCTCGTCGACGCGCTAGCTTGCGCACTGTCTCGCTTTTTATCTAGCAGTACTTTAGGTTGGCTTTTGTCTTTGCGTAACTTGTTACCCTGGCTTGCCCGTTGCTGCGCTTTTTCGTGATTCTTTTGCGCTTGTGCCGCCATTTGTCGTTTTTGTTTGTCTATAGCGTTTAGCTGACGCTCTACGGCGGCCAATTCAGCGTTTTTTTGCTTTTGGTAGTGATCAAAATTACCGCCAAAACAGTGAAGGCCGCTTTCTGATAACTCCCATATTTGCTCTACATCTTCTAACAGTTCACGGTCGTGTGTAATCAACAAAACACTACCCTTAAAAGCGCCTAAGCGTGTTTTAAGCCAATGTTTTGATGTGCTATCAAGGTGATTAGAAGGTTCATCTAAAATCAGTAACTCATGGTCTTCATTGAGAAGTTTTAGAAGTTGGAGCTTTGCTAGTTGTCCGCCACTTAAGTGAGAACAAGGCAAATCTAGTGCACAGGGCACACCTATTTCACGTAATGAAAGCTCAACCGTTTCACGAAGGTTCCAGTCATCGCCAATAACGTCAAACCAGTGCGAAGCACAGTCACCTGATGCCACTTGTTGTAACGCATCTAGTTTTTCATGTACGTTGAGATATCGCGCTATGGTGACGCTGTCATCAGACAACAAATGAGAAGTTTGTTGGTGATAAACCCCCAGATGTGGCGTACAAACCACACGTCCGCTTGTTGGGAATACTTGTTTGCAAAGGATCGCAGCCAAAAGTGATTTGCCTACACCATTATTGCCTACTAGGCCCACACGTTTGTGCGAAAGTTGGCACGATAGACTGTCAAACAACAGTCGGCCATTGTCTAACTGATAAGAAATTTGTTGTGCGTGTAGTAACGGCATAATGTGCCTCCTGTTACACAGGGGCAAGCGCGTGTCAGGCAATTATATACATTCTCAAGTAGAGAAGGCTTGAGTAGATAAAACTTTTATAAAGCGTGAGAAGTCCGACAATGCGCCCACTAACCCTGTAGATCCAAAATAAAAAGAAATGGAAAACAGGTGTTAGTTGTTCATGTCGAGACGACTCCGTAAGATTGGTGGCTATAAAATAGTCAGAAAGTGACTTTTCGTCAAGACTAAGTTAACGCACCTGATTGGGTTGATAACGAGGTTGTGCGTTTGAAGACTGCATATCTTCTTGTTCTATCGTAAGGCCTTCACGTCGACTTGGCCCTTGGAAGCGTACTTTGTAAGTGTCGTATTCTTTGATAGATTCAAAACAATAACGACCTAGAGCATTCTCGAGTTCTGCTAAGTTGTGGTTAGTGATAAGAATACAGTTTTTCTTATTGACCAAACGCTGTCTGAGTAGATTGCCAAACCAACTTTGCGCATTCTTTTTAAGCGCTGATTCGTTGACACACACTTCATCTAAGATCAGCAAGTCCACATCAAGAAGCTCTTGATTGATCTCTCTAAAGCGTTGGCTTGCGTTGTCTGTCGCAGCAAAATCAAATGAAAAGTTGCGCATTTCAAGCAGGGTAGAGAGTTGTCGATAGAGCACTGAAATTTCATATTGCTCAATAAGTTGATGCGCAATAGCACCGGCTATGTGAGATTTGCCACGACCGTAATCGCCATAGAACAACATCATATGTGAGCCACTTTGTCGCCACGCGGGATCATCATGTGCGGCTATAAAGGACTGCGCTATTGATACTGCTTCTATTACATCATCACTGTCTTCGACTAAGTTGGCAAAGGTCCACTTTGGGTTGAGGTCAGAACGGCCATGTATAGCTTCTACACGCGCTTTTTTGCTGCGTTGTTGTAGCTGCGAAACCTCTTCATTGGCTTTGGCTTCGTATTGCTTTCTCAGCGTGCTGTAATCGATATACTCTTCATTGTTATCGACATTCTTGTTTAGCGCCTTGGCCAGGTTGGCAATTTTGTCAGCTATACGATCCATAATGATTTAACTCTTCTTTGATGCGGCATATTTTTCCACAAGCTTTCTAGCATTATCATCCGCTTCTATGCCGGCTGCAACTTTCACTTGCTGTGTACCTACTACTTTTGTTGGCGCATAGCCTGATGCAAGTCGCTTGCGTTTGATATTGTTGGCAAATTTTTGTGTCCATTGAAATTCGCTGAATACCGAGCTAGGGCGACCCAACCAATAAGCGACAAATTCACCCACTTCGTTATCATCGAATGTTTTATCGATAATACCCAGTAGTGACGCCATCTCTTCAAACAGTGCTTGGTTCGGTTTCCAAGTTGCTGACATTGCGCTGTGACGTGTATGTAGCTGATCAAAGTCAGACTGCGGCTCGCTAATTAGCGGAAGCAGTAGCGTTTTGCCATTAATGGTGTGCTCTAAATCCATCTCAACAGGAAGTGCCACTAAACCCACTTGTTCCAGTTGTTTTATTAACGAGTTTATTTGCCGACCCCGTTGATAGGGGGTGTCTTTATCATCACCGTTAAGTAAATTCAGCAAGTGCTTATAATCAATAGGAGATGAAGACGTGGTAGCGCTATTGGCGCCTTCTCGTAACCCAAGCAAATATAATACGCGACACTCGTTAGACAGTGGCGAGGTTAATGCGGCGAGCTCAGCTTGGGTAAGATTCGTTATCATAAATGATCAAGCTGACCTTCAAACCATTCCACTGCCGCATCTTCAGGAATTGGGTGTTCAAGCACATCGATATAAAGTGCATCGGCAAGTAAAGTACCACCGTTATCAGTAATATGCTTTTCTATTTCTTTAGCGCCAAAGCAAAAAGTATCGTAACTGGTATCACCTAGGCCAATGACAAATGCATTTACTGTGTGTAAAGGTGCGCCTTTTAATTGCGCGGCAAATTCTTGAATATTGTCTGGGAGTTCACCTGCTCCATGAGTCGACGTGCATACAATCCATGTCGTATCCGTTTTTATATCATCAAGATTTGGCTCGGTGTGAATTGTGTGTGTATGACCGCTTGCATCAAGCTTTTCAGCTATGGCATCTGCTACGTACTCTGAAGCACCTAACATGGTGCCTACAATAATTTCAAAATGCTTACTCATGGTTTACTGACTTCTTGTTATATCTCTTATTTGCCAATACAAAACGACGAAAATATCTTACCAAGCAGGTCGTCTGAAGTGAATTCACCGGTTATCTCACAAAGTGCTTGATGGGCTAGACGCAACTCTTCGGCAAGTAACTCTCCGGCCATCGCATCGTGCAACTGCTGTTCGCCTGTACTGACATAGCTATAGGCCTGATCTAAGGCATCGATATGACGGCGACGAGCGATAAATTGCCCTTCAGTAGTGGTGTCAAACCCCATCGTTTTAGCCAGATGCGCCTTAAGCGTATCAACACCATCACCTTGTTTTGCCGACAGATTGATAACCGATATATCGCCTTGTTGTGTATTGACGGTACTTTGACCGATATCTAACGTACTCAGGTCGGCTTTATTGCGTACCACAGTAACAGGAATACCTTGTGGGAGGCGAGCCATAAATTCTGGCCAAATAGCGAAGGGATCAATGACTGTCGTTGCGGTTGAATCAACCACAAACAACACGTGATCTGCCTCGTTTATTGCTTGCCATGCGCGCTCAATACCAATTTGTTCTACTTTGTCGGGGCTTTCGCGAAGACCCGCAGTATCAATAATGTGAACGGGCATGCCATCAATATGAATATGTTCTTTCAGTACATCCCTTGTAGTGCCCGCTATATCAGTGACAATTGCACTGTCGCGACCAGCTAATGCATTTAACAGGCTTGATTTGCCAGCGTTGGGTCTACCTGCAATGACCACCTGCATACCTTCGCGTAACAAGGTACCTTGTTTAGCTTGTTCGCGCACGGTAGTGAGGCTTTGCATAATGGTGCTTAAGTCACCTGCTACTTTGCCGTCTGATAAGAAATCAATTTCTTCTTCTGGAAAATCGATCGCTGCTTCAACGTACATGCGAAGGTGAACAATTTGGTCAGATAATGTTTGAATTTGTGTTGAAAACTCACCCTGTAATGAGCGAAGGGCACTACGAGCGGCTTGCTTAGAACTGGCGTCTATCAAGTCAGCAATTGCTTCTGCCTGTGCAAGGTCTAGTTTGTCGTTTAAAAACGCCTGTTCACTAAATTCACCAGGATTGGCTAAACGAGCGTGACCCGTCGCCAGCACAGCATCTATTAGCATATCCATGACGACTTGACCGCCGTGGCCTTGAAGTTCAAGTACATCTTCACCAGTGAAGGAATTAGGCCCTTTAAAAAACAGGGCAATACCTTGGTCTATAACGTCATTGTTGGCGTCTACAAACGGCGTATAGGTTGCAAGACGCGGTGTTAACACACTTGGTACCAATGCACTGGCGATGTCTTTAGCTTTTGGGCCTGATATGCGAACAATGCCCACACCACCTCGACCCGGCGCTGTCGCTTGGGCTGTGATGGTGTCGGTTGAAAGGGTGAGTGAGTCCATAATTAGTCGCGGAAGTTCTTATTGTTGAGATTTGATGATGACATAGTGAGTTTCTTCTATTGGTGAGTGTGTATGTAGTATACAAGCGATAGAGGTCGCTACCAATAGAGATAAGGGAGTTAGTCCTTCAACTCCCAATGTGGGCTAACGAACCTTAAATTTGAAACAAGTTCCGTTCTTAGGGTATATGTATTCTCCGGAACGCCAGTGCTTCACACGCTTGCAGTAGACGTAACCGTCTTCATAGTATGAGTCTTTAGATGACATGACGCTCTCCTTGGTTAAGTGAGTCCAAGTAGCATTGACAGAACAGCTCGAGTTGTTTACCGCGACAGTTACAGTTGCGATTAGTAAAATTAGGCATAGTGCCTCCTTTACAAAGTGGTTGTATTTTAAACACGCAACTACTAACATAAAGGTGTGAAAGTGATGCAAGCGGTGCGTGCCGTTTTGCAGACCAAAAGAAGCTGGTGCGAACTCTATGCCCTTAGAGTCCACTGGCTTTTTTTTGACCTACTGTAGATGAGTGTATACTTCTCATACGGATTGAGCAATACTTTTAATTGATTTATTTTTTACTGGTCAGACCATGGTTATCTATGTTTGGTATGGTTTTTTGAACTGTTTGACTAGACATTGTTGAGTCAGTATATTTGGGTGAAAATGGCTTGTTTGGTGTTACATGACCGTTAAGAAAATACGTAATATAGATATAGTAGAGTTTAAGAAAAGGCCTTGCGTACGTCACAATCTGGACGAGTTTTACCAACCTCCTTCTAGTAAGGATTTACGCGACCTTATAAGTATTATGCACTGGAATTATGCAGACGTTGCTAAGCTTGTTGGTGTCTCTTTAACTTCAAAGGGAAGCAGTGCAACTGTACAGCGTTGGTGTTCTCCTGAGTCTTCTGGTGATTACCGTAAAATACCCTTTAGTGCATGGAGGCTTTTATTAGCCTATGCGGATATTATTGCGGTGAGCAGCAGACAAGCGCAGGAGCTACTGTGATTTAAGTAAGTTGCATGTAATTGATAACAAATTGATAGCGTCAAATACCAATAGAAATATGCCCATTTCGATGAGTTATCAATTCAATTACACTCTCAATAGGAACATAAAAAATAGCAGTGTATTCTTCTAAGTTTGTCACTACGGGATTTGAATAAAAAGCAATGCCAATAGGAAAGTTGCTAGTAGAGTCATAGACTGGACTTCCAGAGTGCCCGCCAGTAATTTTAGACTCTGTGTCCACTCTAGCTATATTGAAGCGAGCCTCTGTTATACCAGTTGCTAAACTTTGTTTTATATCATTCAACTCTGTAGCAAAGCACTCTACTCGTTCAGGTAGAATTCGTTCATCAGATAAACTGTTTACCATCTTTCGTAGATATTCTGTTGAGTATCCACGCAGCTCAAGCTTATGCCCTTTTACCCTGTGGGATAGAGATTCAAATTGAGGTAAAGACGCTGGGGTAATTGTTTTAAGAGGTGAAGCCAATTGATAAACCACTATGTCATGTCTGAGAATATTAGTATCACTCGGGTGTATTAATCGTTCTTTTAAGGCTACATACTCAACTTCTTGAGACCCCCACAATGCTTTTGACGGGTTCGCAATTACCCCATATTCAAAAGTGGCAGGTTCATCAGCAACATGGCTACATGTAACTACATAAAAATCACCTTCGTAAGTAAAGTAAAGGCCTGTGCCTATTATCCCTAATTGTGACTTTATTGTTATCAGTACTTCCATTTAAATTCTCCTTATTACTTACTAAAAAGCTATCCTCAGGCTTTTAGTGCCAATGTGCAACTATGTTGTCAGTCACTATCACCAACCCTAAAGCACTCAAAGTTATTCCTTACGACTTATCTCTTTTTTAGTGGTCTTGGTAGTATTAACACATTACGAGGTTACAAGGGGAAGCCGTAAGGGTCTCTTAAAGGGTAGTCACAACGTAGTCAGAAATGGACTTTTGACTACACCATTTACGACTCGTAAAAACCCCTGTAAGCATTGATATGGAAGGCCTGTGCGGATTCTTCTGTGTGTCTTTAGGGGTGCCCACCTTGTGTTAACTCTTTACAACCTGTAAAGTCGCCTCCCTTTTTAACGTAATAGGCTCCTCCAAATTGGCAAACGAACGAATCACACTATCCAGTATTAACGCTACAGACCTGCGATACCAGAACAGAGACCCAAGGACAGGCACCTATGGAGAGAAAGAGAGCGAGAAATTAAGCAGCAAGGGTCATATCAAGAACATAGTCAAACACCTTGAGGATGATCCTAAGAACAAAGTGGAGAAAATAGAAGTCACCTATGACCCTACCAATACTGATATGTATATCATCGTTGATGGGTTCCACAGGTATGCCGCCTTTAAGGAAATTAATAAGAAGACCAAAGGAAAACGCTTTAAGCAAATTAGAGTAAAACTGATTAAGGAAGTGACGGAACAAAAGGCCTTATCTATTAACACTGAGCACACCGCTAAATCACTAACCCATAGCCAAAAAACAGAAAACCAATGGCAAAAGTTCTTGGGACTGATGAGGGATAACCCTAGTGTCAGTAAGAAGGAAACGGTTGAGGCACTTGGGATTACTTCATCTACAGTGGATAACTGGCGTAGAGATAGAAAGACGTTCATGGAGGCTGGATTCTTTGAGAAGACAAGCCAAGTAGCAAAGAATGAGGTCACTGGCTTTCCTATGCTCAAACCTTCCAGAGACATGCTCAGAAGCGACACAGGGAACGAGCCTCAGGAGGAATCTGAAGGGCAACTAGTGGAGGGGGACAAGAAAGCCCTTGCAGCAATCCTGAAGATGGTGAAGAAGTCAAAAGAGCCAGACAAACTCAATAAGATGGTCAATCACTTCTGGGGAGAGAATCCTAACCATGTTGACTATGACATTGTTTTAGAAGATGTCGAACAGGTTTACGAGGGCTTCTAACAACTCCACCTGCGGCAGGGCTTTAATGGGTAGCTCAAAAGCTTCATATATGAGCCAGTTACTTTGAGCTAGTCTAACCATGTATCAAAAGTGGGGTGTTGAAATTTATTGGCTAGGCTCATAGAATACCCCCCACTTTTCACCCATAGAGAAACATTGTGAGCCAACGTACCTATTTTTATTGTCGCGTATCGACCTCAGATCAGACCACAGCTAACCAAGTACAAGCTTTTAAGAGTAAGGGTTATGAGGTCAACGAGGACTTTGTCATTGCAGAGACTGTATCAGGTGCTGTGTGCGCAATGGAGCGTAAAGGCTTCAGAAACATGGTTGAAAACAAACTGATAAACGGAGATACGCTTGTAGTCCTTAAGCTTGATCGCTTAGGAAGAGATAACATTGACGTACAGCAGACTATTGATTTGCTCCTTGAGAAGGGTATCAACGTTCGCATATTGGATTTACCGTTTAAAGAGCTAGTTACCCCAGAAAACAGATTAATGTTGAAGATTTTCGCAGCCTTTGCAGCCTTTGAGAAAGACCGTATCAGAGAGCGTACCCTTGAGGCTCAAGCCAGAGCCAGAGCAGAAGGTAAGACAATTGGAAGACCACCCAAAGCAACCCCTGAGAAGGTCGCAGAGCTACGCACAAGCGGTCTATCAATATCAGTCACAGCTAAGCGATTAGGCGTCTCAGAAGCCACTGTAAAGCGCCTGTACGCTACAGCAAAGAAACAAGCTCAACAGTAACAGTTATCCTATCTAAAACGCTGTGGTTGCTGATTTGTGTACACTTTGGGGATTCTCAGGTGTACCCATCATCATTAAAAAAACTAAACCGCATCCACCCGTTATCTGCCCCAAATAGTCCCTAGTGTTTGTTAATGGAATGTACTGAAAAAATGAGCAAACGATAAAAACGTTTTTTTGTAGAGTCATGGAACGATGCAATCGAGTAGGAGGGGCAGCACCTCGCTCCCTCCCCCCCTGTACCCATAACGAACCCAGAGAGGCTACCTGAAGTTCATTAGATTGCTAGGTAGTAGCCACCTCCCAGCGGAGTTCCGCGCTCCTCTGTAACTATCTCATGACCGCTATCAGTCACATATGTGCCTACCTTAGGAGCCTTGTCTTCTTTGATGATAGATACCTCACCAACATGTTCATTGCTAATCTTGAGCTCTTTTTTCTCAAACCAAATATCTGTGCCAAGTACAGTTGCTACACCATCTAGGAGGTCAATCTTAAACCCATCAATTGAGTGTAAGTAAGTGTTTAACTTATTAGCATCAGCTTTACTACCTTCAAGGACACCTGTGACTAGAGCTGGGACTTCTTCTTTGGCTATCCTCAGCATTCTAAATGCTCTTACCTCAGCGGACTCGACAGGCTCTACCTCAGATAGTTTAACTTTTAGCGTTTCAACCTCATTACTCGCTTTATCCAGCTCTCTTGTGAGGGTAACTAGCATGGTAGAGTTTTCTGATAGGCCTATAGATTGTACGAGGTTACTGACTTTATTTTCAGCCTTCGCCAACAGTGTCTCTAAGTCGCGTTTTTCTTGAGGGGGCTTCTTATTTGGCTGTTTCATCATGAGGCTTGCTAGGCTTGTACTAAGTGAAGCAACGGAACCAAGTACCAGAGCTTTATATCTTATAGACTTCCTATTTGTACATGAACCACCATCAACAGCGGTCCTGCATACGGCTGTCCTAGATTGAGGTCTACCATGGAGCTTTAGAGCGCCCCCACAGGCTCCACAGGACGTTAATCCAGATAAGGCACTATTCCACTGCTTGCTGTTACCTCTTGTCCGTGTACGAGAGTCTAGAGCTTTCTGCGCCATTGAGAACAACTCCTGAGACACTACTGGTGGAAGGCAAAAGTACATGGTCTTGTCAGCTTTACGAGTGTGCCAACCAGTCAGTTGCTTGTTGCGTATAAGCTTAGTGATTTTCGAACTGTTCCAATTAACACCATCTTTAGTCAGCTTACCCTCACCATTAAGCTTTGCTGCGATGTCTGCTCCACCATAACCCTCAATAGAAAGGTTTAGAACTTCTTCAATCAGAGAGACCCATGAGGAAAGCTCAACAACTTCCCCTGAAGAGTCACGTTCAAGCCAGAAGGGGAGTCTCATCTTTGGAAGTTTACCTTCCTTCATTTCCTTTTCTTTATTAGCCCAAACTTTACCAAGGCGTTCACTCTTAGAGCGAGACTCATCGTAACCACGGTGTAACCTCCCAGCTAACATATAGACTTGAGTTTGGTCTCCTTCATAGGTGTACCTCTGCTCATCGTCTAATGTGACAATGACTAACCCTTTTTCAAGTAAGTTCGTTACCAAGCTAAAGGCTTGCATCAACGGCTGTCTAGAGAGCCTGTCAGTCTGTTCTATGAGAAGATGAGTGCCTCTTGGTATATCACCATTGTCTAGCATTTCTAAAAGGCGTTTTAGCTGTCCACCTGCTTCTAGGTGCTTTCCGTGATAGCCAGATTTACCACCATCATGGAAGGATTGCATTAGTGTTAGGTTATGTTTTTTACAGAAGCGAAGAGAGAGCTCTTGTTGACGCTCTAGGCTTGTGCCGTGACGTTGTGAGCCTGAAGAGAAGCGAGTATATGATATTGCGAATTGAGACAAGCAGAACGCCCCTAAGGATTAAATGGGGCGGTAGTATAATGATGTTATCAACTCAGCGGAAGTTCTTAAATTGAAATGGCTGGCCAAGGTCAGACGATTTTACAAGCGCAATCACTTGCTGCAGGTCATCACGCTTTTTGCCTGTAACACGCAACTCTTCGCCCTGAATGGCGGTTTGTACTTTAATTTTGGCGTCTTTAACCAACTTTACAATTTTCTTCGCCATTGGTTGTTCAATACCTTCTTTAAAGGTAATGGTTTGACGGTAGGTTTTACCGTGTGCGTCGTAAGGCTTTACGTCCATCGATGAGGTATCAACGTTGCGCTTAGACATAGCAGTACGAAACATGCTTTCCATTTGTTGAAGCTGGAATTCAGCTTCTGCTTTCATCACTACGGTTTTATCTTTGTATTCAAAGCTGGCGTCTATGCCGCGAAAGTCAAAGCGTGTTGAAAGCTCTCGGCTGGCGTTTTCTGTTGCGTTACGCACTTCTTCCATATTCAATTCAGAAACAATATCAAATGATGGCACAGGGAATATTCCTCTAACTTGTAAGACAAAACAGCCCGCTTAGGCGGGCTGTGTAATTGAGTGATCAGCGTACTACTTACTGCTGATGCCCCGCTTCTCCATAGAAGCATAAATCATTTTGGCTTGAACCAAGGTAATCACGTTACTCACTAGCCAGTATAGTACTAGACCTGCAGGGAACCACAGGAAGAACACACTCATTGCAACTGGCATCCATTGCATGATTTTTTGCTGCATTGGATCAGTAATAGTGGTTGGCTGGAGTTTTTGCAATAGGTACATACTTGCGCCTGTAAGGATAGGCAGTACAAAGTATGGGTCTTTTACAGAAAGGTCAGTGATCCACAATACAAAATCGGCGTGACGTAGTTCAACACTTTCCATTAATACCCAGTAAAGTGCCAAAAATATTGGCATTTGAAGTAATAATGGAAGGCAACCGCCCATTGGGTTTACTTTCTCTTTGCGATACAGCTCCATCATTGCTTGTGACATTTTTTGTCTGTCATCGCCAAAACGGTCTTTTAGCTGCTGCATCTTAGGCGCCAAATTACGCATGCGCGCCATTGACTCATATTGCTTTTTAGTTAGCCAGTACATTGCACCTTTCACAACAATAGTGATAAGAATAATCGCAACGCCCCAGTTATTTACCAAGCTGTGCAAAAATTGTAGCAGTGCAAACAGATACTTTGAAATCCACCACAAGAACCCATAGTCCACTGTTAAATCAAGGCCACGAGCGATTTGCGCAAGGCTGTCTTGATCTTTAGGACCTAAATAAAGTGTTGAAGAAAGGGTTTGCGTATCACCGGCTGCGATGGTCGCAGAAGGTGCAAGTACACCTACGACAGCGTAGCGGTTGTTTTGATTGCGTGAATACAGGCTATTGGTTGCATCTTGAGGCGGTACCCAAGCTGAAACGAAATAGTGCTCAAGCATACCTACCCAGCCAGCTTTGGTCGTTACGCGAAGATTTTCATCTTCGATATCATCGAATGTGAGTTTCTGATATCTGTCGTCTTCTGTTGAATACGCAGCGCCGCGATAGGTAGGCATAAACATGTTGCTATCATCTTCAAATGCCATGACTTGCTTAAGTTGCGCGTAAGGCTGTACCGTCGCGTTAGAAGCTGTGCCGTTTTCAACCGTATAGCTTACGTCAATTTCGTAGCTATCCTTTGTAAACGTAAAGGTCTTTGTTACAGAAAGACCTGCGCTGTTTTTCCACGTTAGCGGCACAACGAGCGTATCGCCCGTCATTTCATAAAATTCGCTAGACGTATTGTACACAGGACGTCCAACTACTTTATCTGCATCAGGACCTTGCGCACCTGTTAAACCGCTTTGCGCCACATAAAGGCCGTTTCCTGAACGAAGCAAGCTGTACGGGATATCTGAACCTTGTTTGACAGGAAACTTAAGTAAGTCTGCTGATACAACATCACCGCCTAGTAAATCGATACGCAAATCTAGCGTGTCTGTTTTAACTTCAATAATGCGGCTAGTGTTTTGTGAAGCAGTCGCTACTTGCGCAGAAGGTGCTGCAGCATCGCCACTTGGCACTTCTTCACTGTTCACATCTTCAAAAGAGGGAGCACCTTGTGCTGTTTGTTGCGTTTGTTCTTGCGCGGCTGGCTCAACTAGCTGTGGCCCATAATCTTTTTGCCATTGTTGCCAAAGCAAAAAGCTAACTAGCGCGAGGCCAATTATCAGAAAACTACGTTGCGATTCCATACAGGTCTCTTTATTTTGAGTGTTTATTTTGTTGTTTTTCCGGCACTGGATCATATCCGCCGGCATGCAAAGGGTGGCATTTTAATATGCGTTTAATCGATAACCAACCGCCTTTTACCAATCCGTGCGTTTTTAATGCATCAATAGCATACCAAGAACAGGACGGATGGAAACGACAACGTTGCCCTAATACAGGCGAAATAAACCATTGATAGCACTTTATCAAGGCCAAAGGGACTGCAATTAAGAGTTGTTGCAACGCTTGTTTAATTTTTTCCATAGCTTTTCCAATGTTGCGAAAACTTCTTGGTTGCTAAGGTTGTCAGCACCGGATTTCCCGATAACGATAATATCAACGTTGGGAAGGTCATGCTGCTTAAGTCGAAAGCTTTCTCTTACTAAACGTTTTAAGCGATTCCTGTCGTGGGCTTTTCGGATGCGCTTTTTGGCAAGCGTAATACCCAAACGTGGTGACGTAAGTGAGTTTTTTCGAGCTAGAATTGTAAAAGAGGGAGATACAGCTGGGGTTGCGTTATCAAACACATAGGTAAAGTGGGTGGGAGTTAGCAGACGCAACTCCCTAGAAAACTTATTCTCGCCCACTTTGGCGTCTTTCAATTAAGCTGAAAGACGAGCGCGGCCTTTTGCACGGCGAGCTGCTAGTACTTTACGACCATTTTTAGTCGCCATACGAGCACGAAAACCGTGAGAACGCTTGCGCTTAAGATTGCTCGGTTGAAATGTTCTTTTCATGACCAAAGTCTCACTTATATTTAGTTAAACATAGGCGTTTTTGGTAACACATTATGCTGTTGCCAGAACAATGTGGTGTTTTCACCAGAAAAGCCCATCGAAAAAGGACGCTGAATTCTAGAGATCTCGGGGGCTCCTGTCAATGCATATTCTCTCTTTTTGGACGAATAAGTGAACAATTTTCGCTGTTTTTTAATCGATAAAGCAGTTTTTTATACAATTAGGCTGTGAATAACGCGATTGTGACACTGATGTTATCCACAGTAGATTGTGTAAAAACACAATAATAGTGAAAAATGCAAGGGGATCTAACGCATTTTTAAGGGTATTTTAGACAGATGTTTTCTCATAATAGAGCGTTTTGATCTAAAGCAAAAGTTATTTAAATTCATTGCCTTATCATTTTGATCCTTAAGATCGATCAAGATCGCCATTTACATTATGTTGATAACGTAAGATAATCCACAGCGAATAAAACGATAATTTAATTTCTCGCTGTTACCCAACATTTCCAACGCTATTTTCTTAATGGCGCGTTTTGGTGCCTGCTATTTTCACGCTTTTATGCAAACGTGACATCTATGGGGTTGGCTTTTTCACGCGAGTTACGGGAGCTAGCAACGTACCATGTCCTTGTGGAACCAATGTCTTGAAAGGCTGCGCCAAGAATTACCTACGCAGCAATTTAGTATGTGGATACGACCGCTTGTTTGTGAAGAACAAGATGGATTTGTGGCGCTGTATGCGCCAAATCGCTTCGTACTCGATTGGGTAAGAGATAAGTACTTAAATAACATTACGGCGCTTCTTCGTGAGTTTGCGGGTGACAATGCACCACAACTGCGTTTAGAGGTAATGAGTCGTCAAAGTGTTAACCGAGCATCGCCAGCGCCTCAAGTACAGCCATCATCACCGTCTGTAAATACTCATAATAGTGCGCCGCAGCAGATGTCGTCGCCGTCCAACCAACACTCTGCACCGCCTTCATCATCACATTCTTATAGTGCAAACCAGGCTTCAGTTCCTACTAACCCTGGTAGTAGTGGTTATACTGCAAATAGTGATCATGGTAGTTCGTATACCACTAATGATCGCGGTGCGCCGTCGGTGGATCATAGCGATCGCCATACTTACGATCGCAATAGCTTCAATGGCTCACAAACACAGCGCGTGACGTCACCACCAAAAGTCATCCCTATTCC